>NZ_JBVJMD010000002.1:32709-452291 GCF_055584385.1 Streptomyces sp. NPDC104096
CGTCACGGCGGTCGCGGTTGAAGCCGCCCCGGTCGTCACGACGCTCGAAGGAACGGCCACCACGGTCGTCACGACGCTCGAAACCACGGTCACGGTCGCCACCGAAGGAACGGCCGCCACGGTCGCCGCCACGGTCGTCACGGCGGTCGCGGTTGAAGCCGCCCCGGTCGTCACGACGCTCGAAGGAACGGCCACCACGGTCGTCACGACGCTCGAAACCACGGTCACGGTCACCGCCGAAGGAACGGCCGCCACGGTCGTCACGGCGGTCGTCACGGCGGAAGCCGCCACGGTCGCCACCGCGCTCGTCACGGCGGTCGCGGTTGAAACCGCCCCGGTCGTCACGACGCTCGAAGGAACGACCGCCACGGTCGCCGCCCCGGTCGTCACGGCGGTCGTCACGGCGGAAGCCGCCACGGTCGCCACCGCGCTCGTCACGACGGTCACGGTTGAAACCGCCCCGGTCGTCACGACGCTCGTACGAGGAGGACGACGAGGACGAGGCCGCCGTGCGCTCCTCGCGCTCGACGCGGTCGACGTCCTGCGCGGCCGGCTGCTCCGGCACGGAGACCTCGGCGACGGCCTGCGCCGCCTCGGACTGCGCCTCGGCCACCGCGGCCTGCGGGTCCTCGCCGCGCTCGCGGGCGACCCGGGCGACGAGGCGGTCGGACTCCTCGCGCAGCTCGCTCGCGCGGCGCTGGGCGCGCTCCAGCTCCTTGGTGAGCTGGGCGACCTCGCGCTCGGCCTGCTGCGCGGCGTTGCCCGCGGACTCGGCCTGGACCTCGGTCATCGAGCGGGCGCCGGTGATCTCGGCGACCTCCGGCTCGAAGGCGGCGCCGCCCTGGATGATGTGGCGCCCGGCGTCGACGCCCGCGTCCTCCATGAGGCGGAAGATCTGGCGGCGCTGGTGCGGCAGGGAGAGGGAGACCACGGTGCCCGTGCGGCCCGCACGCGCGGTACGGCCGGCCCGGTGCAGGTAGTCCTTGTGGTCGCCTGCCGGGTCGACGTTGAGGACCAGGTCGATGCCGTCGACGTGGATGCCTCGCGCGGCGACGTCGGTGGCGACCAGGACGTTGACGTAACCGTCCTTGAAGTCCGCCAGCGTCCGGGTACGGGCGCCCTGGGTCATGCCGCCGTGCAGCGCGTCGGCCTTCACCCCGGCGTCGCGCAGCTGCTCGGCGACGCGGTCCGCACCCAGCTGGGTGCGGACGAAGATGATGGTGCGGCCCTTGCGGGAGGCGATCGCGGCCGTGACCGGCGCCTTGTCCTTGGGCTTCACGATGAGGATGTGGTGGCTCATCGTGGTGACCGCGCCCTGGGCGGCGTCGACCTCGTGGCTGACCGGGGCGTTGAGGTACCGGTCGACGAGGGTCTTGATCTCGTTCTCCATCGTCGCGGAGAAGAGCATGCGCTGACCGCCGGCCGGGACCTGGTCGAGCAGTTCGGTGACCTCGGGCATGAAGCCCAGGTCGGACATCTGGTCGGCCTCGTCGAGGACGGCGATCTGCACGTCCTCCAGGGAGCAGGCGCCGCGGTTGATGATGTCGCGCAGACGGCCCGGGGTGGCGACGAGGATGTCGACGCCGCGCTCCAGGGCGTAGATCTGGTTGCCCATCGACGTGCCGCCGCAGACGACCTTCATCTTCAGGCCGAGGACGTCGCCGTACGGCTGGAGGGCGTCGGCGACCTGCATGGCCAGCTCACGGGTCGGGGTGAGGATGATCGCGCGGGGCTTGTGCTTCTGGGTGCGACCGCCGGCCAGCGTGGCCAGGGTCGGCAGACCGAAGGAGAGGGTCTTGCCGGAGCCGGTGCGGCCACGGCCGAGGATGTCCTTGCCGGCCAGGGCGTCCGGGATGGTCGCGGCCTGGATCGGGAAGGGGGTGGTCACGCCGTTCTGGGCGAGCTTGCGCACGACGCCCTCGGGCAGGCCGAGGTCCGCGAAGGTCACCTGCGGGGCCTCGGACGCCGTCTCGACGGCCGTCTCGACCGTCGCCTCGACGGTGTCGACCTGGTCGTCGTTCTGCCCGTTCGAGGGCACGACGGCGTGATCAGTACTGGAAATGGACATGCGAATGCGAAACCTTCCGGAGTCTCGTCGGCACGCGCCCGTCAACTCCGTGAGTCGCATTACGACCGCCTCGATGCGGTCCGCCACGGCTGGGGAGAGTACGCGCCACACGGCGCGCTCTGCATTGGCGCCGGGCAAATGGGATCAAACGATCTACCACCATACGCACCCTCACCCCCCTTAGGCAAATCCGTCCTCATAACCGCAGGTCACGAGGGCTTCCTCGCCTTGGAAAGCATGGCTCACAGCGCGGGCATACCCGCCCTGGGCGCGGGCTCGCGCCGCACCAGCTGGGGCAGGCTCTCCCCGTGCGCCGACGACGACGGCTCCGCGGCCGACGGCTCCGGCGACTGCGGAGCCGTCGTCACCGGGTCCACGGACGGCTCCTGCGCCGGGTCGCTCCCCGTCGGCGCCGGCGGCACCCCGGTCGGCGAGGGCACGCCCGGCGGCACGCTCCGCCCCGGCCGCACGGACGCCGACGCGCTCGCACTCGCGCCGGGGCCCGCCGACGGCGAGGCCGACGGGGACTCCGGCTTCCCGCTCTCCCGCCCGCCGCGCCCGTCCCGGTCGCGTCCGCCGCGTCCGGGCCCGTCCCCGTAGCCGACCACGCCACCGCCGCCGGCCTGGTCGCCGTCCCCCGCGCCGCCGCCGTGCCGCCCCGCCGAGTGCGTCGGTCTGGCCTGGCTCCCCTCGTCGTCGCCCACGCTCACACAGCCGGCCGCGCCGGCCACGACCATGACCGTCACGGCCAGGCGTACGGATACGTTCAAGGGGCGCACGGAAGCCACCTCCGGGTGGACGAGGAAGTCGACGTGTTCAACTCCCGTCGCCGCCGTAGGACACGCACCCGCCCGCCGCACCCGGCCACGGACCGAACGGACCGCGCCCGAACCGCCCGTTCCGCCCGGTCGTCCCCGACAATGGCCGTGTGCTGGAGATGACGCCCGACAGGTTCGAAGAACTGGTGAGCGAGGCCCTGGACCGGATCCCGCCGGAGCTGACGCGGGTCATGGACAACGTGGCGGTGTTCGTCGAGGACGAGCCGCCGTCCGACGACCCCGAGCTCCTCGGCCTGTACGAGGGCACCCCCCTCACGGAGCGCGGGGAGTGGTACGCGGGCGTCCTGCCGGACCGCATCACGATCTACCGGGGCCCGACCCTGCGCCACTGCGATACGGCCGAGGACGTGGTGGAGGAGGTGTCCGTCACCGTCGTGCACGAGGTGGCGCACCACTTCGGCATCGACGACGCGCGGCTGCACGAACTGGGCTGGGGCTGACACCCGCGCAGCCGCCCGCATACCCGTCCGCACACCCGGGCATACGGGCCCAATGGTCCGCGTCCCCGCCCGTGCACACGGCGTCACCGCCGCCCTGAACCGCATACCCGGCAGGTCCCGCACATCCGGAAGGTCTCGCATACCCGGGAGGCCCCGCGCCCTCACCCGCCGCCGGGCCGAGCGGCGCCCCCGGCCCCTGCCCCGGCTCTCCGTCGAGCTCGTCCCGCAGCCGCGCCCCTGGGCCCGCGCCCTGGGCCTGGTCACCGTGGTCCTGGCCGGGGCCTGGCTGGGCCTGCTGGTCGTCGGGAACGTACGGGTCCCGGTGGGCCCCATGGACACCACGATGGCCCTGCGCCCCTCCCTCACCGGCGGCACCAAGATCAACGTCTCCCCGCTGGGCGCGCTGAGCCTGGACAGCCATGCCGCCCCGGTCCGGCTGGACGTGAACGTCGACCAGCTCGACCCGGTCCGCTCCCGGGCCCTGGTCGACCACCCCGAGCGGATCACGGGCCTCCAGGAGGAGGTCACCCGGGACGTGGAGCACGGCACGCTCGACCTGGCCGCGCGCTCCTGCGTCGCCGTCGTCTCCGGCGCCACCGCCCTCGGCCTCGCGGTCTACCGCCGCCCCCGGCGCGCCCTCGCGGCCGGCGGGCTGGCCCTGACCCTGCTCGCGGCCTGCGGCGGGACGGCGTACGCCACCTGGAACCCCGAGTCGGTCCTGGAGCCGAGGTTCTCGGGCCTGCTGTCCTCCGCGCCCTCCCTGGTGGGCAACGCCCGGAACATCGTCACCGAGTTCGACGTCTACCAGCAGGAGTTGGCCCGTCTGGTGACGAACGTGACGAAGCTCTACGACGTCACGTCGACGCTGCCCGCCTACTCGCCGGACCCGAGCACGATCCGGGTCCTGCACGTCTCGGACATCCATCTCAACCCGGCGAGCTGGAAGATCGTCGCGTCGCTGGTGGAGCAGTACAAGGTCGACGTGATCGTCGACTCCGGCGACACGATGGACCACGGCACGGCGGCGGAGAACGCCTTCCTGGACCCGATAGCCGACCTCGGCGCCCCCTACGTCTGGGTCCGCGGCAACCACGACTCCCCGCTCACCCAGCGCTACCTGGAGCACCTGAAGAACGTGCACGTCCTCGACGACGGCCGGGCCGAGACCGTCGCGGGCCTGCGCTTCGCGGGCATCGGCGACCCGCAGTTCACGCCCGACCGCTCGGCCCGGCCCGGCGGCGACCCGGCCGAGTACCTGGCGGGCGCCCGGCTGGCCTCGGCCCTGCGCGACCAGAAGGCCGCCGGGACCCCGGCCGACGTGGCCGTCGTCCACGAGCCGTTCGCGGCGCGCGTCACGGACGGCGAGGTGCCGCTCGTGCTGGCCGGCCATGTGCACCACGAGGAGACGGAGGTCATGAAGAACGGCACCCGGCTGCGGGTGGAGGGCTCCACGGGCGGCAGCGGACTGCGCGCCGTCGAGGGCAAGTACCCGGACCCGATCGAGGCGTCGATCCTCTACTTCGACCGCGACACCCGGCGCCTCCAGGCCTGGGACGAGATCCGGCTGGGCGGCCTGGGACTGACCACGGCCGAGGTCAGCCGCCACCTTCCGGAGGAGAACCAGCCGGGGGCGGCGCCCTCCCCGGCCCCCGCCCCGACGGCGTCCCCGGCACCCTCCCCGAAGCCGTCGCCGACCGGCTCCCGGGCCCCTGCCCAGGGCGGCTCCCCCAGCCCCTCCGCGACTCCCTCCGGCACCTCCCCGTAAACCGTTTTGGCGATACCCGCCGCCATCCCATATGCTCAGGACGTCCCCGACGCGCTGAGAAGCGCGCAGGCGGGCCGATAGCCCTCATCGTCTAGCGGCCTAGGACGCCGCCCTTTCAAGGCGGTAGCACGGGTTCGAATCCCGTTGGGGGCACGTAGTACGGTGTGCGACACTTACATGCGTCGGTTCGCACACAACAGCATGGTCCTGTGGAGCAGTTTGGAGTGCTCGCCACCCTGTCAAGGTGGAGGCCGCGGGTTCAAATCCCGTCAGGACCGCTGAGATTTCCTCGGAAATCTCGTGGCTGGGTAGCTCAGTTGGTACGAGCGATCGCCTGAAAAGCGATAGGTCGCCGGTTCGACCCCGGCCCCAGCCACAAGTCAGGAGCCTCATCCGTTCGGATGAGGCTCCTTTCGTCGTACGCCTGGTTGCTGTACGCCTGGTCGGCGTCACATCCGGTCGGCGCGGTGCTGAGGGGGCGGGGACGATGGTGCGGAGCGGGGCCGCAGACATGCGGGACACCGAGTTGGAGAAGGACCGGGCCCGCTACGGACTGATGGCCGTCGTCATCAGCATCGTCGCGATCTCGTGCGTCGCGGTCTTCGGCGTCTGGCGGCTCGACGGCGACCGGGCCGTGATCGTCGGTGTGCTGACCGCCGCGTTCACCGCGATCAGCGGGATGACCACCGCCTACCTGGGCATCAAGGCCGTCTCCAACACCGCCCGCTCCATCGCACTGGGAGACGGCTCCCGCCGGGAACCCGCACCGGCCGCACCCGCCACGCCCGCGTCGGCACCGACCGCCCCGGCACCTGCCGACGCACCCGCCGCCGCCCCCACGCCGGCCACCGCCCCCGCCGCCCCCACGCCGGCCACCGCGCCCGCCGCCGCACCGACCGCCACGCCGGACGCGACATCCGCCGCGCCCCCGCCCGCACCCCCGGCCCAGCGCGCCCCCTGACCCGGCCCCACGCCGGGGGCAAAAGGGTTCGCCACGGATTTGGCCGGGATGAGATCCTGGATCGCGTATGTCTACGCACCCTGCCCCCGCCCTCGGCGCCCTCGCCCCCCGCCTGACCGAGCTGACCCTGCGCGACGCGCACCGGCTCGGGCGCAGGCTCGAGGGCGCGCGCAAGATCCGTAACCCGGAGGCGCGCGCCGCCGTCCTCGCCGAGATAGAGGCGGAGGTCGCCAGGGCCGAGGAGCGGATGGCCGCGCGACGCGCCCGCGTGCCGGCCGTCACCTATCCCGAGCAGCTGCCGGTCAGCCAGAAGAAGGACGAGATCGCGGCCGCCATCCGCGATCACCAGGTCGTCATCGTCGCCGGTGAGACCGGGTCCGGGAAGACCACGCAGATCCCCAAGATCTGTATGGAGCTGGGGCGTGGCGTGCGCGGGATGATCGGGCACACCCAGCCCCGTCGGATCGCCGCCCGGACCGTCGCCGAGCGGGTCGCCGAGGAGCTGGACACCCCGCTCGGGGAGACCGTCGGCTGGAAGGTGCGGTTCACCGACCAGGTGAACCCGGACGCCACCTTCGTGAAGCTGATGACGGACGGCATCCTGCTCGCCGAGATCCAGACCGACCGCGAGCTGCGCGCCTACGACACGATCATCATCGACGAGGCCCACGAGCGGTCCCTCAACATCGACTTCCTGCTCGGCTACCTCGCCCAGCTGCTGCCCAAGCGGCCGGACCTCAAGGTGGTCATCACCTCCGCGACGATCGACCCGGAGCGCTTCTCCCGGCACTTCGGCGACGCCCCGATCGTCGAGGTCAGCGGGCGCACCTACCCGGTCGAGGTGCGCTACCGCCCGCTCCTGGAGGAGGACTCCGAGGACGCCGACCGCGACCAGATCACCGCGATCTGCGACGCCGTCGAGGAGCTCCAGGGCGAGGGCAAGGGCGACATCCTGGTCTTCCTCTCCGGCGAGCGCGAGATCCGCGACACCGCGGACGCGCTGGTCAAGAAGAACTACCGGTTCACCGAGGTGCTGCCGCTCTACGCCCGGCTCTCGCACGCCGAGCAGCACCGCGTCTTCCAGCCGCACACCGGCCGCAGGATCGTTCTGGCGACCAACGTCGCCGAGACCTCGCTGACCGTGCCGGGCATCAAGTACGTCATCGACCCCGGCTTCGCCCGCATCTCCCGCTACAGCCACCGCACCAAGGTCCAGCGGCTGCCCATCGAGGCGGTCTCCCAGGCCAGCGCCAACCAGCGCAAGGGCCGCTGCGGCCGTACGTCCGACGGCGTCTGCATCCGGCTGTACTCCGAGGACGACTTCCTGGCCCGGCCGGAGTTCACGGACGCGGAGATCCTGCGCACGAACCTCGCCTCCGTCATCCTCCAGATGACCGCGGCCGGCCTCGGCGACATCGAGAAGTTCCCCTTCATCGACCCGCCGGACCACCGCAACATCCGCGACGGCGTCCAGCTCCTCCAGGAGCTCGGCGCGCTCGACCCGGCGCAGCAGGACGTGCGCAAGCGGCTCACCGACACCGGCCGCAAGCTCGCCCAGCTGCCCGTCGACCCGCGGCTGGCCCGGATGGTCCTGGAGGCCGACAAGAACGGCTGTGTCCGCGAGGTCATGGTCATAGCGGCCGCGCTCTCCATCCAGGACCCGCGCGAGCGCCCGGCCGACAAGCAGACCCAGGCCGACCAGCAGCACGCCCGCTTCAAGGACGAGACGAGCGACTTCCTCGCCTATCTCAACCTCTGGCGCTACGTCCGTGAGCAGCAGAAGGAGCGGGGTTCCTCCTCCTTCCGCCGGATGTGCAAGCAGGAGTACCTGAACTTCCTGCGCATCCGGGAGTGGCAGGACATCTACACCCAGCTGCGCACGGTCGCCCGGCAGCTGGGGATCCACCCCAACGAGGACGACGCCGCCGAGCAGAGCGTGCACGTCTCGCTGCTGGCCGGTCTGCTCTCCCACATCGGGATGAAGGACGTGAAGGAGGCCGGCGGCGAGAGCGGCCGGGGCGGGGGCAGGAACGAGTACCTCGGCGCCCGCAACGCCAAGTTCGCGATCTTCCCCGGCTCGGCCCTCTTCAAGAAGCCCCCGCGTTTCGTGATGTCGGCGGAGCTGGTGGAGACCAGCCGTCTGTGGGCCCGCGTCAACGCGAAGATCGAGCCGGAGTGGATCGAGCCGCTCGCCGGGCACCTGCTCAAGCGCACCTACAGCGAGCCGCACTGGGAGAAGGACCAGGCGGCGGTGATGGCGTACGAGAAGGTCACGCTGTACGGCGTGCCGATCATCGCCCAGCGGAAGGTCAACTACGGGCGGATCGACCCGGAGACGTCCCGCGAACTTTTCATTCGCAACGCGCTGGTCGAGGGCGACTGGCGGACCCACCACAAGTTCTTCGCCGACAACCGGAAACTCCTCAGCGAGGTCGAGGAGCTGGAGCACCGCGCCCGGCGCCGGGACATCGTGGTCGACGACGACACCCTCTTCGACTTCTACGAGCAGCGGGTCCCCGAACACGTCGTGTCGGGCGCCCACTTCGACTCCTGGTGGAAGCGCAAGCGCCATGAGCAGCCCGACTTCCTGGACTTCGAGCGGGAGATGCTCATCCGGGAGTCGGCGGAGGCGGTCACCAAGGCCGACTACCCGGACTCCTGGCGGCAGGGGCCGCTGAAGTTCCGGGTGACGTACCAGTTCGAGCCGGGCGCGGACGCGGACGGTGTGACCGTGCACGTCCCGCTCCAGGTCCTCAACCAGGTCACGGACGAGGGCTTCGACTGGCAGATCCCGGGCCTGCGCGAGGAGGTGGTCACCGAGCTGATCCGCTCCCTGCCGAAGCCGATCCGCCGCCACTACGTGCCCGCGCCGAACTACGCGAAGGCCTTCCTGGAGCGGGCCGTGCCCTTGCAGGAGCCGCTGACCACCACCATGGCGCGTGAGCTCAAGCGGATGGTCGGGGTGCCCTTCGAGGCCGACGACTTCGACTGGGGACGGCTCCCGGACCACCTGAAGGTCACGTTCCGGATCGTCGACGAGCGGCGCCGCAAGCTGGCCGAGGACAAGGACCTGGAAGCCCTGAAGCTCCGGCTCAGGCCCAAGGCCCGCCAGGCCCTCTCCCAGGCCGCCGCGGCCACCGCGGAGCGGCAGGGCGGCGAGTCCCTGGAGCGCAAGGGGCTGACGGACTGGAGCATCGGCACGCTCACCCGGGTCTTCGAGACCCGCCGGGCCGGCCAGCCGGTCAAGGCGTACCCGGCGCTGGTCGACGACGGCGACACGGTCTCCGTACGCCTCTTCGACACGGAGGCGGAGCAGGCCGAGGCCATGTGGAAGGGCGCGCGGCGGCTGATCCTGCGCAACATCCCGGTGAACCCGGCCAAGTTCGCCTCCGAGAAACTGACGAACGCCCAGAAGCTCGCCCTGTCGGCGAACCCGCACGGCTCGATCCAGGCCCTGTTCGACGACTGCGCGATGGCGGCGGCGGACAGGCTGATCGCCGACTTCGGGGGCCCGGCCTGGGACCAGGAGTCGCACCGCAAGCTGTACGACAAGGTGCGCGCGGAGATCGTCGACACCACGGTCCGCACGGTCGGCCAGGTGCAGCAGGTGCTGGCCGCCTGGCAGGCCTGTGAGCGCCGTCTGAAGGGCGTACGCAGCGCCGTGCTGCTGGCGAACCTCCAGGACGTGCGCAAGCAGGTGGACGCCCTCGTGCGGCCCGGCTTCGTCACGGAGACCGGGTTGCGGCGCCTGCCCGACCTGATGCGCTATCTGGTGGCCGTCGACCGGCGCCTGCAGCAGATGCCGACCAACGTCCAGCGGGACACCACCCGCATGGAGAAGGTCCACGAGATGCAGGACGAGTACGCCTGGCTGCTGGAGCAGCTGCCCCAGGGCCGCCCCGTGCCCTCCGCCGTCCTGGACATCCGCTGGATGATCGAGGAGCTGCGGGTCAGCTATTTCGCCCACGCGCTGGGCACGGCGTACCCCGTCTCGGACAAGCGGATCGTGAAGGCGATCGACGCGGCCGCCCCGTGACGGGATCCGCACGCTGGGTGAGTTCGACCAGGGGGCTCACCCTCCTGTACAGTCTGTCTCGCAGCGCAACGAGGAAAAGCGCAGCACAACCTGGTCCTGTGGAGCAGTTTGGAGTGCTCGCCACCCTGTCAAGGTGGAGGCCGCGGGTTCAAATCCCGTCAGGACCGCATTGATCGACCGAGGCCCGTTCCCTTCCGAGGGAAGCGGGCCTCGGTTGTTTTCCCGTGCGGGCCGTCCCAGCGGGACCGGGGTCCACATCGACCGCCCGCCGGAGCCCGCACCCGTCGGCCCGCCGACGACCGGTACGCCGTGACCCGCACCGACCCGTCGCCGCGCCCTGCGCCGACCTGGCGCCCCGTTCGCCCGTGACCCGCGCCGGCCGGTCACACCCCGTCAGCCCGTGACCTGCGCGGACCTCTCGCCCCGTTCACCGTGGCGAGCCCCCCGCGGCCACCACCCGGGCCGGGAACGGCAGTCCGGGCTCCCGGGGTCGGCGCGGCCGCCGTCTCGCACCCGCCCATGCCGTCTTGACGCCGCCACCCGCGACCAGTACCCAGAGAGCAGGGCACCTTCCCGTACGGATCCCGGAGGTGGCGTATGGCGGCGTCGGTCAGGCACGAGACGCGGGCGTTGCTCCGCGCGCATCTGGCGGCCGCTTCGTCCTACCGGCATCTGACCCGGCACTGCCCCGTCTGCCACCGGCTGCTGCGGCTGGCGATGGACACCGCTCCCCCGGACGCGGAGGGCTCCTCGGGGGCCGCCGCGGACGAGCGTCCCGCGACGACGTGACCGGCGCCGTGACCCGTTTCACTAGCGCACACGAGCCAGAGGCAACAAGGCCTATGGCATGTGACGGGTGTCACCGCATGATTTTTTAAAAGCACGGTACTTACCCGAGTCATACAACCAGTCAATTTAATATGTGCCATTGCACCGGTCCCGACGGTCACGCACAGCAGATCCGACAGCCCTCCCCAGACTCCGACAAGGCCACTCACAGGCCGGCCGCCGAGGGCCGGACGGGTCGTCAAGAAGGCACCACAGGTCCACCACAGGGACATCACAAGGCCGTCCCCCGAGCGCTGCCGGAGCGGTTCCGCGACGCGTCCGGGGGTGCCTTTCGGGCACAAAAAAAGATCGCGCTGGACCCGGCGGAGTCCAGCGCGATCCACGACGCACCCGGTTCTGTTGCCTGAACGCTTGGGCGGGGGGCCTGTTGGGGCAGGACCCGCGTCGCTTGGAGCTGTGGGTTCGGGCCGCTCGACGGGTTGGGGACCTGTCGTCGTGCCCGTTATTCAGTTGTTCGGGCTGATCAGGCCTCGCTGCGCTGCTGCGGGATACCCGCGAGCAGAGCGCGGACCTCAGCCTCGCGGTAACGGCGGTGACCGCCGAGCGTGCGGATGGATGTCAGCTTGCCGGCCTTCGCCCACCGCGTGACCGTCTTGGGGTCGACACGGAACATGGTGGCGACCTCAGCCGGGGTCAGCAGCGGCTCGGCATCAGGGGTGCGAGCGGTCATGAGCGGCCTCCTCGGGAGAACCGAACCTTCTCGGTTCTTTCCTCTAAATTCTGCACCTTGACCCGCGTTGCCCGAAATGGCGGACGCGAGTCGAGTCGGTTATAGGACGAACGGCTTGTCCTCGGCACTACAACTACACCATCTGTCCAGCCGCGTCGGCCAAACCGATGGAATTGCCCTCCCAGGTGTCCATCAGCGACGGAAGCCGATGGACCATGCCATAGCGGACAGTCACGCCACTGTGACGATCAGTCACAGGGCGATCAGGAGTCACCAGACATCCCAAACTGCGTGATGCCGAGATTCCGCCCACGGTGGAACATAGTTGGACAGACGGAGCCCTCCCCGGGCCCCTTGTCCTATTTTGGCATGAGGAGGGGCAAGGGGCGCAAGAGACTGGAAAGTGTGGTCTGTCACGCTTGACGTGAAAGCCCGGATCGGGACCTACGTCCCGTCACCTTCCCCAAGTTCGGTAGACCGTACGACGTTCGCAGCATTTTTCGATCGTGATCTACGTCACCCGCTGGGTGCTGTCGGCCCGTCAGTTCGCCGAACGCCGGTCCCGTACCGAGCGCCACCGCTCCACCAGGCGGGCGTACGCCTCGCCCGCCGCGGAACCGTCACCGCGGCGCAGCGCGTCGATCCCCTCGGCCACGTCCGCGGCGGAGTGGTCGTCCTCCAGCGCGTCGGCCGGCAGCGTGTGTACCAGACCGCCGTAGTCCAGTTCCACCAGCGAACGCGGATGGAACTCCTCCAGCCAACGCCCCACGTCCACCAGGCCGTCGATGAGCGGCCCTTCGTCCATCGCGTCCCGCAGCGTGCGCAGCGCCCGCGCGACCCGGCGCCGCGCCTGCACCATCGGAGTGCGGTAGCGCAGCACGGGCGGCTCGCCCTCGGCGGCGGCCCCCTTCGTGCACTCCCGCTCCTCGTCGGACACGAGCACGAACCAGTTCAGCGGCACCTGCCAGGTCGCCGTGCGGATCCAGGGGCGGGCGTCGGGATTGCGGGCCAGCCAGCGCTCGTAGTCCTGGGCGGCCTGGCCGCGTACGAGCGGCGGGAGCACGGCGTCCAGGACCGTCCGCGGCAGTTCACCGGGCAGTCCCTCCAGTGCCTGCCAGCCGCGCAGCCGGGTGCGCCAGGGGCAGACGCACAGCACCCCCTCCACATCCAGCACGAACGCGTCGCCGCTCTCGTGCACCGGCACCGGGACCGGCGGGGTGGGCAGCAGATCGGCCAGCGAGCGGCGCAGTTCGTCCTGGTACGAGGGGCGCGTCTCGCGCCGGGCGTAGCGCGCCCAGTGGCTTCGCTCCGGTTCCGGGAAGGCGGCCAGCGGTTCGTAGACGCGCAGATAGGTCGCGTACGGGACGATCACCGAGGACACCTTGGGCACGCCTGCTCCCTCCCCCGCGGATCGACCCGGAAAACGGCCGGACCGCACCCGGGCACGTGGGAAAAACATGCAAATCGTCGCACGGCAGTACTCCGGGAGGAGGTGATCCTGAGCACCGGGAGGTCGGCGGGCCGAGGCAGGCTCTACCCTCGTGCCACAGCCCCCTCCTCCTCCCCCACTGCCAAAAGCTCGGGGGGAACCCGTGGGAGCTGGTCACCAAGCCGCTACTTACCCAGGAGTCACCACAGTGACCGACGTAACCGGCGCGCACGCTGATGTACTGCACACCCTGTTCCACTCGGACCAGGGGGGTCATGAGCAAGTCGTGCTCTGCCAGGACCGCGCCAGTGGCCTCAAGGCCGTCATCGCCGTCCACTCCACCGCTCTGGGCCCGGCCCTCGGCGGTACGCGCTTCTACCCGTACGCCTCCGAGGCGGAGGCCGTCGCCGACGCCCTGAACCTCGCGCGCGGGATGTCGTACAAGAACGCCATGGCCGGTCTCGACCACGGCGGCGGCAAGGCCGTGATCATCGGTGATCCCGACCTGATCAAGACCGAGGAACTGCTCCTCGCCTACGGCCGTTTCGTCGCCTCGCTGGGCGGCCGGTACGTCACGGCCTGCGATGTCGGCACCTATGTCGCCGACATGGACGTCGTCGCCCGCGAGTGCCGCTGGACCACCGGGCGTTCGCCCGAGAACGGCGGCGCCGGCGACTCCTCGGTGCTGACCTCCTTCGGCGTCTACCAGGGCATGCGGGCCAGCGCCCAGCACCTGTGGGGCGACCCCTCGCTGCGCGGCCGCACGGTCGGCATCGCGGGCGTCGGCAAGGTCGGCCACCACCTGGTGGAGCACCTGCGGGCGGAGGGCGCCCAGGTCGTGATCACGGACGTGCGGGAGGACGCCGTGCGGCGGATCCTCGACCGGCACCCGGAGGGCGTCACCGCGGTCTCCGGCACCGACGCGCTCATCCGGACCGAGGGCCTCGACATCTACGCCCCGTGCGCGCTCGGCGGTGCGCTGAACGACGACAGCGTGCCGGTGCTGACCGCCAAGGTCGTCTGCGGCGCGGCGAACAACCAGCTCGCCCACCCGGGTGTGGAGAAGGACCTCGCCGACCGCGGGATCCTCTACGCCCCGGACTACGTGGTGAACGCGGGCGGGGTCATCCAGGTGGCCGACGAGCTGCACGGCTTCGACTTCGACCGGTGCAAGGCCAAGGCCGCGAAGATCTTCGACACCACGCTGGCCATCTTCGCACGTGCGAAGGAAGACGGGATTCCGCCGGCCGCGGCGGCCGACCGGATCGCCGAGCAGCGGATGGCCGAGGCGCGCGCGGCACACTGATCCACGAGCACACGCCAGGTGTGCTCGCGGCTTCGGGCGGTACCCGCCGGCGGGAACTTCGAGAGAACTCTCACGTCCACCGGCGGGTCGTGCCCGGATAAGTGGTTAAAATCGCCACTGACCAGCGAGGACAGGGCGCCTCGAAGGCCCTGCGCACACGCGCGTCCTGCGGGCGACGTACCGTATGGGCGCGGGCTCAGGTACCGTGGAAGCCCTACGGACCGGCCTCTCTACGGAGAGTCCGTTCCGGATCATGAACGCGTGTCAGACTCTGGGGCCGTCGAGCCCCGTCACCGAGGGGGTCGAGCCATGGGGCGCGGCCGGGCCAAGGCCAAGCAGACGAAGGTCGCCCGCCAGCTGAAGTACAACAGCGGTGGGACTGACCTGTCGCGTCTGGCCAGCGAGCTGGGCGCATCGACTTCGAGCCAGCCGCCGAACGGCGAGCCGTTCGAGGACGACGACGAAGAAGACGACCCGTACGCGCAGTACGCGGATCTGTACAACGATGACGACGAGGACGAGGACGACGAGTCCGGTCCTTCGTCGCAACATCGTCGCGGCGCTTGACGCAGTAGCGACTCGGCAGTTTCCGCGGCTCTCGTAGCAACTGCACTTCACCCGGTCCGGGGCATCAGCGCCGGACCGGGTTTCGTGCTGTCGTCCACGGGATCGGTCTGTCTCAGACCGCGTAGTCGCCGACCAGCTCGGCGCCCGTCGTGTGCTCGCCACGACCGGTGATCTCGCCGGCCACCCAGGCCTCGACCCCGCGGTCCGCCAGCGTCGCCAGCGTCACGTCGGCCGACTCCTCGGGCACGATCGCGATCATGCCGACCCCCATGTTCAGGGTCTTCTCCAGCTCCAGCCGCGCCACGTCGCCGGTCCGGCCGACGAGGTCGAAGATCGGCGCCGGGGTCCAGGTGGAGCGGTCGACGACGGCGTGCAGGCCGTCCGGGATCACCCGGGCCAGGTTGGCCGCGAGTCCGCCGCCGGTGATGTGCGAGAAGGCGTGCACGTCGGCCGTGCGGGTCAGGGCCAGGCAGTCCAGCGAGTAGATCTTGGTGGGCTCCAGGAGCTCCTCGCCCAGCGTGCGGCCGAGCTCCTCGATCCGCGCGTCCAGGGACAGCCCGGCCTGGTTCAGCAGGACGTGCCGGACCAGGGAGTACCCGTTGGAGTGAAGCCCGGACGCCGCCATGGCGATCACCGCGTCACCCTCGCGGATCCGGTCCGCGCCCAGCAGCCGGTCGGCCTCCACGACGCCCGTACCGGCGCCCGCGACGTCGAAGTCGTCCGCCCCCAGCAGGCCGGGGTGTTCGGCCGTCTCGCCGCCCACCAGGGCGCATCCCGCCAGCACACAGCCCTCGGCGATGCCCTTGACGATCGCGGCGACCCGCTCGGGGTGGACCTTTCCGACGCAGATGTAGTCGGTCATGAACAGCGGCTCGGCACCGCACACCACGATGTCGTCCATGACCATCGCGACCAGGTCGTGGCCGATGGTGTCGTACACGCCCAGCTGCCGGGCGATGTCGACCTTCGTGCCGACGCCGTCCGTGGCGGAGGCGAGCAGGGGGCGCTCGTAACGCTTGAGGGCGGAGGCGTCGAAGAGTCCGGCGAAACCGCCGAGGCCGCCGAGGACCTCGGGGCGCCGGGTCTTCTTCACCCACTCCTTCATCAGCTCGACGGCGCGGTCGCCCGCTTCGATGTCGACGCCCGCGGCTGCGTAGCTGGCACCAGTTGTCTCAGACATGACGGTGAGAACTTTCGTGTCGTACGGCAGGTATGGCGGGTCGCTACGGGCGACGGATCGCGTCGGTCGCGGCCGTGGCGGCCGGCCCGGCGGCCAGCTCGGTCTCCAGGAGCTGCTTGCCGAGCAGTTCGGGGTCCGGCAGCTCCATCGGGTACTCGCCGTCGAAGCAGGCACGGCAGAGGTTCGGCTTGTCGATGGCGGTCGCCTCGATCATGCCGTCGATGGAGATGTACGCCAGGGAGTCGGCGCCCAGCGAGGTGCCGATCTCGTCGATCGTCATGCCGTTCGCGATGAGCTCGGCGCGGGTGGCGAAGTCGATGCCGAAGAAGCAGGGCCACTTCACCGGCGGCGAGGAGATCCGGATGTGGACCTCGGCCGCGCCCGCCTCGCGGAGCATGCGGACCAGGGCCCGCTGGGTGTTGCCGCGCACGATCGAGTCGTCGACGACGACCAGGCGCTTGCCCTTGATGACTTCCTTGAGCGGGTTCAGCTTCAGGCGGATGCCGAGCTGCCGGATGGTCTGCGAGGGCTGGATGAAGGTCCGGCCGACGTAGGCGTTCTTGACCAGTCCGGCGCCGAAGGGGATGCCGGACGCCTCCGCGTAACCGATCGCGGCCGGGGTGCCGGACTCCGGGGTCGCTATGACGAGATCCGCCTCGGCCGGGGCCTCCTTCGCCAGGCGGCGGCCCATCTCCACCCGGGAGAGGTACACGTTGCGGCCGGCGATGTCGGTGTCGGGGCGAGCCAGGTACACGTACTCGAAGACACAGCCCTTGGGCTTCGCTTCTGCGAATCGAGAGGTGCGCAGACCGTTCTCGTCGATCGCCACGAACTCGCCGGGCTCGATCTCGCGGACGAAGCTGGCGCCGCAGATGTCGAGGGCGGCGGACTCGGAGGCGACGACCCAGCCGCGCTCCAGGCGACCGAGGACCAGCGGGCGGATGCCCTGCGGGTCACGGGCGGCGTAGAGGGTGTGCTCGTCCATGAAGACGAGGCTGAAGGCGCCCTTGACCTGCGGAAGGATCGCGTGCGCGCCATCTTCGATGGTCAGCGGCTTGCCGTCGGCGTCGACCTGCGCCGCCAGCAGGGCGGTGAGGAGGTCGGTGTCGTTGGTGGCGGCCACCCGGGTGGAGCGGCCGTTGGTGTCCTTCGGCAGCTCGGCGACCATCTCGGCGAGCCGCGCCGTGTTCACCAGGTTGCCGTTGTGACCGAGCGCGATGGAGCCGTGCGCCGTGGCACGGAACGTCGGCTGGGCGTTCTCCCACACGGAGGCTCCGGTGGTCGAGTAGCGGGCGTGTCCGACCGCGATATGACCCTGGAGCGAACCGAGCGAGGTCTCGTCGAAGACCTGGGAGACGAGGCCCATGTCCTTGAAGACGAGGATCTGGGAGCCGTTGCTGACCGCGATTCCCGCGGATTCCTGACCCCGATGCTGGAGGGCGTAGAGCCCGAAGTAAGTGAGCTTGGCGACCTCTTCGCCGGGAGCCCAGACACCGAAGACGCCGCAAGCGTCCTGGGGGCCTTTCTCACCGGGGAGCAGATCATGACTGAGTCGACCGTCACCACGTGGCACGCCACCGAGTGTAGGCGAGATCGACCACTGGTCCGAATTGGCGATACTCGACAGTAACTGACCGCTCGCCGGCGGCCGACTGGATGAACCTGGCGTTCTCGCAGGTCAGCGCGCTGCCATCCCGATCGGGCGAACGGTCGGACGGTGCGGCGGGGCGATCCGGAATTTCTTGTTCCGTAGGCACGAGTGAGGCTTCGCACACCCTTCGCGTGGCCGGAACCCGACTCGGTGCGACAGACCGGACCCGGTACGACGGACCGGACCGTCCCCCTACGCCAGCAGCGGCAGCAGTCCGCCGAGGTCCGCCCGCTCCCCGCTCGCGCTGACCCGGGCCGCGTCGAGCGCGTCCTTCCAGGCCAGCCGCCCGGTCGCCAGCCGGATCCAGGTCAGCGGGTCGGTCTCGACGACGTTGGGCGGGGTGCCACGGGTGTGCCGGGGCCCCTCGACGCACTGCACCACGGCGTACGGCGGGATCCGCACCTCCGTGGAGCCGCCGGGAGCCTTCAGCGCGAGCGCGTCGGCGAGCAGGCGGGTACAGGCGGCCAGGGCCTGCCGGTCCTGGGGGACGTCCAGGCCCGGCACGGCGGCGTTCAGGTCGTCGGTGTGGACGACGAGTTCGACGGTGCGGGTGACCAGGTAGTCCGCCAGCGGCATGGCGCCCGCGTTCGTGGCCAGCAGCCGGGTGCCGGGGTGCCCTGCGAGCCCCTCCTCGAAGCGCCGTTCGACCTCGGCGAGGAAGGCGCCGAGGTCCGGGTTCCGCTCCGCGAGCTGCCGGGCCAGGTCGGCGACGGCCCCGGCGCGGGCCGAGGTCCCGGACGGCCAGTCGAGCACCGTGGCGTCCTGCCGCGCCGGCTCCGGCGCGTCGAGGAACCGGCCGACGGCCGCGAGGGCCGCCCCGGTGTGCGCGACCAGGTCCCGTACGGTCCACTCCCCGAGCCGGGTGGGCAGCGCGAGCTGCTCGGGCGTGAGGGTACGGACGGCCGCCCGTACGTTCCCGAACTGGGCGAGAACCGCCGCACGGGTCTTCACGGGGTCGTAGGTCCGGGTGCGCTTCTTCGCCGGGGGCATGGCGGTGAGCCTAGGGCCTGTCTGGCAATTCCCGTCGTCCGCCCGGGGGCGGGGCAGGCGGGAATCGTCAGACAGGCCCTGGGGCACGGCGAAGGCCCCGCCCGTGGGAACGGGCGGGGCCTTCGCCGTCGTATCGCCGGACCGCGGCGCACGAGCGGAGTGTCCGCGCGGCTGGAGACGTCCTAGGCGAGCAGCGCCGGGATGGTGGCCTCGTGGGCCTCGCGCAGCTGCTCCAGGGGCAGTGCGAACTCGCCCTGGAGCTCGACCGTGTCGCCGTCGACCACGCCGATGCGGGCGACGGGCAGACCCCGGGCGCCGCACATGTCGTTGAAGCGGACCTCCTCCGAGCGCGGGACGGCGACGACCGCACGGCCCGCCGACTCCGAGAACAGGAAGGTGAACGCGTCGAGCCCGTCCGGTACGACCAGTCGCGCGCCCTTGCCGCCGAGCAGCGCCGACTCGACCACGGCCTGGATCAGACCGCCGTCGGACAGGTCGTGCGCGGAGTCGATCATGCCGTCGCGGGAGGCGGAGATCAGGATCTCGCCGAGCAGCCGCTCGCGCTCCAGGTCGACCTTCGGCGGCAGCCCGCCGAGGTGGTCGTGGATCACCTGCGACCAGGCCGAACCGTCGAACTCCTCGCGGGTGTCGCCGAGGAGGTAGAGCAGCTGGCCGTCCTCCTGGAAGGCGACCGGGGTGCGGCGGGCGACGTCGTCGATGACGCCCAGCACGGCCACGACCGGGGTCGGATGGATGGCCGCCTCGCCCGTCTGGTTGTAGAGCGAGACGTTGCCGCCGGTCACCGGGGTGCCGAGCTGGAGGCAGGCGTCGGCGAGACCGCGGACGGCCTCGGCGAACTGCCACATGACGGCCGGGTCCTCGGGCGAGCCGAAGTTCAGGCAGTCGGAGACCGCGAGGGGCTTGGCACCGGTGGTGGCGACGTTGCGGTACGCCTCCGCGAGGGCCAGCTGCGCGCCGGTGTACGGGTCGAGCTTGGCGTAGCGGCCGTTGCCGTCGGTCGCGATGGCGACGCCGAGCCCGGTCTCCTCGTCGATGCGGATCATCCCGGAGTCCTCGGGCTGGGCCAGCACCGTGTTGCCCTGCACGAAGTGGTCGTACTGGGAGGTGATCCAGGACTTGGAGGCCTGGTTCGGGGAGGAGACCAGCTTCAGGACCTGGTCCTTCAGCTCCTCTCCGGTCGCCGGTCGGGGCAGCTTGCCCGCGGAATCGGCCTGGAGGACGTCCTGCCAGTCCGGACGGGCGTACGGGCGCTCGTAGACCGGGCCGTCGTGCGCGACCGTGCGCGGGTCGACGTCGACGATCTTGCCGCCGTGCCAGAAGATCTCCAGCCGGTCGCCGTCGGTGACCTCGCCGATGACGGTGGCGATGACGTCCCACTTGTCGCAGATCTCGAGGAACCGGTCGACCTTCTCCGGCTCGACGACCGCGCACATGCGTTCCTGCGACTCGCTCATGAGGATCTCCTCGGGCGAGAGCGTGGAGTCGCGCAGCGGCACGTCGTCCAGGGTGACCCGCATACCGCCGGAGCCGTTGGAGGCGAGCTCGGAGGTGGCGCAGGACAGACCGGCCGCGCCGAGGTCCTGGATGCCGACGACCAGCTTCTCCTTGAAGGCCTCCAGGGTGCACTCGATGAGGAGCTTCTCCTGGAAGGGGTCGCCGACCTGGACGGCCGGGCGCTTCGACGGCTTGGCGTCGTCGAAGGTCTCGGAGGCGAGGATCGACGCGCCGCCGATGCCGTCGCCGCCCGTGCGGGCCCCGTACAGGATGACCTTGTTGCCCGCGCCGGACGCCTTCGCGAGGTGGATGTCCTCGTGCCGCATCACACCGATGGCGCCGGCGTTGACCAGCGGGTTGCCCTGGTAGCAGGCGTCGAAGACGACCTCGCCGCCGATGTTGGGCAGGCCCAGGCAGTTGCCGTAGCCGCCGATGCCGGCGACGACGCCGGGCAGCACGCGCTTGGTGTCGGGGTGGTCGGCCGCGCCGAAGCGCAGCGGGTCGACGACCGCGACCGGGCGGGCGCCCATGGCGATGATGTCGCGCACGATGCCGCCGACGCCGGTCGCCGCGCCCTGGTAGGGCTCCACGTACGACGGGTGGTTGTGCGACTCGACCTTGAAGGTGACCGCGTAGCCCTGGCCGACGTCGACGACACCGGCGTTCTCGCCGATGCCGACGAGCAGCGCGTCGGACTGCGGGGCCTTCTCGCCGAACTGGCGCAGGTGGACCTTGGAGGACTTGTACGAGCAGTGCTCGGACCACATGACCGAGTACATGGCGAGCTCGGCGCCGGTCGGGCGGCGGCCGAGGATCTCCACGACCCGCTCGTACTCGTCCTTCTTCAGACCGAGTTCGGCCCAGGGCAGCTCGACGTCGGGGGTCTCGGCCGCGTGCTCGACCGTGTCCAGAGGCGTCCGGCTCATGCGTTGACCAGCTTCTTGAGGATCGAGGTGAAGAACGGCAGACCGTCGGTGCGGCCGGACCCGATGAGCGGCTCGACGGCGTGCTCCGGGTGCGGCATGAGGCCGACGACGTTGCCCGCCTCGTTGGTGATGCCGGCGATGTCCCGCAGCGAGCCGTTCGGGTTGCCGTATCCATCAGCGGCTGCGCCGCGGACCACGTAGCGGAACACGACCCGGCCCTCCGCCTCCAGCTTGTCGAGCGTGTACTCGTCGGCGACGTACCGGCCGTCCATGTTCTTCAGCGGAATGTGGATCTCCTGGCCGGCCGTGTAGTCGGCGGTCCAGGCGGTGTCCGCGTTCTCCACCCGCAGCTTCTGGTCGCGGCAGATGAAGTGGAGGTGGTCGTTGCCGAGCATCCCGCCCGGGAGCAGGTGCGCCTCGGTGAGGATCTGGAAGCCGTTGCAGATGCCGAGGACCGGCATTCCGGACTTCGCCTGCGCGATGACGGTCTCCATCACCGGCGAGAAGCGCGAGATGGCGCCGGCGCGCAGATAGTCGCCGTAGGAGAAACCGCCGGGGAGGACGACCGCGTCGACCTGGTGGAGGTTCTTGTCCTTGTGCCAGAGCGCTACCGGTTCTGCGCCCGCGAGGCGGATCGCGCGCTGGGTGTCCCGGTCGTCGAGGCTGCCGGGGAAAGTGACGACGCCAATACGAGCGGTCACTTCGCGGCCTCCGCGACTTCCTCCACCTTGACGGTGAAGTCCTCGATCACGGTGTTGGCGAGGAAGGATTCCGCGAGATCGTGGATGCGGGCGAGGGCGGCCTCGTCGACCGGCCCGTCAACTTCCAGTTCGAATCGCTTTCCCTGACGGACGTCGGAGATGCCTTCGAATCCCAGTCGCGGCAGCGCGCGCTGGACCGCCTGGCCCTGGGGGTCGAGGATCTCCGGCTTGAGCATGACGTCGACTACGACGCGTGCCACTGGCACTCCCGATGTGTGGTGCTGAGCAGGTTCCTTCAGACTACCCGCACAAAATTTCTACGCGAGTAGAGTTGTAGGAACGTACGTGACGGCCATCACGATCCGGCATCGGAGGGGTGCGCTCGCGAAAATTTCCGGGAAAGATCCGGGATCCACACCCGGCAGCTATTGCGTCCGGACACGCGGAGAGATTTAGTCGGGCTTCACATTGCAATGCCGGGCACGGTACAAATAAATTGGCATTAGCCGATGGTTTGTCCAATAACAAGCGGACAGTCGGCATCTCACAGACGTCATGGCACGTCATCGCGGAGATGTCGCACGAAGGGACCGATATTCGTGGCGCAGAAGGTCGTGGTCACTCTCTTTGACGACATCGACGGCTCGGAAGCGGCGGAAACGATCGCCTTCGGACTCGACGGCAAGTCGTACGAGATCGATCTGAATGAAGTCAACGCCAGGGAACTGCGCGAGGCGCTCGCCCCCTACGTGGACGCCGGCCGCAAGCGGTCGAAGTCGGGCAAGGCCTTCCGGCAGACGGAGGTCGCCCCCGACCCGGCGGCCGTGCGGGCCTGGGCCCAGGCGAACAAGATGGACGTCCCCGCTCGCGGACGCATCCCCAAGAAGGTCTACGAGGCGTTCACCGCGGCCCAGTGAGGCCTCGGCCGACAGCCGGTCACGCACCCCTCGGAAGAACCGACTTGCGCTGCACCCCTCCTGGTCAGCTAGAGTCTGGAGCACGCCGAGGGGCCAGGCCGAAAAGCCCACCTCACGGAGTACATGCGGGTGTAGTTCAGTAGCAGAACATCCCCCTTCCAGGGGGAAGGCGCAGTGTGCAATTCCTGTCACCCGCTCTGCTTGCGCGGCCTTGCCGGACCACTCTGGTGAATCAGGTAGGCTGGTGCTCGCGCCGATCGGTGAAAGCCGGTCGGAGGCAATGCGGACGTAGCTCAGTTGGTAGAGCGCAACCTTGCCAAGGTTGAGGTCGCGAGTTCGAGCCTCGTCGTCCGCTCCACGGAAAGCCCCGGTCATCACGACCGGGGTTTTTTCGTTCCCACGATCCTCTGCCCGTTCGCCCCGGCCCTCCGCCTGACATTTGTCATGCCGAGTGATGACACCGCGCACTGCTGTCCGGCCCCGCCCGCCGGGACGCTGAGGTCATGGACACCAACGAACACGAGCACGTGATCGAGGTCACCGACCTCCGGCGGGGCTACGGGGGCGGGTTCGAGGCGGTGCGCGGCGTCTCCTTCTCCGTGGCCCGCGGCGAGGTCTTCGCGCTGCTGGGCACCAACGGCGCGGGCAAGACGTCGACCGTCGAACTGCTGGAGGGGCTCGCGTCTCCGTCCGGCGGCCGGGTGCGGGTCCTCGGCCACGACCCCTTTCGCGAGCGGGCCGCCGTACGGCCGCGCACCGGCGTGATGCTCCAGGAGGGTGGATTCCCCTCGGAGCTGACCGTCGGCGAGACCGCCCGGATGTGGGCGGGGTGTACCGGCGGAGCCCGGCCCGAAGCGGAGGCGCTCGCCCTGGTCGGACTGGCCGGGAAGGCCGGCGTGCGGGTGAAGCAGCTCTCCGGGGGCGAGCGCCGGCGCCTGGACCTGGCGCTCGCCCTGCTCGGCGAGCCCGAGGTGCTGTTCCTGGACGAGCCGACGACCGGTCTCGACGCCGAAGGGCGGCGGGACACCTGGGAGTTGGTGCGCGCACTGCGCGACAGCGGCACCACCGTGCTGCTGACCACTCACTACTTGGAGGAGGCGGAAGGCCTCGCCGACCGGCTCGCGATCCTGCACGAGGGACGCATCGCCGCATCCGGCACCCCCGCCGAGGTGACCGCGGACCGGCCGTCCCGCATCTCCTTCGAACTGCCCGACGGCTGCTTCCCCGGCGACCTGCCGCCGCTCGCCGAACTCGGGGTGTGCGGCCACGAGGTCGCGGGCAGGACCGTAC
This sequence comes from Streptomyces sp. NPDC104096, assembly GCF_055584385.1. Lineage (NCBI taxonomy): Bacteria > Bacillati > Actinomycetota > Actinomycetes > Kitasatosporales > Streptomycetaceae > Streptomyces > Streptomyces sp. NPDC104096. The sequence continues at coordinate 56,810 of NZ_JBVJMD010000002.1, forward strand.
GCCTGCACACCCGGGAGCTCCAGCGCGCGGCCACCGGTCTGCTGGTGTGGGCCGGACGGGCCGGGGTCGAACTGCGCGGCCTCGACATGCGGTCGGCCTCGCTGGAAGAGGCGTTCCTGAGCATCGCGCGGGAACAGCGGCCCGCGGCGGGAGCAGCGGCATGAGCGCCCTCACCCGGCGGGCCGCACCGGCGTCCGCCCCCAGGGTCCGGCGCCTGCGCGCCCTCGCCCGCGCCGAACTCACCCTGCTCGGCCGCAATCGCAGCGCGGTGCTGACCGCGCTGCTCGTACCGCTCGCGCTGCCGTTCACCGTGCGGCCCGCGGTCGACCGGATCGACCTCCGGGCCATGGGCCTGACCCTCGGCACGGTGACGCTGACGTCCGCGATCGGCTTCTCCCTCCTCTTCGCCGTCTACACCTCCCTGGTGAGCGCGTTCGTCGCCCGCCGCGAGGAACTGGTCCTCAAGCGGCTGCGCACCGGTGAGCTCGGCGACCCGGAGATCCTCGTCGGCACCTCGCTGCCCGCCGTGTGCATCGGTCTCGTCCAGGCGCTGGTGCTGTCCGCGGGCTGCGTGGCGCTCCTCGACGCGGGGGCGCCCGAGGCGCCGTACCTGACCGCCCTCGGGCTGCTGACCGGCCTCGTCCTGTGCGCCGCGCTCGCCGCGCTCACCTCGGCCTTCACCAGGGCCACGGAGAGCGCCCAGGTCACCGCGCTGCCCCTGGTGTTCGTCTCGATGATCGGCTCGGGCATCGCCGTCCCCGCCCAGATCCTGCCCGACCGGTTCGCGGCCCTGTGCGAATTTCTCCCGCTCTCGCCCGCGATCCGGCTGGTCGGCGCCGGCTGGACCGGCAGCCTGAGCACGTCCGAGGCGCTGGGGGCCACGGCGACCGCGCTGGCCTGGACCGTGGTGGCGGTGTTTGCTGTACGGCGGTGGTTCCGGTGGGAACCCCGGCGCTGACGGGGGGCACAAGGCGATGAGCGCTGCGCGCGGCTGGTGGCGGGGCAAGAGCACGCCGGCCAAGGTCGAGACGTACACCCGCTGGTCGTTCCACTTCTTCGCGGTGATCGAGGTCGCGACGCTCGCCCTGCCGGTGTTCGGGCAGGTGGGACCGGGCCTCGCGGGCTGGCTGACGGCCATGGTGACCGGGCACGCGGCACTCTGCGCGGTCACCGCCTCGCGGGCGCTCGACTGGACCCGCGGCCGGCGCGATCAGCCCGTGCGGCTGCGGTGGGCACTCGGCGCGGTCAGCTACGGGCTCGCCGTCGCCACGCTGGTGATCCAGGAGTACGGCCCAAAGGGCGACGGCGTCGCCACGGCCACGGGCACGGTCTTCGGAGGCGTGATGATCTTCGGCGCGGGCACCGCCGCCCTCGGAGTCCGCGCCCGGCGACGGGTGTTCGTCCTGGTGGCGGGGTTCGCGGCCGGGGCGGGCGCGTTGTCCCTCCTGCTGGGCGTCCCCGGGCCCGCGGCGTCGGCGGCCACGATCGCGGTCCTGGCCGGCGGCGCGTTCCTCGCCTTCACCTCCATGTTCTCCGTGTGGCTGCTCGACGCCGTCTACGAACTCGACGCGGCCCGGGAGACCCGCGCCCGGCTGGCCGTCGCCGAGGAGCGGCTGCGCTTCGGGCGCGATCTGCACGACGTCCTGGGCCGGAACCTGGCCGTGATCGCGCTCAAGAGCGAGCTGGCCGTACAGCTCGCCCGGCGCGGGCGGCCGGAGGCCGTGGACCAGATGACCGAGGTGCAGCGCGTCGCACAGGAGTCGCAGCGCGAGGTGCGGGATGTCGTACGCGGATACCGGGAGGCCGATCTCGGTATCGAACTCAGGGGCGCGCAGGGGGTGTTGAAGGCTGCCGGAATCGACTGCGAGATGAGCGGCGAGAACCGGGCGGCCGTGCTCCCGGGTGAAGTGCAGTCCGCGCTCGGCTGGGTGGTGCGGGAGGCCACCACCAATGTGCTGCGGCACGGGGACGCCGCGCGGTGTGCCGTGAGTCTGCGGATGCTGGAGGGACGTGTGGTGCTGACGGTGGAGAACGACGGGGCGTCCGGCGCTCCCGACAGGGCGTCCGGCGCCGCCGACGGGGGCGGAGGCTCCGGGATCGCGGGGCTGCGCGAGCGGCTGGCCGTGGTGGACGGCACGCTGTCGGCGGGGGCCATGGGCGGGGACGGGTTCCGCCTGGTGGCGGAAGTACCGTTGGCGGACGTGAGCGGAGTGACGTCATGAAGCCCCCGGTACGGCTGTTGCTCGCCGACGACGAGCATCTGATCCGCGGGGCACTGGCCGCGCTGCTCTCCCTGGAGGACGACCTCGTCGTGGTCGCCGAGGCGGCGACCGGGCCCGAGGCGCTCGCCATGGCGCGGGCCCACCAACCCGATGTGGCCGTCCTGGATCTTCAGATGCCCGGCGCCGACGGTGTGAAGGTCGCCACATCCCTGCGGGCCGAACTGCCGGGCTGCCAGGTACTGATCGTCACCGGTCACGGGCGGCCGGGCCATCTGAAACGGGCCCTTTCGGCCGGCGTGCGCGGGTTCGTCCCGAAGACGGTCAGTGCCCAGCGGCTCGGCGAGATCATCCGCACCGTGCATGCCGGAAACCGTTATGTGGACCCGGAGTTGGCCGCCGACGCGATCTCCGCCGGGGACTCGCCGCTCACCGCGCGCGAGGCCGAGGTCCTGGAACTGGCCGCCGACGGGGCACCCGTCTCGGAGATCGCCGAGCGGGCCGCGCTGTCACCGGGGACGGTGCGGAACTACCTCTCGTCGGCCGTGACGAAACTCGGGGCGGAAAACCGGCACGCGGCGGTGCGTCTCGCCCGGGAGCGAGGTTGGGTATAGTTGGCCTCGCGCCACGGCGCAGTGCGGACGTAGCTCAGTTGGTAGAGCGCAACCTTGCCAAGGTTGAGGTCGCGAGTTCGAGCCTCGTCGTCCGCTCCAGAAAGAAGCCCCCCGGCTCCGGCCGGGGGGCTTCTTCGTTCATCGGGCGCCGTTCACCAGCCGACGCCCGTCAGCCGCTCGTACGCCTCCACGTACTTGGCGCGGGTGGCGTCCACCACCTGCTGCGGCAGCGGCGGCGGGGGCTGCTCGCCGCGGCGGTCCCAGCCGGACTCGGCGGAGGTCAGCCAGTCCCGCACGAACTGCTTGTCGTACGAAGCCTGCGCGCGGCCCGGCTGCCACTGGTCGGCCGGCCAGAAGCGGGAGGAGTCCGGGGTGAGCACCTCGTCCGCGAGGACCAGCGTCTCGCCCTCGAAGCCGAACTCGAACTTCGTGTCCGCCAGGATGATCCCGCGGTCCCGGGCGATGTCGCGGGCGCGTCCGTACACCGCGAGGGTCGCCTGGCGCAGCAGGGCGGCGGTCTCGGCGCCGACCTGACGGGCGACCTCCTCGTACGACACGTTCTCGTCGTGCTCGCCGACCGCCGCCTTGGTGGCCGGGGTGAAGATCGGGGCGGGCAGCTCGGAGCCGTCGGTCAGGCCCTCGGGCAGGGCGAGGCCGCAGACCGTGCGGGACTCCTGGTACTCGGCGAGGCCCGAGCCGGTGAGGTAGCCGCGGGCCACGCACTCCACCGGGACCATCCGCAGGGACTTGCAGACCAGGGTGCGGCCGCGCCAGTCGGCGGGGGCGCCCGCGGGCAGCTCGGTGCTCAGCACGTGGTTGGGGGCCAGGTCGGCGAGCTGGTCGAACCACCACAGGGAGAGCTGGGTGAGGATGCGGCCCTTGTCCGGGATCGCGGTGGGCAGCACCCAGTCATAGGCGGACATACGGTCGCTGGCGACCATCACGAGGTCGCCCGCCTCGTTCTGGTACAGATCGCGCACCTTGCCGGTGTGCAGGTGCACCAGGCCCGGAACCTCGATCGGTTCGGGCTTTTCTACGAATCCGGACACGGTTCCTCCCCGTGGTTCTGTCCAATGGCTCGATTGTCCCGTATGCCAGGACGGGCCAGGACAGCGGGTCAGCCGTGCTTGCAGATGCGGTCCAGGAGGTTCGCGGTGGCCCGCTGGATCCGGGTGTCGACGTGGCCCGGTCGGTCCAGGGCCGGTGACCAGGCGAATGTCCCCGAGGCGAAGACCAGCGCGCCGGACGGGGCACGGTACAGGGACGTCTCCTGATGGCGCCGGACGCCGTCGTGGTCGGTGTACGGGGAGTGGGCGAGCAGGATGCGCTCGTCGTGCTCGGGGAGCGGGGTGCGCGGGAAGTAGCGGTCGGCCTCGCCCGCGACCAGGCCGTCGAGTTCGTCGCCCTCGCGCGCGCCGGTGGCGTCCCACAGCCAGTGGTCGGCGTTGCGGACGATCAGGGGGTGGGGGTCGGGGACCCGGCCCGCGTACTGGATGCCGACCAGCTGCTGTTCGGGCCGGTCGATCTCGCGCCACAGCACGGCCTTGCCGGGGCCCTTGCGCTTGCGGCAGGTCAGCAGTCGGTCGGGGACGGCGGACGGGGAGGGGCCCAGCTCCACCTGCCAGTACATGGAGTTGGCGGAGAGGAAGACGAGGGAGGTGCCCTGTTCCCGGGCGAGCTCGGCATTGCGGCGCATGGCCGAGGACCAGTACTCGTCGTGGCCGGGGAAGACCAGGCCCCGGTAGCGGGTGGGGTCGACCCGGCCGGCGTGCAGGTCGCGGGCGTCGGCATAGGCGAGGTCGTAGCCGTAGCGCTCGGCCCAGCGGATGAAGTCGTAGGCGTGGCCGACGTGCAGCGGCAGACCGGCGCCGGCGTACGGGCGGTCGAAGGAGACGGTCGTGGCGGCGTCGGCCTCGCCGAGCAGCCGGCCCTGCTCGTCCCAGGCGTGGTAGAGGCTGGCGCCGGTGCGGCCGTCCTCCGGATAGAGGTTGTACGCCTGCCAGGTGATGTCGGGCAGGACCAGGAGCAGGTCCCTGGGGTGGTCGTCGCGGACCGTGAACGGGATGTGCGAGCGGTAGCCGTCGGCGGTGGTGAGGACGGCCACGTACGCGCCCGTGCTCCAGTGGGGCGGGATCTGGAGCCGCCAGGACAGCCACCAGTGGTGGCAGGAGACCGTCCGGTCGGCCGTGAGCGGGGGCGGCTGGACGATGCCGGACAGCCGGGGACTGGTCGTGATCTTGGCGGCGCCGTCGCCGCCGTAGTGGCCGATGCGGTAGATGTCGACCGCGAACTCCTGCGGCGGGTCGACCGTGACATGGAAGTCGACGGCCTCGCCGGGGGCGACCGCGCCGGTGGAGATGAAGCCCTTGATCTGGCGACGCACGTCGTCGGCGGCGCGCGGGCCGCCGACCGGGGCGGGACGGGGGGCGGGGACCCTGGGGGTGCCCCGCCGGCCGGTGTGGCCGGGAGCGGGGTCCACGTACCAGGGGACGACCTGGCCGGTGTCGTCGAAGTACGTCTCGCTGCCGCGCAGCCAGGGGACCGGGCCCTGACCGAAGGGGTCCGTCACCGCGTGCGCCAGTGCTCCCGACTCCCAGCGACGGATCTGCTCCGACCCCATGCTCGCTCCCCTCCCTCGCTGCGATGTACGTCGTGCTGTGCGCTGTGCGTCGTGCGGTGGCCGGCGCGGTGGGGGGCCCGGCCGGACACGCGGCGGGTGCGCGGTCCGACCGCGGTCGCGTACGGCTGCACGAGTGCACAGCCGTACGACTGTGTCGCCTGTCGTATGTCGGGCGCGCATGCCAAGAGCGCGTTCAGTCCCAGCACATCACATTACGCACCGATGCTGTCACTATTCGTTGCGAATTGGCCGAAAGTGGAATCGGGTGCTCCGGCAGGGATCTTGCCGTCCCGCGGTCCGTCAGACGAGCCGTACCGGCTTCTCCGGCCTTATCCCGCACTCGATCAGCCAGGTCCGCAGCGGTACCGGGTCCCCGTCCTCTATGAGGCTCAGGACCTTCGGGGTCAGGTCGGTCGTACGGATGCCGTCGATCAGCAGGGACGGACCGTCCAGCCAGTCGAGACCGGGGGCGGCGCCCGCGGTGTCCATCGCGGCGCAGCAGACCATCGCGGTGACATGGTCGGCGAGGAGCTCCCGGGAGGTGCGGGGAGGCTGGAGGGGGAAGAGCGGGAGGGCGTCGCCGTCCCAGAAGGCCGCGTCGGGGCCCTGGGCCGCGCCTGCGGCCGGCCTGCGGACCGCCGGGGCCGCGGCCTCCTCGCGGGCCAGCTCCGCGGTCAGCCCGCAGGCCAGCGCCATGCTGCGCTCGGTACCGCCCTCCAGCGCGTCCTCGTCGGCGTCGGCGGCCATCGCCGCGTAGGGCTGGGGCAGGGGTTTCGGCAGGTCCGCCGCACCCTCCCGGTCCGGGGCCGTCAGATGGTCGAGCACACGGGCCAGGGTGGGCCCGCCGGGATGGGACGCGGTGCGGTCGGTGACACGGCGCACGCCCAGCGTGTCCAGGACCCGGTGCAGCCGGGCGGCGTCCGCCCGCCACTTGCGGTCGACGACCTCGTCCGGATACTCCTGCCAGTCCACCGGGGCCCAGTCCGGACCGGGCTCGGCGGGACCGCCGTGGAAGAGCCGGGCGGCCAGCAGCGAGGCGGCCTCGTCCACCAGGCCGGGCTCCTCGAGCAGGTCGCAGGCGGGGCGCTCGCCCAGCCTGGAGGTGAAGCCCTCGGCCAGCCGGTCCCGGCGGGACAGTTCGGTGAGGGCGGCCACCACCCCCGCGTCCAGCCGGGAGGGCCAGCGGCCCATCCGCCAGGCGGGCAGCGCGACCCGGGTCAGCAGCCGGTCCCAGCCCGCGTAGGCCAGACCCACCTGCTCCTGGGCGACGATCCTGAGCCCGTAGTCCACAGCCTGTGCGCGTTCGGCCGCGGCCGACGCCACACCCCGCTCCATCAACGTCGCATGCTCCCGGCAGCCGCGCAGCAGCGCTCTGGCCACCCAGCCGAGGACCGCGCACACCGCCCGCAGGGGCAGAGCCCGGCCCGGCGTGGAGGCGACGGCCACCGCCGCGTCCAGGCCGCGTACGAAACGGCGGGCGGCGGCTATGTCCGGGTGCGCAGACGGTCCCGTACCGGCGACGACCGGGGCGAGGACGGCCCGCAGTTCGCCCACCCGCATCCACCACAGGAACGGGGAGCCGATGACGAGCACGGTGGCGGCGACGCGGCGCGGCGGCCGGCCCAGGCCGGTCATCTCGTCGTGGCCGTGGCCGTCCGGCGGGGAGGGGTCGTGCGCCGCGTGGGCGCGGTCCTCCAGCCAGCTGTCGCAGTCCGGGGTGAGCGCTATGGCCGAGGGCGCGGGGACGTCCAGACGGTCGGCGAGGTCGCGCACCAGCCGGTACAGGTCGGGGGCGGACTCCTCGGCGATCGGGACCGTCGGGCTCACGGCGGGGCGGGCTCTGGCCACCACCAGGCCGATCCCGGCGGCGGCGAGCAGCACGAGCACCGTGACCACCGTCACGATCCAGCGGGCGAGGTCCCAGCCCCGCCCCACCAAATGCCCGGTGGACCCGCCGGCCAGCAGCACCACCGCCACGGCCGCGGGCAGCAGGGCGATCGCCAGCGCCCGGCTCCTGACGCGCAGCACGGCAAGGGCCCTGGTCCGCGCGGCCTGCGCGCCCACCTCCACACCGATCCCGGTCACGTCCGAACTCACCCCCTCCCTGCCGACCTGGCTGTCCCGGTGGTCCCGGCTGTCCTGGCGAAGCTCACTCCCCCACTGTGGCACCCGCCGCCGACATCGCAATGCCGGTGGGCCAAGTGCCGGAACGCTTGCGCCGCACCATAGTTGGGGCTCCGGCCCCCGTCAGCCGGATAGGGCATCGGTCACTCGATGGAATGGCTTTGGTCAGAGGTGAGCAACGGAAAGCAGAGATCGGGCCTCGGATCTCTCCGGGGCCCGATCTCTGCGGAACACGAGGTCAGCGGGATGCTCAGGCGCCCTGGGCCGCCTTCGCCGCGATGTCCGTACGGTGCTGGGAACCGTCGAGTCCGATGCGCGAGACCGCCTGATAGGCGCGGTCGCGGGCCTCGGAGAGGTCGGTGCCGGTCGCGGTCACCGAGAGCACCCGGCCGCCCGCGCTGACCACGGCGTCGCCGTCGTGCCTGGTGCCCGCGTGCAGGACGTACGCGTGCGGCGCGTCCTGGGCCGCCACCTCGTCGAGACCCGTGATCGGGTCGCCGGTGCGCGGGGTGTCGGGGTAGTTGTGCGAGGCGACGACCACGGTGACCGCGGCGTCGTCGCTCCAGCGCAGCGGGGCGAGGTCGTCGAGGGTGCCGTTCGCGGAGGCCAGCAGGACACCGGCCAGCGGGGTCCGCAGCCGGGCCAGCACCACCTGGGTCTCGGGGTCGCCGAACCGGGCGTTGAACTCGATGACCCGGACGCCCCGGCCGGTGATCGCGAGTCCGGCGTAGAGCAGGCCGGAGAACGGCGTGCCGCGGCGGCGCATCTCGTCGACGGTGGGCCTGAGGACGGTCTCCAGCACCTCCTCCACCAGCTTCGGGTCGGCCCACGGCAGCGGGGAGTACGCGCCCATGCCGCCGGTGTTCGGGCCCTCGTCGCCGTCCAGCGCGCGCTTGAAGTCCTGGGCGGGCTGGAGCGGGACGACCGTCTCGCCGTCGGTGATCGCGAAGAGGGACACCTCGGGGCCGTCGAGGAACTCCTCGATGACCACCCGGTCGCAGGCGGCCGCGTGCGCCTTGGCCGTCTCCAGGTCGGAGGTCACCACGACGCCCTTGCCCGCGGCGAGGCCGTCGTCCTTGACCACGTAGGGGGCGCCGAAGGCGTCGAGGGCCTCGGCGACCTCGTCGGCGGTCGTGCAGACGTAGGACCGCGCGGTGGGGACGCCGGCGCAGGCCATCACGTCCTTGGCGAAGGCCTTCGAGCCCTCCAGCTGCGCGGCCTCCCCGGACGGGCCGAAGACCGGGATGCCGGCCGCGCGGACGGCGTCCGCGACGCCGGCCACCAGCGGGGCCTCCGGGCCCACCACCACCAGTTCGGCGCCGAGTTCGTCGGCCAGCGCGGTCACGGCCGCGCCGTCCAGGGCGTCGACCTGGTGCAGCTCGGCGACCTCGGCGATGCCGGCGTTGCCGGGGGCGCAGTACAGCGCGGTGACGTCGGGGTCGAGGGACAGGGAGCGGCACAGGGCGTGTTCGCGGGCGCCGCTGCCGATGACAAGGACCTTCACGGGGTCAGCCTAACCGGCGCGGGAGCGGGCACTTTGTGCGGGCTTCCGAGGCGGAGGGCGCGCGGCGCTTGTGGCTTCCTCCGAACCGGGGCCCTCGATCCTCCGCCCGTCACGGCCCTGACCTGGTCCTACTCGTTGGTGATCTCCTCCATGACCGTCGCTCCGAGTTCCCGCACGATCAGTTCGTGCCCGGAGAGGGCCGACTCGTCGAGGTCGGGGTCGTCGTCCTCGGGGATGTCGTCCTCGGGGGCCACCGGGGGCGGCGGCTCGGGGGCGGCGGGCCGGGACACCGGGGCCTGCGCCAGGGGGGCCGACGGGGAGTGGGCCGCCGGGCCGGCGGGGGCCGGGGCGGGCTGCGGGGACGCCGGGCGCTGCGCGGCGGGGGCGGCCGCGCCGCCGTACCCACCGGCACCGCCGAACCCACCGCCACCAGCGCCCGGGCCGTACCCGCCGCCGTAGCCGGACGGGGCGCCCGCCGCGGAGGCAGCCGAGCCGCCGCCCGACGGATCGACGACCGCGTCGACCTTCCACTGCACGCCGAACTGTTCGAGCAGCGCCTGCCGCAGCACGTCCTCGCTGCCGCTGCTCGTGAAGTTGTCACGGGCCCCGGCGTTGACGAAGCCGACCTGGAGCGTGGTGCCGTCGAAGCCGGACACGTGGGCGTTCTGGCTGAGCAGGATCCAGGTGAACCGGCGGCGGTTCTTGACCGCCTCCAGGATGTTCGGCCAGAGCATGCGCGGGTCGAGGCCACCGGCGGGGGGCGCGTAGGCGGCCGCGCCGGGGGCCGCCGCCGCGGGGGCGGGGGCGGGGGCGGCAGGCGCGGGAGCGGGCGTGGCCGGCGGACGGGCACCGCCGCCGGCGGGGGCCGCGGTGGGCCAGCCGCCCGGTCGGCGGCCGCCGGCGGGAGCCGCGGTGGGCCAGGCGCCCGGCGCGGGCGCGCTCACCTCGGCGGGAGCGGCGGCCGGGGCGTCCTGTGCCGCGACGGGCGCCGGGGGCTGGGCGACCGGCGGCTGCGGGGCGGCCGGTGCCTGCGGGACGGCCTGGGGGTGCCCCGCGCCCGGCGCCGGGACGCCCGGGGCTCCGGGACCTCGCACCGCGGCACGGGCCGCCGCGGCCCCGCCGCCGGGCGGGATCGGCGCGGCGTCGGCGGGCTGCTGCCGGACCGGAGCACCACCCGTCGCCATCGCCCCGTGCGCCTCGGGCCCGGGGACGTACGCCACCGCGGGCGCGCCGCCGCCCGCGGAGAAGTTCACGCCCCGCTCGATGCGGTCCAGGCGGGCCATCACGGAGCGCTCGTCGCCGTACGCGGCGGGCAGCAGCACCCGGGCGCAGATGAGTTCGAGCTGGAGGCGGGGCGAGTTGGCGCCGCGCATCTCCGTCAGGCCCTCGTTGACGAGGTCGGCGGCCCGGCTGAGCTCGGCGGCGCCGAAGATCCCGGCCTGGGCCTGCATCCGCTCGACGACGTCGACGGGGGCGTCGATCAGCCCCTTCTCGGCCGCGTCCGGCAGGGCCGCCAGGATCACCAGGTCCCGCAGCCGCTCCAGCAGGTCGGCGACGAACCGCCGCGGGTCGTTGCCGCCCTCGATGATGCGGTCGACGACCTCGAAAGCGGCGGCGCCGTCACCGGTGGCGAAGGCCTCGACGACGGAGTCGAGCAGCGAGCTGTCGGTGTAGCCGAGCAGGGAGGTGGCCATGGCGTACGTCACACCGTCCGCCGCGGCACCGGCCAGCAGCTGGTCCATGACGGACATGGAGTCACGCACGGATCCGGCGCCGGACCGCACGACGAGCGGCAGAACGCCGTCCTCCACGGGGATGGCCTCCTTCTGGCACACCTCGCCGAGGTACTCCCGAAGGGTCCCGGGCGGCACGAGCCGGAAGGGGTAGTGATGGGTCCGCGACCGGATCGTCCCGATGACCTTCTCGGGCTCGGTGGTCGCGAAGATGAACTTCAGATGCTCCGGAGGTTCCTCGACGACCTTCAGCAGCGCGTTGAAGCCGGCCGGCGTGACCATGTGGGCCTCGTCGATGATGTAGATCTTGTACCGGCTGCGGGCGGGCCCGAAGAAGGCCTTCTCCCGCAGGTCGCGGGCGTCGTCCACACCACCGTGCGAAGCGGCGTCGATCTCGATGACGTCGATGGATCCGGGGCCGTTGCGCGCCAGGTCGCGGCAGGAGTCGCACTCCCCGCACGGGGTCGGCGTGGGTCCCTGCTCACAGTTCAGGCACCGGGCGAGAATGCGCGCGCTGGTCGTCTTGCCGCAGCCGCGGGGCCCGCTGAACAGGTACGCGTGATTGACCCGGTTGTTCCGCAGCGCCTGCTGCAACGGGTCGGTGACATGCTCCTGCCCGATGACCTCGGCGAAAGACTCCGGGCGATAGCGGCGGTACAGCGCGAGAGACGACACATCTACGAGGTTATAGGCGCCCGCTGACAACCGGCCCCGCCCGCAAACGCAAGCGCCCCCCACGCACCCGCCAGAGCCGACCTACCCTTGCTGCCTTCCGGCCCTGGGGGAGTTCAGTCAGATAGCGCCACGTGAGGGGCTGCGCAAACAGTACCTGATGACGGGGGTCCGGATCGAGTTCGCGAGCACTCCTCTCGGTCATGTAATGTTCCCACCGGAGGATTCGCCTAGAGGCCTAGGGCGCACGCTTGGAAAGCGTGTTGGGGGCAACCCCTCACGAGTTCGAATCTCGTATCCTCCGCCAGTGCCTCACCGGGCACGTTGTAGAAGGGCCCCACCGCTTGCGGTGGGGCCCTTCTACGTTGTCCGGGAATTTTTTCCTAGCTGCCGACGGGGCCCTCAGAGGTCACGTCCGCGGTCGGTCAGCCGTGGTTGCCGTGGTTCCCCTGGTTCCCGTGGTTGCCCTGGTTCCCGTTCCCCTGGTTCCCGTTCCCCTGGTTTCCGTTCCCCTGGTTTCCGTTCCCGTGGTTGCCCTGGTTGCCCTGGTTGCCCTGGTTCCCCTGGTTCCCCTGGTTGCCCTGGTTGCCCTGGTTGCCCTGGTTGCCCTGGTTGCCCTGGTTCCCCTGGTTCCCCTGGTTCCCGTGGTTCCCCTGGTTCCCCTGGTTGCCCTGGTTCCCGTGGTTGCCCTGGCCCGAGTGCTGACCGGGGAGCTGGCCCGGGTGGTTGCGGGGCAGGCCGTTACGGTCGCCGCGGTCGTGCGTGTTGCGGTCGTGGCGGTCGTCGCGGCCGTTCCAGTTCCGGTCGTGCCGGTCGTGGCGGTCGTTCCAGTTCCGGTCGTGGCGGTCGTCACGGCCGTTCCAGTTCCGGTCGTGCCGGTCGTGCCGCCCGTTCCAGTTCCGGTCGTCACGGTCGCGCCACGAGTAGGAGTCCACGAAGCGGTTGCGGTCGTTGCGCAGGGTGATCGTGTCGGACCGGTCGTCCAGCACGTAGCCGCGGCGGTCCTGGTAGAGGTCGGTGCGCGTGTCACGGCCGATGCCCGTGTGGACACGGACCGTGGACCGGGCGTACAGACGGACGTGCCGGAAGGTGTACCTGTGACCGTCCTCGTCCCGGAGGGTCCAGCCGTTGAGGTCGACGCTGCGGCCGCTGTAGTTGCTGAGCTGCACCCACTCCCTGTTGAGCGAGAAGTTCGAGCCGTAGAAGCGGTCGTGGCGGTTCAGGGCGTCGCGGTGCACGTCGCTGATCTCGACCCGCGACCGGTCCGCGCGGACGTGGTCGGTGGCGGACGCCGGCAGGGCCACCGCTCCGACGAGGGCGCCGGCCGCGAGCGTCGCGGCGGCCAGACGACGGGGGCTAACGAAAACGGACACGGGGTCCCCTTGCATGGTGCAGGCACCTTCCCGGCCGTGGCGACATGCCCGGTCGGGCGTGGTGCGGTGTGCTTGCGACGACCGGCTGGCCGCGCATTCACACTCTGGCCGCCCGGCGTCGACGTGAAGGCGATACGCGCACGGTGTGACCAAGTGATCACATTGCCGTTACTCTCGGATGCAATGTCCATCTATGCGCGGTATGCGGATGTTGACGCTTCACCGCCGCGCCAACCCTTGCGGCGACTGGGCTGTGCCCCCCCGCCCCCAGGATGGCGAATGGGGCGGAACCACCCCCATCACCCGAAAGTGGGTAACAATTTCGAGCGGTTCCGGCCACCCCGTGCGAACGGGCGTTCCCGGGTGGGGCCGGGTCGCTAGCGCTCGATCCGTACCGGGCGGGTCTCGCTCACCTGGTCCACGTCCGAGACCCGGACCGTCGCCTTCATCGTCCAGGTTCCGGGCAGCGGAAGGTTGAAGGCGTCGGCCGCCCAATAGCCGCCCCTGTCGGTCACCTTGGTGTCGAGCGGGCCGATCTTCTCGCCGTCGAGGGTGAAGGTCAGGCGCAGTTCGGGCACCGAGGACAGGCCGCCGTCGGGGCCGAAGACAACGGCCTCGACCGAGTTGTCGCCCACCCGGCCGGGGTCGAGCGTGACCTGCACCGTGCCGTGGACCGCGGGGGTGCCGACGTTGAACGGGACCAGGGTCACGGACGCGGTGGCGATCCCGGTGGCCGACACGCCCGCCCGCGCGTCTGCCGCCTCGGTCTCGGCCCGGCCGGGCGTGGTGCCCGTCAAGGCCGTCGTGGCCATCAGCACCACCGTCGCGACGGCGACCTCGGCCAGGACGGAACGGCGCAGGCCGCGCACGGTGTCGACGGCGGCCGCCGGCTCCGCCCCCGCCACCGTCTCCGCCTCGGGTCCCGCCACCGTCTCCGCCTCGGGTGCCGGGACGGTCTCCGCTTCCGTTCCCTCAGCAGTCCCGGTAGCCGGCTCCGGCTCGGGTTCCCGGGCCGGGAGCGGTGGTCCGCCCGCCGTCGTCGGCACCCGTACCTCGGTGGGGGCCTTGGCCGACGCGGGCCGTGCCGTCCAGTTGCGGGAGAAGGACGCCGCCGTCAGCAGCAGCGTCACCCCGGCCAGTTTGGCCAGCAGGAGGTGGCCGTACTCCGTCCCGGTGAGCGCGGCCCAGGAACCGAGACCGCGCCAGGACTGGTAGAGACCGGTCACCACCAGCACGGTGACGGCGGTGAACGCGACCCGGGAGAAGCGGGCGACCGCAGCGGCCGGGGGCGTGGCGCGGTGGAGCAGGATCAGCAGCGCCGCCAGACCGCCCAGCCAGACCGCCATCGCCAGCAGGTGCAGGACCGAGGACGTGATGGCCAGCGGGACCTGGAGGCCGGCCGAGGCGTGCTCGGCGGCCGCCCAGGTCAGGGCCAGTCCGACCGCGACGGCGACGGCAGGCGCGATCGGCACGGGCGCGAGGGGGCGCCTGCGGGCACGTATCAGGAGCGCGGCCGTCGGGCCCAGCAGGGCGAGACGGGCCGTCAGCGCCAGGCCCGGCCGGGTGTTCAGGGTGTGGACCAGGGCGGACGGGTCGAGGGCTCCGGCCGGGCCCGTGCCCGCCTCGTACGGAGCACGCAGGACCAGCAGGACGACGGTGGACGCCAGGAGGGCCCACCAGCCCGCCTCGAGCGGGGTGCGCAGCGGGGCGGTGTCGGTCGGACGGCACAGCAGGACGAACGCGGCCGCGCCGATGAGCAGGGCCGCGGCGAGATAGGCGACGTAGCGGGCCGTGTCGTAGAGGCGGGCGGTGACCGGGTCCTCGGTGGGGCCGGCGTTCACCGCGGCGGTGGTCGGGGTGGGTGCGCCGACCGAGAAGGTGAACGCGCCGGAGACCGGGTGGCTGTCCGCCGAGACCACCCGCCAGGCCACGGTGAAGGTGCCCCGGCCCAGCTTCGCGGGCAGGGTGACCCGGGCCGTGTCCGAGCGGTCCGCCGCGTGCTGCGGCTCGCCCGTGCGCACCCGGCGGTTGTCGGGGTCGAAGACGCGGAAGGAGTCGTCGAGCAGGCCGACGGACTCCGTGAAGGTCAGGGTGAGGGCGCGGGGGGCGGAGCCGAGGACGGCTCCGTCGGCGGGGTCGGTGGCACGGAGGGCGGCGTGGGCCGAGGCCGGCCCCGCGCCGCCGAAGAGGAGCAGGACCAGCACGGTGCCCAGCAGCACCAGCCCCTGAAGTCGCCGGTCTCCGCGCCGTGCGCCGTACCGTCGTCCGCCATCGCGCCCTTCGCCCACGTCACGCTCCGCCTTCGCACTCGTGTGCTCCTGGATAGGTACGGGCGGGAGCGGCGCCGTGCTCACCACCGGCCGACGGGCGGGCACGGGCACCATCGTGCACACCGGGCGCGTGCGGGCGGGCACGGCCCCCCGCACGGCCGCCACGAGGGCCCGCGCGGCCGCCGCGAGCCCCGCACGGCCCCCGCGAAGTTCCGTCGTCCCGGGGCGGGCCCGGGGTCATCCGGGGAAGGCCACCTCCCGGCGCAGGAAGGCCAGTCGGGCGTTCTTCTCGGGCAGGTACACGTCCGGGACGTCGATCTCCGGCAGGACGACGGCCGGGCCCGCCTCGAAGCCCTGGCGCAGGAAGCGGCTGATCGCCCGCTCGTTGCGCACGTCGGGGTCGACCACGATCCGGCGCCGGTCCAGGCCCAGCAGCGTGTACGAGACGAAGGCGCCCATCAGGGCGGACGACCAGCCGGGGCGCGCTCCGCCGTCCCCGGCGGGCGCGAGCAGCACGTGTACGCCGATGTCGCCGGGCCGGACCTCGTAGCACTCGGAGACCCGGTCGGCCTCGGGCTCGTAGGTCTGGAACAGAGCCGCCGGTTCGCCGTCCAGGACGGCGAGGAAGGCGTGATGGGTGTCGAGGGTGTCCAGGTGGGCGTAGACCTCCGCCACCTGGTCCCGGGTCAGGCCGTTCATGCCCCAGAAGACGGCCCGCTCCTGGCTCACCCAGCGATGGACGACCTCGGCGTCGGCGGCCGCGTCCAGCGGGAGGATGCGGACGGTGCCGAAGCCGTCGGTCACCTCCTCGTGGACGGCCTCGCGGGCGGGGGCGGCGTACGGGTCAGACATCGGTCTCCTTCTCCAGCCGGTCCCAGTCGGTGACGACCGGGACGAGGTCTCCCGCGAGCCACCGCGGGAGCTGGTCACGGTGGTGCGGGCTGCCGGGGACGCCGTCGGCGCCGAACGGCACCACCCAGCGGCTGTCCTCGCGGCGGGCCAGGTCCCACACGTAGCGGGCGGCCGGGCCGCGAGCGCTCAGGTCGGTGAGGCCGGGCACGCTGGAGGTGCACAGCACGCAGTCGTGGTCGCCGGAGAGCGCGGGCCCGGTGTACGACGGGTCGGGCAGCGCCTGCCAGGGCGCGAGGCGATGGGTGTCGCCCCAGACCGGGTCGGCCGGGGCGGGAGTCGACTGTCCGGCGGATCCCGTCTGTTCGACGGCCGTCTCCTCCAGGGCGGCGCGCACGACGGCGGGGCGGTCGATGCCGTACAGCTTCTCGGCCCGCAGCAGGTGTTCCAGGGCGAAGCCGACGCGGGGGGTGAGGGCGAGCCAGGGGAGCAGCACCTCGGGGTAGGCGGGCGAACCGGTCAGGGCCGCGAGCGCGGGGTGGGCGGCGATCCGGCGGACGACCGCGCCGCGCAGGGCCGCGTACCGGGCCGCGTCCGTGCTGTCGGCGTCCATCCGGCGGTTCCAGCCCAGGAGGCGGTCGCGCAGGTCGGCGGCCCGCGGGGTGAGCCCGTCGAGGGCCGCCACCGCCTCCAACAGGGGCCCGGCGGAGGCGAGATGGGTGTCGGTGTGGACGGCGGGCATGTCGGCCGCGGACAGGGTGCGGTGCCGGTCGAGCAGGGTCCGGATGCGGTCGGCCCGGTGCGGGGGCGCGAACTCGACCCCGAGGGGGGCCGCGAGGCCGCGCTGGTTGGCCATCACCGCGATGCCGTCGGTCAGGCCGGCGCGGGGGGCGGGGTGCCAGCCGGTCCACTCGTGGCCGGGCTCCCAGGCGGGGACCAGCCGGACCCGGTTGGCCTCGGCCCGCACCGGCACCCGGCCCGCGACCCGGTGCAGCACTCCGCCCTCGGTGTCGGCGGCCTGGACGACGTTGACGGGTTCGGCCCAGGCGTCGAGGGCGCGGTCGACGTCGGCGACCCGGCGGGCGCGCAGCAGCGGCAGGAGCGCGCCGAAGCCGAGGTCGGCGGTGACGCGGGGCGGGTAGCGCAGGCTGAGGGCGAGCGGGATGCCGTCGTCGAGGCCCTCGGGACCGCCGGCGATGACGGGTCCGCGGTCGGTCTCGATCACCTCGACCTCGACCGGTTCCGCGCCGGCCACGCGGATCAGTTCGGTGTGGCGGGTGGCGCGGTGCCAGCGGCCGTCCGGGCCGAGGGCCTCGACGCCGGCGCCGGTGCGGCGCAGCCGTTCGCGGTAGAGGTCCTGGTAGTCGGCCATGGCGTTGGTGATGGCCCAGGCGACCGTGCCGGTGTGGCCGAAGTGGGCGATGCCGGGGACGCCGGGGACGGCGAGGCCGACCACGTCGAACTCGGGGCAGGCGAGGCGGACCTGCTGGTAGACGCCGGGGTTCTCGATGAAGCGGTGCGGGTCTCCGGCGATGACGGCCTGTCCGGTGGTGGTGCGCTCGCCGCCGACCAGCCAGCCGTTGCTGCCGGAGGTGCCGGGGCCGTCGGCGGCGAACAGGCCGACCGCCTCCGGGCCGAGGTGGCGTACGGCCTCCTCCCGCCACAGCTTGGCGGGGAAGCCGGCGAACAGGATGTGGGTGGAGAGCCAGACCGCGAGCGGGGTCCAGGGTTCCCAGCGGCCGGGGACGAGGTCCACCCCGGCGAACTCCGGGGCGTCGGCCGTCGTCAGTTCCTCGGTGACGCCGTCGGCGTAGGCCCGTGTCCACTCGGCGGTCTCGGGGTCGGTGTCCTCGAGCAGGGCGTAGCAGCGCTGGGCCGTGTCCTCCAGGCGGGCGCGGCGCGCGAAGAGGTCCCAGGGCAGGGCCTCGGGGCCGAGGAAGGACGCGGAGGTGCCCCGGGCGCGGTGTCGCTCGACCTCCAGCTGCCAGGCGCGGTCGCGGGCGGTGACCCGGCCCTGGGCGCGGGCCAGTTCACGGGCGTCGCCGGCGCGCAGGTGCGGGATTCCCCATGTGTCCCGGTAGATCTCGGTGGTCACCCCTGGCCCCTTTGCGCTTTAGGTTAGCCTTGCCTAACCGTTCGGTCAGATGGGGAATCGTACGCGAGGCGCGAAGAAGTGCCACGAGGCAGGGGCGGGAACGGGTGGGCGGCCCTCGGGCCGTCGCGCGCCGAGGACCTCGACCGCACGGCGCCGCGGCGGGGACGCGCGACCGGGCGCTGTCGTCGTACGTCCGCGGGGACCCGGGCGTCGGCCGGCACCGGGCGCACAAGCAGGAGATGGAGGCCACGGCGAAGGCCGCGAGGACGGCCGACCGGTGACCGTCAGCCACCCGGACCGTCCCGGGTGGCGGTACGCCGGATCCCGGTCCGAGCATGGATCATGACCGAGCCACCGACCGGTCCCTCCTGGGGGCCGGAGTTCGACGACCGCAAGGTGCACGCCGAGCGCGCGTCCGACCCGCGTGACGGCCACGAGCCGGAGCCGCCGTTCGACGGACTGCTGCACGCCCTCTCCCAGGCCGCCTGGCAGGTCGTCCTGCTCACCGGTGTCGCCTCCCTCGTCCTGGGCGTCCTGGTCCTGATCTGGCCGCACGCCTCGGTGAAGATCGCCGGTTTCCTCTTCGGCATCTATCTGCTGATCAGCGGTGTGCTCCAGCTGATCTCCGCGTTCGGCACCCACCGCCGGACCTCGCTGCGCGTGCTGGCCTTCATCAGCGGCGCCCTGTCGATCGTGCTGGGCCTGTTCTGCTTCCGCGGCGTCATGCAGTCGACCCTGCTGCTCGCCCTGTGGATCGGCATCGGCTGGCTGATCCGCGGCATCACCCAGACGCTGGCCGCCGTACAGGACTCCGCCATGCCCGCGCGCGGCTGGCAGATCTTCCTCGGGATCGTCACCTTCGTCGCCGGGATCGTCCTGATCGACGCACCGCTGGAGTCCGTCGCCATCCTCACGCTGCTGGGCGGGATCTGGCTGATCGTGGTCGGCATCGTCGAGATCGTCACCTCGCTCCGGATGCGCGGCCTGGCCCACCGGACCCCACTCACCATCTGACCCGCTCCCGCCACACGACGCTGGGCCGAGCGGGCGGATCTCACGTCCGGCGCGATGGACGCCGTACGCCACCCGGGGAGATGAACCTTCGTGAGCAGCGGCGCACCCCACCTTCACCCGTCCGGCCGGGTCCGGCCGCGGGTGCTCGTCCTGCTGCTCCTCCTGCTGCTGGCCCTGCCGGTGCAGGGCGCCCACGCGGCGCTCCACACGGCACCGGCGGTGGCCGCCTGCGGGTCCGGCGAGACGGTCGAGTACGACGCCCTCGACACCGCTCCGCGACCGCCCGGCCGGGCCACCGTGCGCCCCGCCGAGGCCCTGCGTCCCGCGCCCCTGCCGGACCCGGCGGCCGGAGCGGGCCGCGGCCGACTCACGACGCCGTACCGCGCGTACGCCCCGCGCGCCGCCGCACGCTCGGTGGTTCTGCGCTGCTGACGGGACCGGGTTCTCCCGGTCCACTCGGTCCCGTACGACGCAAGGAACACGAACAGCCATGCCCAATGACCCGTACGCGGTCCTGCGCGCCCTGCTGCGCGCCGAGGCCGCCCGCAACACGCCCAAGCCCGAAGCCGAGAAGGCGGGCGAGGCACGAAGGACGAGCAAGGCGCGAAGGGTGAGCGAAGGGGAGCCCCCGCAGCCTTGCCCGTGAGGGAAGCGGAGCCGCGGCAGATCCGGGGATCGGCCCCGCGGTTCGATCCGGCTGTCGCTGCGACGCTCTGATCCGGAAGCCTGATCAGGAAGCCTGATCAGGAAGCCTGATCAGGAAGCCTGATCAGGAGGTTCGATCCGGCGGTCGGAGCCGGAGGTTCAGTCCGGAGCCGGACCGGGCGCCGCGGGCGTCCGGTCCGGCCGGTCCGGTCCGCGGTCCACAGCCTGTGCACAACACCCGCGCGGCGGCGGTGGAACGCATCGCCCCGCCGACGTCGCCGGGCGCATCCCCCGGTGTCCGCGTGACAAGGAGGACGCCGACCACTTTCGAGCGAATGAGACGAAGGGACCGCGTACGGACGACCGCGACCAAAGCCGCGGACGGGCCGCCGATTCCCCCGGGTTCGCTCTTTCCCGGCCGGAGGCGAGGAAGCGACGACCGCCCGGAAGCCCCGGGGGCGACAGCCCGCGGCACCGTCTCGTTGCCGTTCGCCCCGGGCCCCCGTTCCCGAACGCCCCGCTTTGGACCGTCTTTTCCGGCGTCGCACTCCGTCTCCATGGCTGCGCCCGGAACGTCTGGGCCGGTAGGCTTTCCGTGTGATCTTCAAGCGCATCGGAAACGGCCGGCCGTACCCCGACCACGGCCGGGAAAGCACCCGGCAGTGGGCGGACGTCGCGCCGCGCCCGGTCCGCCTCGATCAGTTGGTGACCACCAAGCAGCAACTCGACCTGGAGACCCTCCTCGCGGAGGACTCGACCTTCTACGGCGACCTCTTCGCGCACGTCGTGAAGTGGCAGGGCGACCTGTACCTGGAGGACGGACTGCACCGTGCGGTGCGGGCGGCCCTCCAGCAGCGTCAGGTGCTGCACGCCCGCGTCCTCGAACTGGACTGACCCCCGCTCAGGTCACGCTTGCCCCTTTCGGGTACTCCTCGACCAAGTCGGATGATCATCTATTAGGCAGGGCAGCCCTCGAGCACTACGCTGCGCCCATGAGCATGCTGACTCCCCCCGGGATGGGCGGACAGTACCGGATCACGGGGGACAAATACCCGCGTATGCGCCCTCCCCGGCGGCGCGGCAGGCTCGTCGTCGTGGGCATCGTCTCCGTCGCCGTGCTGGGCGTGGTGGGCTGGGGAACACTCCAGCTCGTGGACGTCTTCACCGGCAACGGCGACCAGGCAGCGGCCAACACCAAGGCGGCCTGCGCGCAGGGGATCAAGGTGAAGCCCTCGACGGCCGCCGCCGTGGTGGTGCTGCCCAAGCCCGCCCAGATCACCGTCAACGTCTTCAACGCCACGCCCCGCAGCGGGCTCGCCAAGCAGACCGCGGACGAGCTCGCCAAGCGCGGCTTCCACATCGGCGAAGTGGGCAACGCGTCCAAGGAGTTCGACAAGAAGGTCGCGGGCACCGGACTGCTGCTCGGCCCCGCGTCCTCGCTGAAGACCTCGCTGCCGGTGCTCGGCACCCAGCTGACCGCCGCCGAGCTCCGCACCGACGCCGCCCGCAAGGGGGCCGACGTGGACCTCGTCATCGGCACCGCCTTCAAGCAGCTGACCGCGAAGACGGACGCCGACAAGGCACTGGCCGTGCTGAACACGCCCCAGTCGGCCGCCGCAACGAAGAAGGACGGCTGCTGACGGCCGTACGGCCGGTCCGAACATCCGAACGCGACCCCGCGGACGTCCGCGGGGTCTCGGGCGACCCCGGAGAACGCCGTTCGCGCGGCCCTGCCGAGGAACACCACCCGCGCGGCACCGCGTGAGAACACCGCCGTCCCGGGGCCGCCGGGAAATCCGCGCGGGGACGGCGGCACACCCCCGCGCGGGCCCCGGGGACAGTCCGCGCAGGGCGCGTTCGGACAGGGCCGTACAGGGGACCCGGGGCCCGCGGGACGCCCGAGAGGCACACAGGCCGCGCGGCGGCCGCCCAGGGCCCCTCCCGGCCGCGTACGGCCGGGTCGTACGCCTACTCCGCGGCGCCGTAGAGCCGGTCGCCCGCGTCGCCCAGGCCCGGGACGATGTAGCCGTGCTCGTTGAGGTGGTCGTCGACGGCCGCCGTGACCACCGTGACCGGGGTGCCGGCCAGCTCGCGCTCCACGATCTCCACGCCCTCGGGGGCGGCGAGCAGCACCACCGCGGTGACGTCGTCGGCGCCGCGGGCGATCAGCTCCTGGATCGCCGCGACCAGCGTGCCGCCGGTGGCGAGCATCGGGTCCAGGACGTAGACCTGACGGCCGGAGAGGTCCTCCGGCATGCGCGAGGCGTACGTGGAGGCCTTCAGGGTCTCCTCGTCGCGCACCATGCCCAGGAAGCCCACCTCGGCGGTCGGCAGCAGCCGGACCATGCCGTCCAGCATGCCCAGGCCCGCCCGCAGGATCGGCACGACCAGCGGGCGCGGGTGGGACAGCTTCACGCCGGTGGTCTCGGCGACCGGCGTGGCGATGTCGACCTGTTCGGTGCGCACGTCACGCGTGGCCTCGTACGCGAGCAGGGTGACCAGCTCGTCGGCGAGACGGCGGAAGGTCGCGGAGTCGGTGCGGCGGTCGCGCAGGGTGGTGAGCTTGTGGGCGACCAGGGGGTGGTCGACGACGTGGAGACGCATGACCCCAACCCTAGCCGGGCCGGACCCGCCCGGCGCTCGCGCACTCGGCGGGCCCCCGTCGCGGACCCGGGACGATCCCTGGCGTCGAACCGCCCGCCAGGGGGAAGGTGGTGATGACGACCGGGATGGGGTGGTGCCGTGCCTGAGCCTCCAGAGCAGCGTGACCCGCCCGACCGCGACGCGCCGGAGACGGCCGCCGAGCGACGTCGGCGACGCGCCCAGTTCCTGCGCGACCTCGCCGAGGCCCGGGAGCTGCGCGACCGCGTCCAGCCGCGCCGTGCCAGGACCGCCCGGCTGCGGCACGCCATGCGCATGCGGACCTTCCGCTGGTAGCGCGCGGCACGCCGCGGGCACGACCGGACGGAGGCGATCTTGCGGCGGCCGTGCGTGGGCGGGGTGGAAGCCGCGTACGATCCGCAGGTGGCGGCAACGAGTGTGCTGGTGAGTCCTGTTCGGACGTACTTGCCTCCGTGCGATCAAAACTGCCAGACACAGGGAGCCGAAGACGTCCCCTGGAGGCCTTGTTTCTGCCACGATTCCGAGTGGGTGGGCTCGGAGCACAGCTCTCCCCGCCCGCAACCTCCGCCGGGGGGACCCCCAACCGGCACGCCTATGACCAGTGGGAGAGTCACGGTGTACTTCGCCGCACTGCTCGCGCGCACCGAAGACGGGTGGGAAGCGAGCGACACGGAGCTCGACGATGTGGAGACCCTGTCGGATCTGGCCGACCTGGCCCGGGAGGCCTCTCCCGACGACGACACGGTGCTCGTACTCATCGAGCAGGAGGACGGGTGGTTCGGTGTCGTCCGGGTGGACGGCGAGGACGACCCTCGTATCTATGTCTCCGACGCCGCCGCCGCTGCCCGCAGCAGCTACGGCGAGATCCTGCTCACCGACGAACTGCTCGGCCGCGATCCGGGTGACCCGGACGACGAGCTGGACTCGCTCGACCTCGACGGCACCGAGGACGGCGACCGCCAGGCCGACGACGATGACGAGGACGGGACCGCCGGTGACGGCGGCTCCGGCGAGATCGTGCCCCACGGCCCGGTCGGCGACCCCGGCATCCTCGACGACCTCGGCATCAGCGAGAAGGAGCTGAAGCTGCTGTCGGACGACGCGCTGACCGAGATCGCCGAGGCCCTCGGCGCCGCCGACGTCCTGGAGACGGTCCGCTGACCGCACCGGACCCGGCACGGGCACCGGACCCGGCACGGGCACCGGACCCGGTACGCGACCGCTGGCGGGCCGCGATGCGGCTCGCCCTGGCCGAGGCCGGCCGGGCCGTCCAGGGCGGGGACGTCCCCGTCGGCGCCGTCGTACTGGCCCCGGACGGCACGACCGTGCTCGCGGCCGGGCACAACGAACGCGAGGCGGTCGGCGACCCGACCGCGCACGCGGAGGTGCTCGCCGTCCGGCGGGCGGCCGCCGTGCTCGGCGAGTGGCGGCTGACCGGCTGCACGCTCGTCGTCACGCTGGAGCCGTGCACGATGTGCGCGGGCGCGCTCGTGCAGTCCCGCGTGGACCGGGTCGTCTACGGCGCCCGGGACGACAAGGCGGGCGCGGCCGGCTCCCTGTGGGACGTCGTACGCGACCGGCGGCTCAACCATCGCCCGGAGGTCGTCCAGGGCGTGCTGGCCGAGGACTGCGCACGGCTGCTCACCGAGTTCTTCCGGGACCGCTGAAACCCGCCCGGACGCCCCGAGCCGGGGGTCCCCGGGAAACGGATTTCAGAGCACGGCCCACCTTGGGGTAGTGTCTCCCTCGGTAGCGTGTCCGAGCGGCCGAAGGAGCTCGCCTCGAAAGCGAGTGTGGCGCAAGTCACCGAGGGTTCAAATCCCTCCGCTACCGCCGAAGAAGGGCCCCGTCGAAAGACGGGGCCCTTCGTGCGTCCCGGACGGAAAGTCGCGGAAGATCGTTGGTCCTTCAACACGCCGTGAAGTTAAACTCGCCGCCGGTAACAGGGCCCGTTGCCAGGGCTCCAGGGGCACGCCAGTCACAGGGGAGGCCGCGGTGGCGGTGAATGCGAAGAAGATCGCCGTCTATGTGCTCGTGGTCTTCGCGCTGTACGTGATCATCACGGACCCGGCCAAGGCGGCGGACTACGTCCAGATAGCCTTCGAGGGCATATCGGACGCCGCCCAGGCCATCGGTGACTTCATGACCTGGGTCGCCAACGGGGCCAAGAACTAGGGCCGACCGCTCGGAGCAGCCCGGCGCCGCGTCCTCCCCGCAGCCAGGACGGCCTCGGCCGGCCCGATCCGTACGAACGACCCTAGGGAGTGCCCGTGATCCGCCACCTGGTCCTCTTCAAGCTCGACGAGGGCGTGGAACGCGACGACCCGCGCGTCGTGGAGGGCGTCGCCGCCTTCCGCGCGCTCGACGGCCGGATCGACGAGCTGCGCTTCTGGGAGCTCGGCTGGAACACCAGCGACCGGCCCATCGCCTACGACTTCGCGATCAACTCGGCGGTCGAGGACGCGGACGCCCTCAAGCGCTACCTGGAGCACCCGGCGCACCAGGCCGGCGTCGCCCTCTGGCGGGAGTTCGCCACCTGGGTGATCGCGGACTACACGTTCTGAGCCGCCGGTCCCACGCACACACGAACAGCCCCGCGAAGCCCCGCATCGGAGCGAACGTTGCGGGGCTTTCCTGTGCCATCTGTGTCAACTCGCCCTCAACACGGCATTATGCAGTGCTTGCACACTGTGCACATGTCTTGTGATGCTATGACCGCTTTTGACGGATGATTGACCGATGAAGAGGTGGCGTTGACCGTGTCGGCCAGTACTGCGCCGCCCCAGGAGGAGACCGCCATCCGGGAGACGACCTCCGTGACGACCTTCGCGACGACCTTCGTGGCCTCCCCGGCCCCAGGAACCTCTTCCGCACCGGGAGCACCGGGAGCGCCGGGGGCACTGGGGGCACCCGCGGGCCCCGAGGGTGCCGAGGCCCCCGGGAGCCCGGAAGCCCCCGTCCCGGCCCCGGAGAAGCGTCGCGGTGCCGACACCCGGGCGCTCACCCAGGTGCTCTTCTCCCAGTTGAAGGACCTCCAGCCGGGCACTCCGGAGCACGACCGGGTGCGCGGGGCGCTCATCGAGGCCAACCTCCCGCTGGTGCGCTACGCGGCCGCCCGCTTCCGCAGCCGCAACGAGCCGATGGAGGACGTCGTCCAGGTCGGCACCATCGGGCTCATCAACGCCATCGACCGCTTCGACCCGGAGCGGGGCGTGCAGTTCCCGACGTTCGCGATGCCGACGGTCGTCGGCGAGATCAAACGATACTTCCGTGACAACGTTCGCACGGTCCACGTACCGCGCCGGCTGCACGAGCTGTGGGTACAGGTCAACAGCGCGACCGAGGACCTGACCACCGCCTTCGGCCGCATCCCGACCACCGCCGAGATCGCCGAGCGGCTGCGCATCGGCGAGGACGAGGTGCTGTCCTGCATCGAGGCCGGACGGTCGTACCACGCCACCTCGCTGGAGGCCGCGCAGGAGGGCGACGGGCTGCCCGGACTGCTCGACCGGCTCGGCTACGAGGATCCGGCGCTGGACGGCGTCGAGCACCGCGACCTGGTCCGCCACCTCCTGGTCCAGCTACCCGAACGCGAACAGCGAATCCTGCTGCTGCGCTACTACAGCAATCTGACCCAGTCGCAGATCAGCGCGGAACTCGGCGTCTCCCAGATGCACGTCTCACGGCTGCTGGCGCGCAGCTTCCAGCGGCTGCGCTCCGCGAACCGCATCGAGGCATAACCGCACACGGGATCGAATGGTCACCGTCGAGAGCGAATCGCCCACCAGGGGCGTTCCCGACAGTTGTGCGGTGAAAGATCGTCAGACCCCGTCTTTCCAGGGCTGATTCGTTACTCACATGTCGACATGTCACTACAGCGCGTTGCCGACATGTGACATTCTGCGGGAAGAGCGTTTGCCGTGGCTCCGGCTCCGGTATTCAGGTGAAAGCTGATGTTCCTCGCCGGAACTTCCGCCGCGACCGTCCCGCGACCCAAAGGGGGTGGCATGTCCGAAGACCAGGGCAGCTCGAAGGTGCTCACACTCACGAAGAGTGCTGAGGCGCCCGTCGTGCCCGACGTGCTCGACGCCGTTACGGCCCTCGAGGCAGTGCCGGCCCCGGCTATCCCCACCTCGGGAGCCATCGACACCCGCACCCTCTCCCGCTCCCTCTTCCTGCGGCTCGCCGCTCTCGACGAGGAGAGCCCCGAGCGCGCGTACGTCCGGGACACCCTGATCGAGCTCAACCTCCCGCTGGTGCGCTACGCGGCCGCCCGCTTCCGCTCCCGCAACGAGCCGATGGAGGACATCGTCCAGGTCGGCACCATCGGCCTGATCAAGGCGATCGACCGGTTCGACTGCGAACGCGGGGTGGAGTTCCCGACCTTCGCGATGCCGACGGTCGTCGGCGAGATCAAGCGGTTCTTCCGCGACACCTCGTGGTCGGTGCGGGTGCCGCGCCGCCTCCAGGAGCTGCGGCTGGCCCTCACCAAGGCCAGCGACGAGCTCTCCCAGAAGCTGGACCGTTCCCCCACCGTCGCCGAACTCGCCGCCGTCCTGGGCGTGTCGGAGGAGGACGTCGTCGACGGCCTCGCGGTGGGCAACGCGTACACGGCGTCGTCGCTGGACTCCCCGGCCCCCGAGGACGACGGCGGCGAGGGCTCCCTGGCCGACCGTCTCGGCTACGAGGACAGCGCGCTGGAGGGCGTGGAGTACCGGGAGTCCCTGAAGCCGCTGCTGGCCAAGCTCCCCTCCCGGGAGCGGCGCATCATCATGCTGCGCTTCTTCGCCAACATGACCCAGTCGCAGATCGGCGAGGAGGTCGGCATCTCCCAGATGCACGTCTCCCGGCTGCTCACCCGGACGCTCGCGCAGCTGCGCGAGGGGCTCATCTCGGACTGACTCCGCACGGGTCGCGAGGCTTCCTCTTTGTCGGAGCGTCGGTCACCATGGCGCGATGCTTCGAGCGACACGGGCTGCACGGGTTGAACGAGCTGTACGGGCCGTACGGAAGGTCCGGACGACATCGGCATCCGGCCGTCGGGGCGCCGCACTGGGCGCGTCGGCGGCCGTCGTCGTCTGTCTGGGCGCGGTGCTGGGCTCCTGCGGGAGCGGCGGGGGCGGCGGGGGTTACGCCGCGGTCGGCGCGGGCGGGGGCCCGTCACCGGCGCCCGGCGGGGCGGTACGGCCGACGGGAGAGGTGACGCTGGTGCCCCTCGACGGGGCCGGCGGCCGGGACGGCTCGCCGAGTGCCGGTGACGGTTCGAGGGCCGGCCGCGCGGTCGGCTCCGGGCCGGGCGCCACGGCCGGAAGACCGGGCTCCGCACCCGACGGCTCCTCCGCGGGCGGCGGCGTGGCCGGTGGCGCGGGGTCCTCCGGCGGTACGGGCCCCGGGGCGCCCCCGTCCGTCCCGGCCGGATCCGGTACGGGCTCCCACCCCCCGCCGGCACCCTCCACGCCGACCGCGTCCGCCGCGCCGGCCGCCCTGAGCGTGGGCGAGCCGGTGCGTACGGCGGCGGACGAGCGGTGGTGCGAGAAGGTGAGCCTCGCGCTGCGCAACACCGGCGGGACCGAGGTGCGTTCGGGCACGGTGACCTTCGGGACGCACATCATCGGCGCGCTGGGCGTCGACTGGGCCACGGTCGGGTCGACCGTGGGGCTTCCGGTCCCGATCGAGGCCGGCGCCCGTCAGGAGCGGACCTGGACGGTGTGCGTCGACGCGTGGCGCGTGCCGCTCGGGATGCACGTGGAGACGCGGGACGTGTCCGTCCAGTGGAAGTGACGGACACGACGGACGTGACAGACGGAACGGATGCGGTGGACGTGACGGGGGCGGAGGCGGCGGCCCGGCCTACTTGAGGGCGAGCCAGGCCACCGCGGCGACGATCGCGACGGCGACGACGACGCCCACGATCAGGCCGATACGGGGACCGCTCGACGACGCCACCGCCTGCTGCTGACGGCCCTGGGGGGCCTCGTCGACGAACGCGCGGAACATCTGGGTGCTGCCGGCGGGGTCGTGGTTGCCCTGCGGGTTCTGGGAGTTAGCCATGGGCCAGGACACTAGCGAATTCGGCGGGTCCGGCCCAAGTGGGGGCTCCGGTCCCGGGTCCGCCCCGCCCCACCCGGGCCCACCTGCGGATTTACGTTCGCAATACTTGCCTTTGCCAAGTTTTGGAGCCCACGCGCCCCGTTTTATTTGCCTGTAGCAACCAACATCTCCATGGTTGCCCTAAGCAACGAATACCGGAGGTGTGATGGCCGAGCAGGCGCAGTTCCAGGAGCTGGCCCATCAGCTCAGCGCCGTCGGGGCCGTGAAACGGGACCTCGGGCGGATCCTTCCGCACGACTGCCCGGCCGGCTCGGCGGCCGTGCTGACGCTGCTCGGCCGCCATGGGGACATGCGCATGAGCAAGCTCGCCGAGCTGCTCGCCGTGGACATGTCGGTCACCAGCCGTCATGTCGCGCACGTCGCCGAACGGGGCTGGATCGAACGGTCCCCCGACCCGGCGGACAAGCGCTCGCGCATCCTGCACCTCACGGACACGGGCCGCGACCAGCTCGACACGCTGTACCGGCGGAGCACCCAGCTGCTCGCCGACCGGCTGAGCGACTGGACCGACGACGAGGTCGGACAGCTCATAGGGCTGATGACACGCCTGAGAGCGAGCTTCGGCGACTGCCGTTCCTCGCCCCGGCTGCCGCCTCCCGCACTCGAGACGACCACCCGTACACCCGCAAGCACGTAAGAGAAGGAAGCCCATGGCAACGACCACACCAGCCGGTGTGCGGGCTCACGCCAAGCACGGGGGAGGCTCCTCCGACGCCCCGATGACCCATCGGCAGATCATGGAGGCGCTCTCCGGGCTGCTGCTCGGCATGTTCGTGGCGATCCTGTCGTCCACGATCGTCTCCAACGCCCTGCCCAAGATCATCGGCGACCTGGGCGGCGGCCAGTCCGCCTACACCTGGGTCGTCACCGCCTCGCTGCTGGCGATGACCGCGACCACCCCCCTGTGGGGCAAGCTGTCCGACCTGTACAGCAAGAAGGCGCTCGTCCAGATAGCGCTGATCATCTACGTGCTGGGATCGGCCGCCGCCGGTCTGTCGCAGAACCCCGGCATGCTCATCGCCTGCCGTGTCGTCCAGGGCGTCGGTGTCGGCGGTCTGTCCGCCCTCGCCCAGATCGTCATGGCCGCGATGATCTCCCCGCGTGAGCGCGGGCGTTACTCCGGCTACCTGGGTGCCACGTTCGCGGTCGCGACCGTCGGCGGTCCGCTGCTCGGCGGCGTGATCACCGACACCGAGTGGCTCGGCTGGCGCTGGTGCTTCTACGTCGGCGTGCCCTTCGCGGTCATCGCGCTGATCGTGCTGCAGAAGACCCTGCACCTGCCCGTCGTCAAGCGCCAGGTGAAGGTGGACTGGAGCGGCGCGTTCTTCATCTCCGCGGCGGTCTCGCTGCTGCTGGTCTGGGTCACCTTCGCCGGTGACAAGTACGACTGGATCTCGTGGCAGACGTGGACGATGGTCGGCGGCTCGATCGTCCTCGGACTGCTGTTCGTCCTGGTCGAGTCGAAGGCCAGCGAGCCGATCATCCCGCTGCGGCTGTTCCGCAACCGCACCATCACCCTGTCGTCGCTCGCCTCGCTCTTCGTCGGCGTCGCGATGTTCACCGGCACGGTCTTCTTCAGCCAGTACTTCCAGCTGGCCCGCGACAAGTCCCCGACGATGTCCGGCGTGCTGACCATCCCGATGATCGGCGGTCTGTTCGTCTCCTCCACCGTGTCCGGCCAGTTCATCACCCGGACCGGCAAGTGGAAGATCTGGCTGGTCAGCGGCGGTGTGCTGGTGACGGCCGGTCTCGGTCTGCTGGGCACCATCCGGTACGACACGGACTACTGGAAGATGGCCGTCTTCATGGCCCTGCTGGGCCTCGGCATCGGCATGATGATGCAGAACCTGGTCCTGGCCACGCAGAACCAGGTGGCGCCCTCCGACATCGGCGCGGCGAGCTCCACGGTCACCTTCTTCCGTTCCCTCGGCGGTGCGATCGGCGTCTCCGCGCTCGGCGCGGTCATGGCCCACCGCATCACCGACTACGTCAAGGACGGCCTGGCCGGCCTCGACCCGAAGTACGCCGCCGCCGCGTCCGACTCCAGCGGCAGCATCCCCGACATGGACACGCTGCCCGCGCCGCTGCGCACGGTCATCGAGAGCGCGTACGGCCACGGCATCGCGGACGTCTTCATGATCGCGTCCGTCCTGGCGCTGCTCGCCTTCCTCATCACGCTGTTCATCAAGGAGGTCCCGCTGCGCAGCAAGGGCTCCCTGGCGCAGGCCGCCTCGGAGGACTCCGCGGCCGAGACCCCGGTCGCGGACGCGGATCGGGCCGCGGAGAGCGCCCCCGCTCCGGCCACTGCTCCCGAGCCCGCCCTCGCGCAGGCCGGTCCCGAGGGCACGCGGCGCCCGGCCGCGGTCGCCACGGTGGCCGTCGGCGAGGCCACGGACGGCGGCACCCCGGTGCGCGGCTTCGTGCGCGGCGCCGAGAGCACGCCCGTCCCGCGGGCCGCGGTCACGCTGATCTCCCTGGCGGGACAGCAGCTGGGCCGGTCGGTCGCGCAGTCCGACGGCTCCTACGCGGTGGACGCGCCCGGCACGGGCTCGTACGTCCTGATCGCCTCCGCCGACGGCTACCAGCCGCAGGCCTCCACGATCGTCGTGGACGGCGAGCCGGTGGCGTACGACATCCTGCTCAGCGGCACCAGCGGGCTGACCGGTGTCGTCCGCGAGGCCGAGAGCGCGCTGCCGGTCAAGGACGCGATGGTGATCGTCACCGATGTGCGCGGGGACCTGCTGGCCACCGCCACCACCGGTGAGCAGGGCGAGTTCGCCTTCGCCGAGCTGGTGCCCGGCACGGTGACCCTCGCCGTCAACGCCGACGGCCACCGGCCCCGCGCCCTGCCCGTCGAGGTGGGCGGCACCGGCGTCACCCGGATCGAGATCGACCTCGCCCCGGGCGCCCGGCTCCAGGGCGTGGTGCGGGCCCCGCACGGTCCGCTGGCCGACGCCCGCGTCACGCTGGTGGACGCGGCGGGCAACGTGGTCGGCACGGCCACCACCGGGACGGACGGCGCGTACGCCTTCACCGACCTGGACGGCGGCGAGTACACCGTGATCGCGACGGGCTACCCGCCGGTGGCCACCGCGCTGACGGTCGCCGGACCCGGCGTCGACGGACACGACATCCGGCTCGCCCACCCCGGCGAGTAGTCACACCCCGGCCCGTGGCGGCCGGCGCGCCCGGAGCGGCGGCGCGCCCCGCCACGGGCCGGTTTCATCACGACCAATTTCTGATGCTTTGCAGGGAGAAAACGGGATGGGACTGACCGCGAGGATCCGCACCCGGGACGGATGGGCCGTGTCGCACGCGGTCGTCACGGTGACCGACACGACCGGCAGCCAGGTGCTGCGGGCCGAGGCGGACGCCGAGGGCGCGGTACGGGACGCGAACCCGCTGGCGCCGGGGGCGTACACGGTGATCGTCACGGCCGTCGGGTACGCGCCGGCCGCCGCGAGCGCGATCGTCACCGCGAGCGGGCGGGCCGAGGTCGGGACGGTGACGCTGGCCCGGCAGGGCGGCACCGAGCTGCCGCCGCCGGGGCCGTGGACCATCGACCCGGCGCACTCCACGGTGGGCGCGATCGCCCAGCACCTGGGCATCTCCAGCGTGCGCGGCAGGTTCACGGAGTTCGCGGGCACGGTGGAGATCGCCCCGGACGACGTCACCAAGTCCCGGGTCGAGGCGGTGATCCGCGCCGCCTCCATCGACACCGGCAACGGGACGCGCGACACCCACCTGCGCTCCGCGGACTTCCTGGACGCCGAGGTCCACCCCGAGATCACCTTCCGCTCCACCGGCCTGACGGCGGCGGGCTCCGACCGCTGGACCGTCCACGGCGAGCTGGCCATGCGCGGGGTCGTCCGGCCCGTCGACCTGGACCTCTCCTACCTCGGCACCGGCTCCGACCCGTGGGGCGGCACCCGGGCCGCCTTCCGGGCGACCACGGAGCTGCACCGCGAGGACTTCGCCATGAACTACAACCAGGTCGTCCAGGCCGGCATCGCGGCCATCGGCACGACCCTCAGGGTCGAGCTGGACATCCAGGCGGTGCAGGGCGAGTCGCTGCCGCAGACCTGATCCCGGCCGGGCGGACGGGACTTTCGGAACACGCCTAGGAGTGGGTGTTGGCGTTCACGACCGTGCGGGCCAGGTCGCGCAGCTTGATGTTCTCGCGCTGCGAGGCGCGCACCAGACTGTCGAACGCCTCCGCCGCGTCGATGTTCAGACGCTCCATCAGGATGCCGGTGGCCTGGCCGATCAGGTCCCTGGTGCGCATGGCCTCGGTGAGCTGCTCGCGCACGGTCGCCGAGTCGAGGGCCAGGCCGACGTGCGCGGTGAACAGCCGGCCGACGCGGGTGGCGGCCTCGTCGAAGGTGCGCGGCTTGCGGGCGTACACGGTCAGCACGGTCAGGCGCTGCCGGTCGGCCCGCAGCCGCAGCGCCAGCGCCGAACGCAGCCCGAGACCGGCCAGCTCCGCGTCGCCCTCGCCCTCGCCGTCCACGGATTCGCTGTCGTCGAGGCGTACGACCGGTGTGTTCCACAACCCGTGCCAGTACGGTCGCTCGGCACCGGCCCGCGCCGGGGACTCGGCGGCGCGGACGACGTCGTCGGACCAGGCGACCGCGTGCCGACGGTCGGCGCCGTCGAGCACCGAGATCCCGGCGTGCTCGGCCCCGGGCAGCAGGTGCACGGCCAGCCGGACCGCGGTGCGCAGGGTGCTGTGCGGGGTGTCCGTGTCGTGCAGTTGCCGAGCCGCCGACGTCAGGGCTTCGGCCAGCTCGAACCCGACCGGAAATCGGGGCAATTCAGAAAACTCGGACGCAGTCACCACGAACCTCTTCGGCATGCACGGCCGACCGGCCGTGCGCAGGAGAGCTCCGCAGCACATTCCCGACTGCGAGCAAAGGACGAAGAGCACTTTAACCGCTCTGTCGGATGGAGGTGACGCCCGGCTGACGGACCGTCCGGCCGCCCTTTCACAGCGGGCCGTGGGCATGGTGGAATGGGCGGCAGGTCAGGAAGTGGCCTCCCCGGAGTCCGGACGAGTACGCCTTCTGCCAGGTGAGTGACGTGACCTACCTCCCGACACCCTGCCGGGTGCGCGACCTGCCCGGCTGCACCTTGTTCACCCTCCCCCCGGAAATAGACCTCTCCAACGCGACCGCGGTGTTCGACGCCGTCGCCGGCGCCGTGCACGCCCGCGGCGACCGACTGGCGATGCTGATCCTGGACCTCACGGGCACCCGTTTCATGGACTCCCAGGGCGCCCGCCTGGTCGACGACGTACGCCGGCTGCTGGGTCCGCGGGTCCCGCTACGGGTCGCCGCCTCACCCTCAGGAGTGCCGCGCCGCGTCCTGGAGCTGACCGGGGTACGTCGCGACGTGCCCGTGTACGACGACGCGTCGCAGGCCCGGTCGGCCTGAGCGGCTGGCCTAGGCTGGCTCCATGGCACCGAACATCGCGACCAACACCGCCGTGACGCTGGACGAGTTGCTCGACTTCGTACGCCCCCGCCATCGCGCCCTCCTGCTGACCCGGCGGGCCGACGGCGGCCCCCAGGGGTCGCCGCTGACCTGCGGGGTCGACGACTCGGGCCGGATCGTGGTCTCCACCTACCCGGAGCGCGCCAAGACCCGTAACGCCCGGCGGGACGCCCGGGTCAGCGTGATCGTGCTCAGCGACGACTGGAACGGCCCCTGGGTCCAGGTCGACGGCACGGCCGAGGTCGTCGACAGCCCCGACTCCGTGGAGCCCCTGGTCGAGTACTACCGCAACATCGCCGGCGAGCACCCCGACTGGGACGAGTACCGGGCCGCGATGGTCAAGCAGGGCAAGTCGATCATCCGGATCACCCCGGAGCGCTGGGGCCCGGTGGCGACCGGCGGCTTCCCGGCACGGCTCGCGCCCGAGGGGTAGCGGGCCGGGAGAGCGGGCCGGGAGAGCGGGCCTCGGGAGCCCGGTCAGCCGCGTTCCACCATCGCCTCGATGCCCGCCACCAGCAGGTCCAGGGCGAAGGCGAAGTCGCGGTCCAGCATCTCCGCGACCGTGTCGCCGCCGCGTGCGGCCATCAGGTCCCGGGACTCCTGGATCACGTCGGCGGTGTCCGGGGCCTCGACCGCCGCGCTCATGGCCTGCCGGAAGTAGTCGTCCGGGCCGACACCGGCGTCGGCGACGCGGGCGAGGAAGTGTCCCTCGATCGTGCCGTAGCCGTACACGAACTGGAAGACGGCGGAGATCGCGCCCGTGACGCGGTGCGCGGGCAGCCCCGTGCGGCGCACCACGCGCTGCACCTGGCGGGAGAACGCCATCGAGTTGGGGCCGATGTTGAGGTACCGCCCGGCGAGCGGCGACAGCCAGGGGTGCCGCACCAGCAGCGCCCGGTACTCGGCGGCCAGCGTCCGCAGCCCGTCGCGCCAGTCCTTCGCGTCCCCGGCGTCCGGATCGGGCAGGCGCAGCTCGCCGAAGGCCGCGTCCAGGGCGAGCTCGAGGAGGTCGTCCTTGGTGTCGACGTACCAGTAGACGGACATCGCGGTCACGTTGAGCTCGGCGGCCAGCCGCCGCATGGAGAACCTGGCCAGCCCCTCGGCGTCCAGGAGGCGGACCGTGGCCTCGGTGATCCGGTCACGGTCGAGACCCGACGGCTGGCCGCTCCCGCGTCCGCCCCGGCGCGCCTTGCCCGCCAGCCACACACTGCTGCGCGCGGGCCGCCCGGCCGCCTGCTCGCCCTTCTCGCCCTGCTCCGTCCGCTCGCCCTTCTCGCCCTTCTCGTCCTTCTCGCCCTTCTCGCCCTGCTCCGTCCGCTCGCCCGGCTCGCTCTGTTCCGCCTGCTCCATGCGCACCTTCCTCGACACTCCCGCGGCCCGGTCACGATGCCAGGTCGGGCACCTCGGCCGCCCCCGGTCCGGGACCCGGACCGGGACCCTGCCAAAGGCCCGGACCAGGGCCTACGCCGTCACCACCTCCGAGTCTGCCCGCTCCGCCCGGTGCAACAACGCCGCGGCCAGGAACCCGCCGAGCAGCACGGCCACCGCGCCCACCAGCTGGCTGGCCTGAAGTCCGGACGAGAACGCGTCGGTGACCCGGGCCCGCTCCCGCTCCCCGTCGGCGGCCGCCAGCGCCGCGGGCAGCGAACTCGCCGCCACCGGGACCAGCGCCGCGAACCGGGAGTTGAGCACCGCGCCCAGGACGGCGACCCCCAGTCCGTTGCCGAACTCGGCGAGCGTGCCGTTGATCCCCGCACCGACGCCGGCCTTCTCCGGCGGTATCGCGCTCATGATGGCGTGCGCCATGGCGGGGTTGGCGACCGCGCAGCCCGCGCCGATGAGCAGCAGGCCCAGCAGCGTCCCCGCGTACCCGTGGGCGGCGAGCGTGGCGATCGACACCAGGCCGCCGGACATCAGCGCCATGCCCAGCGCGATCGACACCGGCGTGCCGAGCCGCTTCGTCCACTTCGCCGACAGGCCGGAGAAGTTCAGGGCGACGACGGACAGCGCGAGCGGCGCGGTGCGCAGCCCCGCCTCCAGGGGGCCGTACCCGAGGACGAACTGGAGGTGCTGGGTCAGCAGGAACAGCGCGCCGCCCATGCCGAACGTGATCAGGACCGCGCCGGCCACCGCGCCGCTGAAGCGGCGGTCGCGGAAGAACTCCAGGTCGAGCATCGGGTCCTGGACCCGGCTCTCCCAGTGGGCGAACAGGGCGAGGACGGCCGCCGCGACGGCCGCGCTCACCAGCACCCGGGCCGAGGTCCAGCCGTGCGACGGGCCGGAGATGATCGCGAACACCAGCGAGGTCATCCCGACCGTGGACAGCAGGGCGCCGAGCAGGTCCGGGCGCTCGCCCCGGGGGTTCCTGGACTCGGGGACGAGGGCCACGGCCGCGGCCAGGCCGAGCGCCGCGACCGGCAGGTTGATCAGGAAGACGGCGCCCCACCGGAAGTGGTTCAGCACGAAGCCGCCGATGAGCGGCCCGGCGGCGAAGCCGAGGGCGTTGACCGCGGCCCAGATGCCGATCGCCCTGGCGTGCTCCTCGGGGGCGAAGATCTGCATCACCACGGCCAGCGTGGTGGTCAGCAGCAGCGCGCCGCCGACGCCCATGCCGGCCCGCGCGGCGATCAACTGTCCGGTGGAGTCCGCGAGTCCGGCCACCAGCGAGCCCGTGCCGAACAGGACGAGCCCGGTGACCAGCATCTTCTTGCGGCCGTAGCGGTCGGCCGCGCTGCCCGCGGTGAGCAGCAGTCCCGACTGCACGAGCGAGTAGGCGTTGATCATCCACTGGATGTCGGAGGTGCTCGCGCCCAGTTCACGGGTGAGCGAGGGGATCGCGACGTTCAGCACGGTGTTGTCGAGCAGCACGGTGAGCTGCGCCAGACATATGACACCGAGTATCAGCCAGCGCTGGGGATGGCTCTGCGGAGTGGGCATGCTATACACCGTAGAACAGCTCCCATACGGCGTACAGCGAGTATCGGACGAGCACGGGAAGGGGCGGTGGCCTACGGCCACCGCCCCACTCCTGTCCCGCCCGGGCGTCAGCCGCTCGTCTTCTTCGTCAGGTCGTAGAAGGTGGCCGAACCGACCGTCACCTTCTTGAAGTTGCTCTCGACCCACGAGGAGATCTGCGAGGCGGTGCCGTCGCTGCTGCCACCCATGCCACCGCCGGAGCCGCCGGAGATGAAGTAGTGGATCTTTCCGTCCGCCACGTACTTCTTGAACTGCGCCGGCGTCGGGGACGGGTCGGTGCCGTTGAAGCCGCCGATCGCCATCACCGGCTCGCCGGTGGCGAGCTGGTAGCTCGCGGCGTTCTGGGAGCCGACGGACGCGGCGACCCAGGTGTACGAGCCGGCGTCCTTCTCCAGCAGCGCCTTCGCCTCGGAGGAGACGCTCGCGCCGTTCAGCAGGCCGCCGACGCCACCGCCGCCGCCCATGCCGCCGCCCTCGAACGTCCCGCCGCCACCGGGGAAGCCGTTGCCGTTCTGCTGGCCCTGACCCTGGCCTTGGCCCTGACCCGGCATGCCTCCGCCGGGGAAGCCGCCGGTGCCGCCGCCCGGGAAGCCGTTGCCGTTCTGGTTGGTGCCGTTGCCCCGGGAACCCTGCCCCTGCTGCCCCTGCGCGTTGCCGCCGCCGGGGAAGCCGCCGAAGCCGCCCCGGCCACCGCCACCGCCCGGACCGCCGCCCATCATGCTCGCGCCGGCCGGACCGGCGGTGACGATGGAGCCGGTGTGTCCCTCCTGGAGCGTGCTGAGGGTGTACGCCGTCGGGCCGGCCAGCGCCGCCACGACGCTCACGGCCGCCGCCGCGAGGGCCGTCCGGCGCGGCACGCGGCCCGCGAACACCAGACCGAGCGCGCCGGCCAGGCCGCCGACCAGGACCAGCCACTTCAGCCACGGCAGATAGTCCGAGGTGCGGTTGAGCAGGACGTAGCCCCACACCGCGGCCGCCACCCCCGAGGCCGCGAGGGTGATCGACACCCAGGTCCGCTCGCGCCGCTCCCACAGCAGGCCCGCGCCCATGCCGATCACGGCCGCGAGGTAGGGGGCGAGGGCCACCGTGTAGTACTGGTGGAAGATGCCCGCCATGTAGCTGAAGACGGCCACGGTCATCAGCAGCGAGCCGCCCCAGACCAGGAACGACCCACGGGTCACGGACGTCCGCGGGAACCCGCGCGTGGCCACCAGGCCCGCGACCAGCAGGACCAGCGCGGCCGGCAGCAGCCAGGAGATCTGGCCGCCGATCTCGGAGTTGAACATCCGGTCCCAGCCGGTCTCGCCCCACTGCCCGGTGCCGCCACCGCCACCGCCGCCGCCGACACTGCCGGTCTCGTCGCCGCTGAGGCGGCCCAGGCCGTTGTAGCCGAAGGTCAGCTCCAGGAAGCTGTTGTTCTGCGAACCGCCGATGTACGGGCGGGATGACGCCGGCCACAGCTCGACGATCGCCACCCACCAGCCGCCGGAGACGATCAGCGCGCCGGTCGCCAGGGCCAGCTGCCCGAGCCGCTTCTTCAGCGGCACCGGCGCGCAGACGGCGTACACGATCGCCAGCGGCGGCAGGATCAGGAAGGCCTGGAGGGTCTTGGCGAGAAAGGCGAGACCGATCGCCGCGCCGGCCCACAGCAGCCACTTCGTGCGGCCGTCCTCCAGGGCGCGGACGACGAGGTGACAGGCGACGGCCATCAGCAGCGCCAGCATGGCGTCCGGGTTGTTGAACCGGAACATCAGCGCCGCGACCGGGGTGAGCGCGAGCACGGCACCCGCCAGCAGTCCGGCCCCGGGGCCGGACCGGCGGCGCACGGACGCGTACACGACGGCGACGGTGGCGACGCCCATCAGCACCTCGGGGACGAGGACCGCCCACGAGTTCAGGCCGAAGATCCGCACCGCCAGCTCCATCGGCCACAGCGAGGCCGGGGGCTTGTCGACGGTGATGGCGTTGCCCGCGTCCAGCGAGCCGAAGAAGAACGCCTTCCAGCTCTTGCTGCCGGCCTGGACGGCCGCGGAATAGAAGGAGTTGGCGTAGCCGGAGGCGCTCAGGTTGTACAGGTAGAGCAGCCCGGTCGCCAGCAGCAGGCCGAGGAAGGCCGGGCGCGCCCAGCGGGGGTCCTCGGGGCGGCCGCGCCACAGTCTCCGTACGAAGGGCTGCTTCGGCTCGCCGCCCCCGGGGGCGGGCGCCGGCCCGGCGGCCGGGGCCACGGGCAGGGCGTCGGTCGGGGCCATCGGCGAGGCGGCGGCAGGGTCCACGGGCGGATCGGTCGGGGGCGGCCCACAGACAGGGGGAGCGCCTTCCCGGTCGGTCGTGCGGTCGGCCGTCGGGTCGGCCGTCGGGTCGGCCGTCCGGTCGTAGTCGGTGGTCATCGGGAGTCCCCCGGGTCGGTGTCGTAGGGGCGCGTCGGCTGGAGCCGCATGGTCGCGTCCCGCCAGGTGCCGTCCGCGGCCTCACCGGCGCGGAACAGGGTCGGGTCGTACGGGGTCTGGTCGTACGGTGCCGGGTACGGCTGCTGCTGTTCCGGCCGGCGCTGGGGCAGCGGGGCGTACGGGCCACCGGACTGCTGCCCGGCCTGTGCCGTGGCGTACACCGGCTCGGACGGGGTGTGCGAGGCGACGACCGTCGAGCGGGCGTCGGCCTCGCGCCGGTCCGGGAACACCCAGGCGCGGAAGAGCAGGAAGCGCAGCACGGTCGCCGCGAGGTTGGCGGCGATCAGCACCGCGAGTTCGGTGGAGTGCGCCGGGTCGGACGTCGCCGCGCCCAGGGCGGCCAGCGAGCCACTGGTCAGCGCGAGGCCGATGCCGAAGACGACCAGGCCCTGCGCCTGGTGCCGGACGGCGCCGCCGCGGCCGCGCACCCCGAAGGTCAGGCGCCGGTTGGCGGCCGTGTTGGCGATCGCCGAGACCAGCAGCGCGAGCGCGTTGGCGGTCTGCGAACCGCCGAAGCCGCGGAAGGCGGTGTAGAGCAGCAGGTAGAACAGGGTCGACAGGCCGCCGACGACACAGAACCCGACGAGCTGGCGGGCCAGTCCCCTGGGCACGTCCTCGATGTCACGGTCGCGCGGGTCGTCGCCGAAGGGCCGGGCCAGCCGGTCCAGCGGGAGCGAGCCGGTGGCCAGGGCCTTGCCCACCCGCCACACGCCCTTCAGGTCGTCGGTCGCCGTCTTCACGATGTGCACCGTGGAGTCGGGGTCGTCGACCCAGTCGACGGGCACCTCGTGGATCCGCAGCCCGGCACGCTCGGCGAGCACCAGCATCTCGGTGTCGAAGAACCAGCCGGTGTCCTCCACCAGCGGCAGCAGCACCTGGGCGACATCGCGGCGGATCGCCTTGAAACCGCACTGCGCGTCCGAGAAGCGGGCCTGGAGCGAACCGCGCAGGATCAGGTTGTACGAGCGGCTGATGAACTCGCGCTTGGCGCCGCGCACCACCCGCGAGCTGCGGGCCAGCCGCGAGCCGATCGCGAGGTCCGAGTGGCCCGAGATCAGCGGGGCCACCAGCGGCAGCAGCGCGTTCAGGTCGGTGGACAGGTCCACGTCCATGTAGGCGAGGATCGGCGCGTCCGAGGCCGACCAGACGGTCCGCAGCGCCCGGCCGCGACCCTTCTGCTCCAGCCGGAAGGCCTTCACCTCCGGCAGCTGCGCCGCCAGCCGCGAGGACACCTGCGCGGTCGTGTCCGTCGACGCGTTGTCCGCGATGGTGATGCGGAACGGGTACGGGAACGTGCGCTTGAGGTGTTCGTGCAGTCTGACGACGCACGGCTGGAGGTCCTTCTCCTCGTTGTAGACGGGGATCACTACGTCCAGGACCGGCGTACCGGCGGCCGCGGCCGGGAGGTGTTCCCGCGCCGGCAGGTTGCCGGGAGAAGAATCGGTTCGCATGACAACGACTGTTGTCAAGCGCCCTGTTGCACCCATGTGCTGGCACTGTGCTGAACCTGTGAGTCGAGTTGCCAGTTCGTTTCGGGGGCGGGGTGCGGGACGGCGGGGCCGAGAGCGGGCAGATGCACGGTGAACACCGTCCGGCCGGGCACGCTGTCGACGGTCACGGCACCGCCGTGCGCGGTCGCCACGGCCTGCACGATGGCCAGGCCCAGACCGGTCGACCCGGTGGCGCGGGAGCGCGCCGAGTCGCCGCGCGCGAACCGTTCGAAGACGTGCGGGAGCAGGTCCGGCGGGATGCCCTGGCCGTTGTCCTGGACGTCCACGCACAGCCACGGTCCGCGCCGCTGCACCCGTGCGGTGACGGTCGTGCCGGGCGGGGTGTGGGTGCGCGCGTTCGCCAGCAGGTTGACCAGCACCTGTTGCAGCCGGGCGGCGTCCGCGGACACCAGCGCGGGCTCGTCGGGCAGCTCCAGCCGCCAGACGTGGTCCCGGCCCGCGGCGCGGGCGTCGCTGACGGTGTCGACCACGAGCGGTACGAGGTCGGTCTGCTCGAACTGGAGCGGCCGGCCAGCGTCCAGGCGGGCGAGCAGCAGCAGGTCCTCGACCAGCAGCGTCATCCGGCCCGCCTCGGACTCGATGCGGTGCAGCGCGTGCCGGGTGTCGGGCCCGACCTGCTCGCGGCCGCGCCGGGTGAGCTCGGCGTAGCCGCGGATGGAGGCCAGCGGGGTGCGCAGCTCGTGGCTGGCGTCCGCGACGAACTGCCGTACC
Organism: Streptomyces sp. NPDC104096; assembly: GCF_055584385.1. Taxonomy (NCBI): domain Bacteria; kingdom Bacillati; phylum Actinomycetota; class Actinomycetes; order Kitasatosporales; family Streptomycetaceae; genus Streptomyces; species Streptomyces sp. NPDC104096. The sequence continues at coordinate 98,413 of NZ_JBVJMD010000002.1, forward strand.
CGCATCTCGCTCTGCTGACGGGCGTGCAGGGCGCCGTGCACATGGTTCAGCATCCGGTTCAGCGCGGCGCCGACCTGTCCGACCTCGGTGTGCGGATCGGTCTCGGACTCGGCGACGCGCTCGCTGAGGTTGACCTCGCCGGTGTGCAGGGGGAGTTCGGAGACCCGGGTGGCGGTGGCGGCGACCTTGCGCAGCGGGCGGGTGGCCAGGCCGACGAGGACGTAACCGGCGATGGCGGCGGCGAAGAGACCGGCGGCGGTGATGCTCACCTCGACCAGCACGAGGGTGTTGATGGTGTTGCTGACGTCGGTGGTCGGCAGCGCGACGTAGAACGTGTCGCCGTCCATGCTGGTGATGTACTGGACCCGGTACTCGCCGAGCCCCGGGATGTCCACGGAGTGCGCCCGCTCCTCGTCCCTGGGTGCCTTGGCCAGGGCGTCCTTCTGCGCCGCGCTGAGGTCGCCGGCCTTCATGGTGAAGCCGCTGCTGTCGTTCTTCTGCTTGGAGATGGCCGTGGTGGTGATCTTGCCGTTCTCCACATAGGCGGCGATGGTCTCCGCCTGGGTGGGGCCCTGCTTGACGAAGTTCTCGACCTTGTCGCTTCCGGAGATGTCGAGGACCGAGAGACCCCCCGGATCCGTCGGGCCGCCGGGATTCTTGCCATTCTTCGGCCCACCCACCAAGCGCATGGTGGTGTCGTGCAGCTTGCCGTCCAGCTGCTCGTACAGGTGCGAGCGCAGCGCCAGGGTGGTCACCGTGCCGATCACGGTGCACACCACGGCGATGAGGGCCACCGCCGAGATCACCAGCCGTGACCGCAGGGTCCGCGGGGTGCGCTGCCTCTTCTGCTTCTGTCGCTGTCTCTGCCTGCTCATCGCGCTGCCTTCACCGAAGCGTCCGCAAGGGTCTCGGGGTCGTTGCGCCGGGGCTCACGACCGGATGGAGGAGCGACCGGGGGACGCTCCTCCATGACACGGGCGGCAGGCACGAGGACCGACGGCCTGCCGGTCACCGGACCTCAGCCGGCCGGCTTGATCAGGTACCCGGCTCCGCGCCGGGTGTGGATCATGGGCTCCCGGCCGGCGTCGATCTTGCGTCGGAGGTACGAGATGTAGAGCTCGACCACGTTGGCCTGGCCGCCGAAGTCGTACGACCACACGCGGTCCAGGATCTGGGCCTTGCTGAGCACCCGGCGGGGATTGCGCATGAGGAAGCGCAGCAGCTCGAACTCGGTGGCGGTCAGGTGGATGCCGTCCCCGGCCCGCGACACCTCGTGGCTGTCCTCGTCGAGGGTGAGATCGCCGACGACGAGCACGGAGTCCGAGCGCCGGTCGGCGGCACCGGAGCGGCGGATCAGTCCGCGCAGCCGCGCCACGACCTCTTCGAGGCTGAAGGGCTTGGTGACGTAGTCGTCGCCACCGGCGGTGAGCCCGGCGATCCGGTCCTCCACCGCGTCCTTGGCGGTGAGGAACAGCACCGGCACGTCGGGCAGTTCACGGCGCAGGCGCCCGAGGACGGTCAGTCCGTCCATGTCCGGGAGCATCATGTCCAGGACCACCGCGTCCGGCCGGAACTCGCGGGCGGTCTGGATCGCGCCCGTCCCGTCACCCGCGCTGCGGATCTGCCAGCCCTCGTATCGCAGGGCCATGGACAGGAGTTCGGTGATCGACAACTCGTCGTCCACCACAAGCACGCGGACGGGGCTCCCGTCCGGCCTCAGCAGTTCGGTGCGCCCCTGGGGCGAGGTCGTGGTCATGGTGGACACCATGTCGGGGTCCTCTGAGAGCACGCTTTCACTAATCTGTGATTTCCCTAAGAAACTCACAGGAGCCTCTCAGGGAAGCCTTGGGTGATTCCTTGCCTGACCGGCCGCCCCACGGTGCCGGACGGGTGCCGGACGGTCGCGGCGAAGCAGAGAGCGCTTACAGCGGAGGCCCCTCTGGCCGTTCGAACCCATGGCTGTGCTCGACCCTGGCGATGTGCAGGGAGTACCGCTCGTACCAGTGCGCCCGTCCGTACTCCTTGGCCGCCCGGTGCTCCGCATGGGTGCGCCACCGCTCGATGCCGGCCAGATCCCGGAAGTAGGCGACGGTGACGGAGAGACCGCCGGGCGTACGGGCCGAGTCCTCGCCGAGGAATCCCGGTATCTCCTCGACCAGTTCCCCGAGCCGCTCGGCGGCGGCGGCGTATCCGTCCGCGTCGCCGTGGGTGCGGACCGAGGTGAAGACGACTGCGTAGTAAGGGGGTTGGTGGACGGGGACGGGGACGACGGCGGGTGCCGGGAGCGGCACGGGTGCGGGGACGGACAGGGACGTGGGCGCGGACTCGGGCGTGACGACGGGCACGGCAGTGTGATCGCTCATGCCGTCCACGATCGCCCGCGGCGCCGCACCCCATCCAGGACCCTTACCGAAAGGGATCCCGGAGGGATCCAACTCTTTGCCTATGCCGCCCACTTCGCCGCGCCCCGGTCAGAAGAGGCCGTCCTGCACTCCCGGCTCCCGACGGAACCTCCGTACCGGCACGGTGAACTCGGGTGCGGAACCCTCCGCCGGGAGGAGCTCCCACCCGGTCATCAGCCGGGTGTCGAGCACCACCAGGGCCCCGTCGCCGGCCGCGCCCGCCAGATGCAGATCGGGCCCGGCAGCGGCGACCAGCTCCCCTCGCACCACACCCCCGGCGACCAGCTCCCGCACCGCCGCACCGGCGGCGGGCAGCCCGGCGAGCCCGAAGACACGGACATGGTCGACGGGGCACAGGGGCTCGCGCGTCAGCGACTCGGGCCACCCGTCGAGAGCCACCGCCCGCGCGTGCAGCGCCGCGATCTCGGCCGCCCGCTCGTCCTTCGTGCCGGGCAGCTCGGAGCGCACCGCGCGCTTGTCGGCGTACGGGATCCGGTCGGGCACCTGGAGCGCTGCGCGCAGCAGCTCCTCGGCCCGTCGCGCGGCCATCAACGGCCCGGCGCCGAGCCAGCTGAAACAGACGGCGCCCTGCTCCAGCAGCCGGGCCGGTCCCCGCTCCAGGGCGGTGATGCCGACCTTGACCATGCCGGGCCCGAACCACGCCAGATACACGTGGTACGGCCGCGGGTCGTCCGCGACGGTGTCGGCGGCCACGGAGTGCGCCCGGTCCATCCGCGCGCACTCCTCGCACCGGGCTCCCGTACTTCGCCCCGGCACGACCGCCCGTGTCGCGCACGGATGCCCGCGCGCCCCCACACACGTCCGCACACCCCCGTCCACGACCCGGAAGGCGACCTGTTTCCCCCACGACAGCGCACTGCGCCGCCCGCCGTCCCATCGCAGCACGGGACCGTCGGCCGACCACCGCAGTCCCGAGCACTTCCATGCCTGTGCCATCACCTTCGAGCGTAGGCGCAGCCACTGACAGCGTCCGAGCCGCGCCCCGGTCTCAGCCGCCGCCGGACGCCCCGTCCCGGCGGTCGAGATCCGCCCAGGCCTGCCGCTGGATCTCCTCGGGGTCGGCGAGGAGCTCGTCCAGGGACTCCTCCGGCCCCGGCGGGGGCGCGAGGGCCCGGAGGAGGGTGTCGTAGAGGTACGCGCACGCCTCCGCCTCGGTGGCGAAACGCTCCATCACGCTGTCCCGGGAGCGCTGGCGCAGCCCTACGGTCCAGGCGTCGGCCTCGTGCTCCAGGAAGTAGTAGGCGTCCGGCTGGACGGACACCTCGTGGACGCCGGGGATGTCGTAGTACGCGTCCGGGACGCCCGCCTCGCGAAGCCTTCCGACGAGGTCCGCACGGTCCATCGGGTCCGTCCCGTCGTCTGCCCCGGGTGGCCGCCGACCGGACAGGTCGGGGGCCGGCCCGCGGGGGGTGTCATCGGCGCACGTTCACTTCTTCCAGTTTCTTCGCTTCGATGAGCTTGGGGATCGTCACGTCCGAGACGTACTGGAGGCCGAGACCGGGCTGTCCGAACCAGGGCCGGATCGGGCCCGCGTGGACCTTGAACGGATCGACGACCCGGTAGAGGTGATAGCTGAACGGATAGGCCGCGACATAGGTGTCGAGATTGCTCGGCGGGATCGCGCGCTTGGCGTACGGCGTGCCGGCGGGAGCGAGGAAGTTGCCGAAACCGCTCCCGAAGATGTCGACCAGCTGGCCCTTGCGGAGCGTCGTCAGATGCTCGACGGGCTTGCCGTTCCTCAGCACGAAGCCGTTGTTGTCCGGGTACCACCAGCCGGACTTCCCGGTCTGCGGATCCGTCTGCCAGTAGCACCCGAGGAACCAGTAGGAGGAGACGTGGTCCGTGCGGCGGTAACCCCTCAGCATCTGGCCGAGCGCACCCGTCCGCGGCAGAACCGTCGGTCCCAGCCGCCAGTCGTCGCGGAAGTAGGGCCCGAACTGCGTGGTGGGTGCGGAGTTGGTGCCGCGGCTGCGGTGCTCGGTCGGGCAGTGGGCCTGGTTCCCCACGCGGGAGGTGTCCGCGTAGACCGTGGCCGGCGAGATGCCGATCAGCAGGAGGAGCGACGCGATGGCGCTCCCCAGGAAGGCGCGCAGTACGCGCATCCGGTGTCCCTTCTCTTCCGGCGCCGGCCAGGCGCCGCCCGGGGGCGGGCCGCCGGTCGTGGTGACCGGCCGCCGGCCTCGTCGTGTGACGGGACCCAGTTGACGCGCGCCGGCGGCAGGAAGGGCGGAGGCCCCCCGGCCGGTCACCCGCACAGATGAAAGGACAAGCCCGATCAGCCGAAGACCGCCGACGGCATCGGGCGTTCCGGCTGCCCGCGTTCGCTCCGTGTCCGGGCGGCACGCATCCGGTGCGTGGTCGCGGCAGGCCCCGGCCCGGTTCGCCTCGACACGGTCGGCCCACTCCGGTCCCCGGCGCGGGAAGCTCACGCGGGCGGCGAGCACATGGCGGCCGTGCCGGGCGTTCGCCAGGCCCGCGAGCGGGGCGGGCGACTTGATGCCCACCGCGACGACGACAGGGCCGCCGCCCCCTGCCCCGCCCCACCCCGAAGGGCGGGATCCGGTGACGGCCATGGTGGCGAAAATGCCCGGTGGCACAGGCGTTTCTGGAGAAAGCGGTGGCACGCAAGTGTTTCCGGTCGCCATCGGTCAACAGCGTGCGCGTGTCTACACCGAAGCGAACGACCGGATGTTCAGAATGTTGCCCACTGCCCCAGTTGAAACTATGAAGTTTCGTTGCCGAGGAGCGTGACATGCAGGCTCGCAGGTGGCTCCCAGACCAGCCCACCCGTATCGGCCGGCACGACTGGCCGGCCGAGGACGACAACGGAACACATCTGCGGCTGCGGGTCGGCTCCATCGTGGTACTCGACCGGCAGGCCTGGCGGCTCCTGGAGATCAACGGTTATACGGGCGACTCGTGGCCGAAGTCCTACGAGAAGGCTTGGCGCGACCACCTGGAACTGTGGTGGCACGCCAACGAACTGTGGCGAGCCAACAACCAGGTGGTCAAGCCGGCACCGGAGCGCTCCGAGTTCTACAAGCGCCCGGTGGTCCTGGTACTGCGCAACGAGAACCTGCCCCGGTCCACGCCCAAGCACTGGTGCGCCCCCGCCAGCCACGACTGGCAGGTCCTCCCGGAACATTACGCCGTCTGCCGCGCCTGCGGCGAACTGCCGCCCTGCCACCACGGACAGTACCGCTGGGACGGCGGTCCGCGCTGGCCCGAGCAGAACGGTGGCATCCCGCTCATCGTGCCGGAGGACTGCTGCATGGGCTGCGCCGAGCCGATCAGGCCCCGGGTGCGGACCGTGCGCTTCCCCGGCCCCAACCTCTGGTACCCGGACCTGGACGAGGACACCGCGGTCTTCCACGCCCGCACCGCCTGCGCCGACCAGGTCGACTGCTACCGCATGCAGTGGCAGGCCGAGTACAACCCACGCCCCTCCACGCATTCCACGCCCCTGACGTTCCCGGACTTCGAGCACTTCGTGCCCCGGACCCGTCACGCGCCGGACCAGGTCCCGCACGCCCAGCAGACCTCCCAGAGCCCGCCCGCCCCACAGCTCGCGCCGATGCGACCGGCCGTGAAGGAACGCGCCCGCGCTGCCGACGGCTCCGGCGCCTTCCACCCCTCGTTCGACGAGTACCGCGGGGAACCGGAGAACGGCGAGAAGCCGGCCGGCCAGCCGGCCTCGGCCTCGGAGAAGGCCGAGGCCGACCGGTCATCCTCGGCCTTCTCCGAGCCGACGCGCCGGATGGCACCCTCGGCCTACGGCGCACCCACGGCGGACCCGGCCGTGCCGGCCCGGCCCGCCGCACCCGTGTCCCCTCCCGTGGCCGAGGCGCCCGCGCCCGATGCCGCGCCCCCCTCCGCAGTGGGCGCCGAGCTGGCTCTCCAGACGGTGAGGGAACTGGACCTGTCCCAGGCCGTGCGCCCGGGCTTCCACAACGCGGAGCAGGCAGCCCGGGTGATCGAGGAACTCACCGCCGCGGTCAGGAACATCGCGCTCTGCCTGAACCCCCCAGCCGCCCGAGAGCGCTCCTGACCCACGGACGGTCGGACGCGAGCTCCTCATCGCGGCCGACCACGGGCCGGTACCGGCCAGGGGCCAGTGCCGAGGCAGCCGTTCCCGTCACGGCCGTCACGAGCCGGCTCGGTGCGCTCGCGGGGAGCGGACGCGAAACGGACATTCACCCCTTGGTCCGGCTGACTCCCGGCGTTCGGCCTTCGACTGCGTCGGGGACACGCTCAGGGAGGCACGAGTGACGGCAGGAAGCCGAACGATGACGACGGCCTGGACGGCGTCCCCGTAGCCCTCCGCCCCGCCCCCGCGGGTGGCTGCCGACAAACCGTCAAACACGGCTGTCAAAGCAAAAGCCAGAGGCCGCGTGGAAAGATCCACGGGGCCTCTGGCTTGTTGTGCACTCGGCAGGATTCGAACCTGCAACCTTCTGATCCGTAGTCAGATGCTCTATCCGTTAAGCTACGAGTGCTTGTCTTTTGTTGTTCTTGCCTTCGCTCCCGGCCCTTCCGGCCCGCTCGCGGCGACAGGAAGAACATTACATGACTGCCGCCGACATGTGAAATCCGTTAGCCACACCCCTTGTGACCTGCGAAAACGTCTTTTGGAGGCGATCCCGCGGCCACATGGGGGAACGACGAAGCCCCGGTCCAGTGGACCGGGGCTTCGTCATCGCGCGGAGGCGGAGGGATTTGAACCCTCGATGGGCTTTAAGGCCCAAACCGCATTAGCAGTGCGGCGCCATAGACCGGACTAGGCGACGCCTCCAGCACAACCGCTCACGCGAGCGCGAGTGGTGCGTGCAGATGATGACACAGACGACGCCCGCGTCACCAATCGGCCTCCACGGTACTAGGCGGGGACGCCGTAGGGCAAAGGCTCACCCCCCGGTGCGGCGGACGCGCAACGTGGCGCGTCGTACCGCGTTAGTCAGGTCATGTCACAGGTCACCTCCGGCCCTCTGCGCCGGCTCGCCGCTACCGCCTCCCTCGCCACCGCGTGCCTCGCCGCGGTCGGCTCGCTGTCCGCCGTGCCCACGGCCGCGTACGCCGGGAGCGCCCCGGCCGCGGTCGGCGGCGCCCGTCTCATGCCGCCGCCCGCGCGGGACGAGGACCGGGCGGACGGCGACCGCCTCACCGTCACCGTCCACGGCACGGGCGGCGCCGCGGACGGTACGTACGAACTGCGCTGCCACCCGGACGGCGGCAGTCATCCGGACCCGGCGGGCGCCTGCCGGGCGGTGGAGCGCGACACCCGCTGGGGCGTCGAGACCTTCGCGCCCGTGTCCGAGGACAGCGTCTGCACCCTGCAGTACGGCGGCCCGGCCACCGCCCGGGTCACCGGGACCTGGGCCGGACGGCCCGTCGACACGACGTTCGACCGCGGCGACGGGTGCCGGATCGCCCGCTGGAACCGGTTCGTACCGTTGCTTCCCGACCTGCGCCGATAACGTCCCAGGGGGCGGTCGGGGGCGGGGAAGGTCCCGCACAGGGGCCTCCTGGCGGAGGCAACGGACCCGTAGAGGTCCCGCGAAGGTCCCGCGCAGCCGGGGCGGCCGATCCCGCCCTCCGTGTCACCTGGTCGTGCGAGCTCCCTCTCATCCGGGGCCGCGGGAGCGATCCGAGCCCTTAGAATCCCTCGCGTGACACGTCGCGGGCAGGTTGGCAAGATGGCCCGGGCGGTCGGCAAGGTGCGGTAACAGAAGGGAAGCGTCTCGTGAGCAGCAGGCCATCCCGAGGCGCTGCTCGCCTCGCAGCCATACTGGACGCACTGCCCGATGCGTTGGTGCTGGTCAACGCGAACGGGACGGTCGTCAACGCGAACACCATCGCCCTGGAGGCCTTCGAGTCGCCGGGCACCGCCCTCGTCGGGCGCGGGCTGCTCGACCTGCTGCCGGAGTTCGACTCCAAGCTGATCCCGGGCTCCATGCGGCGGCCCGACCACATGGACCCGGCCGGGCGGACCAAGCCGACCCGCATGATCGCCCGGCGGACGGACGGGGCCGAGTTCCCCGTCGAGGTCACCAGCGCCAACCTGGAGAACGGGCAGCAGGCCTACGACGGCCAGGGCTACACCGGCGACGAACTGCTGATGCTCGTCGTGCGCGATCTGTCCGGCACCGTCGACACCGAGGCCGAGCTGGCCCGCTCGCAGCGGCAGACCGAGATGATCCTGCGCGCCGCGTCCGAGGGCGTGGTGGGCACGGACACCGACGGACGGATCGTCCTCGTCAACCCGGCGGCCGCCCAGATCCTGGGCTACCGGGCCAGTGACCTCGGCGGCAAGAAGCTGCACGACCTCGTGCTGCACTCGCGCGCCGACGGCTCGCACTTCGCGTACGACGAGTCGCCGCTCGCCGACACCCTGCGTTCCGGGCGCAAGCACCGGGTGCGCGGGCAGGTGCTGTGGTCCAAGACCGACGACAAGGTGTCGGTCGACCTGACCACGGCGCCGGTGCGCGACGGCGACCAGCTCGTCGGCGCGGTGATGACCTTCAACGACCGGCGGCAGTACGACACCCTCGCCGAGGAGAAGGACACCGCCGACAAGGAGCACGCCGCGGAACTGGAGCGGCTCTCCGAGGAACACGCCTCCGACCTGACCGCCCTGCGCCAGAAGCACGTCGCCGAGCTGGAGGAGCTGGCCGAGCGGCACGAGGAGGAGCTCGCGGCGGGCGAGGACCGCTACGCCGCGCTCGGCGAACGGGAGAAGGACCGCTACGAGGCGCTCGCCGCCCGCCACGACCAGCTGCTCACCCTGCTGGGCCGGTCGCTGCGCGGGCCGCTGGACGAGCTGCGCCGGGAACTGGCCGCGCTCGCCGCGGACGACGCCGGACAGCTGTGGCCCGAGGCCAACCAGGTGCTCCACCATCTGTCGGCGGGCTACTCGCGTATCACCACGCTCATCGACAACGTCCTCGGCTACCAGCTGCTCGACGCCGGCACCCAGGCCGTCAACCGTACGAACGCCATGCTCGACGCCGTCGTCACCGCCGGTGTCGACGGGGCCGTCGAGCTGATCGGGCCCGGCCGGGTGCAGTTCGCCGTGCACGCGCCGCCCATCGAGGCCGAGGTCGACGCCCGGCTGCTGGCGACCGCGCTCGCGCATCTCGTCGCGGACGTCGCCGGTGTCGACGCCACCGGCAACGCGCCGGTGTCGGCGGGCGGTTACATGGACAACACCGTCGTCGTGGCGGCGGCGCAGCGCGGTGAGGTCGTACGGATCGAGGTGCGCGGCCCGTACGCCGGGGGCGACCCGGTGCACGAGCCGATCGTGCGCGGGATCGTGCGCGCCCACGGCGGTGTGCTCCAGACGCACGAGGTGCCGGGCATGAGCGGCAGCGCGTACGTCCTGGAGGTGCCGCTCGGCGGCGGCGCGGGGACCGTGCCCTCCCAGGCGCTGGAGCTCGCCCCGGCGCCGGCCCCCTATGCCGTGGAAGCCCCGGCCGGGCCGACCTCCTACGCCCTGGAGGCGCCGGCCGGCGCCGGCCCCGGCGACGACGGCGACGGGTCCGCCCAGGGCCCCGGCGGCGGGCGCGGGCGGCGGGCCCGCCGGTCCTCCGTGGACGCCTTCCTGGAGAGCGAGGTGCCGGGCGAGTCCGGTGCCGGCGACGCGGAGGCCGTGTCGCCGACCGGGCGCAGGCGCAGGCGGGCGGCGGCCGCCGCCGCCGAGGAGCCGGTGGCCGCGGCCGCCGACGCCGGGGAGGTCTCCGGCGGGACGGGACGGCGGCGCGGACGGCCCGCCGAGATCGCGCCCGCGGGCCAGGACGCGGCCGAGGGTGCCGTCGTCATGGCCGGCGAGAACGCCGCGGGGACCGCTGCCTCGGGCACCGGACTGGGCGGGACCGTCCCGCCGCAGGGCGTGCCCGTCGGTGAGACCGTTCCGCCGCAGGGGGTGCCCGTGCCCGCCGGACGACGTGCCCGGCGCGGCGCCGACGGACAGCAGGCACTGCCGCCCGCCCTGCCCGCGGTCGGCGCCCCGGACCACGAGGACGGCGCGGACGGCGACGAGGAGCCCGGCGGACGGCGCCGCCGTGCCCTGGCCGCCGCGGCGGAACGCGCCGCCCAGCAGGAAGCCGCCCCGCGTGCGGTCTTCGCGCTCCCGCCCGCCGAGGCGGACCGCGCCACCGACGAGGCGGGGCCGGTGCCGGCGCTCGCCCAGGCGCCCGTGCCCGTGCCGTCGGCGGGGCCCCTGCCGCTCCCCGCGGGGCCGGTTCCCCCGGGGGAGGGGTCCCTCGACCACGGCCGGCCCGACGCCGCGCCCCACGACCACGCCGGGGACCACACCCCGCCTCAGCCGCACCCCACGAGCGCGCCGACCGGACGCCGTCGCCGGGCCGTCGGCCAGTCGGCGGAGGCTGCCGCGGCGACGGGTGGCGTGCCGCAGCTGGTTCCGCAGGTTCCCCAGCAGTCGGCTCCGCCGCAGCCGGTTCCGGCGCAGGGCGTTCCCGCCCAGCCGCTGCCCGCGGAGACGCCTTCCGGCCGGCCCGCACCGGCCGCCGGTGCCCCCGCGCCCCAGATCCCGGCTCAGATCCCGGCCCAGATCCCGGCTCAGGTTCCGGCCGTCCAGCAGCCCGTGGCATCCGTCACTCCGGCGACCGGCACCCCGCTGCCGCCCGAGAACGCGCCCGTGCAGCCGCGCGCGGCACAGCCGTTGCCGGCCGAGGCCGCGCAGGCGGCGGCGCCCGTGGACCCGAACTCCACCCAGGGACGCGCGATCAGCGTGCGGACGCTGGGGCAGGGCGTGCCGTTCACCCGGCAGGCCGCGCAGGTGCAGCAGCCGTCGCCCGCCACGCCGCCCCCGCACGGGCCGAACGCCTCCGGCCGGCGCCGCAAGCTGGGCACCCCGCCCGACCCGGCCACGCGTCCGGAGCAGACGGCCCGGCCGCACCCGGGCGCCGAGCAGCCCGCCGTGACCCGGGCGGCCGCGCCGCAGGCTCCCGCGCCCAAGGCCGCCGCGCCGCAGCCCGCGGTCGCGCAGCCGTCGCTCGCGGGGCAGTCCCGGCTCGCGCCGAACACCGAGGGCGCCGGACGGTCGTACGCCATAGGAGCACCGGACGAGAACGCCGCCGAAGGACCCGAGCCGCTGGACGGTCCGGGCGGGGCGGTGGAGGTCGCGGACATGCCGCGGCCGCAGCCGATGGACGACGAGCTGCCGCCGGAGCCGCTGGACAACCCGCGTCGGCTGCTCGTCTGGCCGGCCCCGGACGCCGCCACCCAGCAGGCGCTGAGCGACCGCGGCTACCGGCCCGTGATCGTGAACTCGCGCGAGGAGGTGGACGCGCAGATCGCCGCGTTCCCCGCGGCGCTGTTCGTCGACCCGCTGACCGGACCGATCACCCGTACGGCCCTGCAGTCGCTGCGGCAGGCGGCCGTGGCCGCCGAGGTGCCGGTGCTGGTCACCGCGGGACTCGGGCAGGCGACGCGCGAGGAGGCGTACGGCGCCGATCCCGCCGTACTGCTGAAGGCGCTCGCGCCCCGGGACAGTGAGCAGCACCCGCCGCGCGTCCTGCTCGTCGAGGAGCACGCGGAGATCGCGCTGGCGCTGACCTCGACGCTGGAGCGGCGCGGGATGCAGGTCGCGCGGGCGGCGAGCGACGCGGACGCGGTGGCGCTGGCGGGGCACTTCCGGCCGAACCTGGTCGTGATGGACCTGCTCCAGGTGCACCGGCGCCAGGCCGGGATCGTGGACTGGCTGCGCGCGAACGGGCAGCTCAACCGCACCCCGCTCGTGGTCTACACGGCCGCCGTGGGCCAGGCCGACCTGCCGCGCCTCGCGTCGGGCGAGACGGTGCTGTTCCTCGCGGAGCGGTCCACCAGCGACGAGGTTCAGGGCCGGATCGTGGACCTGCTCGCCCGCATCGGCACCAACTGAACTCCGCCGGACGGCGGGTGTGATCCACGGCGGGTCCGTCGCGGGCGGACGACCCGTGTGATCCACGGCGGGTCCGCCGCCGTCGGACGGCCCGTGTGATCCGTCGCGGCCGGACGGCCGGTCCGGCCCGCCGTGGTCCACTGTGGGCCCGCTGCCGCCGGACGACGTGACCCGCCGACTCGCCGTCGCCGGTCGGCCGGTGCCGTCCGAGGCGGGCCGGGACACGGCCGGTCGCGTCCGTGCGGCAGGGCGACGCGGTGGTGCGGACCTGTCAGGGCGCCGCACGTGTGAGACCCCGCCCCGCGCACACCGGTGCCGCGGGGCGGGGCTCGAGGCTGCGCGACGGACCAGGTGACGCCGCGGCGGCCGGGGTTCAGAGCCTGGTGACGTCCAGCTCGCCGTCCGCGTACTGCCGACGCAGCACCTTCTTGTCGAACTTGCCCACGCTGGTCTTGGGCACCGCCTCGATCAGCGTCCAGCGCTCGGGAAGCTGCCACTTGGCGATCCCGGCCTCGGCGGCGAGGAAGCCGCGCAGGGTGTCGAAGCCGACGGCCGAGCCCGCCTTCAGCACCACGGTGGCCAGCGGGCGCTCGCCCCACTTGTCGTCCGGGACGGCGACGACGGCCGCCTCGGCGACGTCCGGGTGGGACATCAGGGCGTTCTCCAGGTCGACCGAGGAGATCCACTCGCCGCCGGACTTGATGACGTCCTTGGCCCGGTCGGTGAGGGTGAGGAAGCCGTCCGGGCTGATGGTGCCGACGTCGCCCGTCTTCAGCCAGCCGTCCGCGCTGAACTTGTCGTCGGGGCGCAGGGCTTCGGCGTCGGGGCCGTTGTAGTAGGCGCCGGCGATCCAGGGACCGCGTACCTCCAGCTCGCCCGCGGACTCCCCGTCCCAGGGGAGGTGCTCGCCGGCGGGGCCGGTCAGCCGGGCCTCGACGCTCGCCGGGAACCGGCCCTGCGTGATCCGGTAGGCGAACTCCTGCGGCGTGCCGACCGCGTGGGCCGGGGGACGGGCGATCGTGCCGAGCGGGGAGGTCTCCGTCATGCCCCACGCGTGGCAGACCCGCATGCCCAGCTCGTCGAAGGCCTTCATGAGGGAGGGCGGACAGGCGGCGCCGCCGATGGTCACCTGGGTGAGGGAGCCGACGTCACGGGGCCTGGCGGTCAGCTCGCCGAGCAGGCCCTGCCAGATGGTGGGCACCGCGGCGGCGTGGGTCGGACGCTCGGACTCGATCATCTCGGCGAGCGGCGCGGGCTGGAGGAACCGGTCCGGCATCAGCATGTTGACGCCGGTCATGAAGGTCGCGTGCGGCAGACCCCAGGCGTTGACGTGGAACTGCGGGACCACGACCAGCGAGATGTCCTGGTCGGTCAGGCCCATGGACTGGGCCATGTTGACCTGCATGGAGTGCAGGTAGATCGAGCGGTGGCTGTACACCACGCCCTTGGGATCGCCGGTGGTGCCCGAGGTGTAGCACATGGCGGCCGCCCGGCGTTCGTCCAGTTCCGGCCAGTCGTACGTGGTCGGCTTCCCGGCGATCAGGTCCTCGTACTCGTGCACCTGGACGGAGGTCGCGCCCGCGAGCAGGGTGCGGTCGCCCGGTCCGGAGACGACGACGTGCTCGACCGTCCCGAGGTGCGGCAGGAGCGGCGCCAGCAGCGGCAGCAGCGAACCGTTGACGATCACGACCTTGTCGGCCGCGTGGTTCACGATCCAGACCAGCTGCTCGGCGGGCAGCCGGAGGTTGAGGGTGTGCAGGACGGCGCCCATGGAGGGGATCGCGAAGTACGCCTCGACGTGGTCGGCGTTGTTCCACATGAGCGTGGCCACACGGTCGTCGTCCGCCACGCCGAGGTCGTCGCGCAGGGCGTGCGCCAGCCGGGCCGCGCGGGCGCCGATCTCTGCGTAGGAGCGGCGCTCGGGCTGCTCCTCGCCGGTCCAGGTGATCACCTGTGAGGAGCCGTGGATCGTCGACCCATGGGTCAGGATCCTCGAGATCAGCAGCGGTACGTCCTGCATGGTGCTCAGCACGGCGTCCTCCTGGGCGACATTGCCTGGCGGTGGTAAAAGGTTGCGCTGATTCTGCGCACATACCACGCGGTATGTCACTAGGCCCGGGTGATCGATCACGCGACTCCGTGCCCTGACGCCGCCCCCCGGCAGGCGCCGGACCTCTCCCGGACCTCCGCCGGACCCCCCTCGGATCTCCACACAGCGGGTCGCTATCGGACGAGCCCGAGTTCGGGATCCTCGCGCAGCTTGCCGAGGGCCCGCGACACCGCCGACTTCACCGTGCCGACCGAGACCCCGAGCACCTCGGCCGTCTGGACCTCGCTCAGGTCCTCGTAGTACCGCAGGACGACCATCGCCCGCTGCCGGTCGGGCAGCTTCATGATCGCCCGCCACATCGCGTCGCGCAGCGCCTGCCGCTCGGCCGGGTCGTCCTGCCCGCCGGACACGGGCTCCGGCTCGGGCAGTTCCTCGCACGAGAACTCGTCGACCTTGCGCTTGCGCCACTGCGAGGTACGGGTGTTCACCAGCGCCCGGCGCACATAGCCGTCGAGCGCCCGGTGGTCCTCGATCCGCTCCCAGGCGGCGTACGTCTTGGTGAGCGCGGTCTGCAGCAGGTCCTCGGCGTCGCTCGGGTTCGCGGTCAGCGAGCGGGCGGTCCGCAGCAGCACCGGCTGCCGGGCCCGTACGTACGACGAGAACGACGGGTAGACCGGGGCCCCGACGGCCGGCCGGAGCCGGGGCTGCGGGCGGGTCTGCCTCGCCGGAACAGCGGCGGCGGAGGCGCTGGTGCAGACGGGTGTGGTCATGGCTCCACGCTATGAGCGACCCGCGCCCGGGCGGATCGGCCGCAGGTCCCGAAGGGGAGTCCGCCTCAGGTTGTAGGGGTGGGGCCGGCCCCACCTCCTGAAGGTGGAGTCGCGGCCGGGGTCCACTGCGGGTTGACCCCTGGGGGCTCAGCCGTCCGCGGCCAGGACCAGCCCCGACGTCGGTACCCCGGTCCCCGCGGTCACCAGGGCCCGGCGGGCGCCGGGTACCCGGTTCACGGCCGTGCCGCGCAGCTGTCGTACGGCCTCCGCGATGCCGTTCATCCCGTGGAGGTAGGCCTCCCCGAGCTGCCCGCCGTGGGTGTTGAGCGGCAGCCGCCGCTCGGCCACGAAGTCCGCGGCCTCCCCCCGCGCGCAGAAGCCGAACTCCTCCAGCTGCATGAGCACGAACGGGGTGAAGTGGTCGTACAGGATGCCCACGTCGATGTCGGCGGGACCGAGCCCGGACGTCCGCCAGAGCTGGCGGGCCACCACGCCCATCTCCGGCAGCCCCGTCAGGTCGTCGCGGTAGAAGCTGGTCATCTGTTCCTGGGCGCGGCCTGCGCCCTGCGCGGCCGCCGCGACGACGGCCGGCGGGTGCGGCAGCTCACGGGCCCGCTCCACCGAGGTGACGACGAGGGCCTGCCCGCCGTCCGTCTCCTGGCAGCAGTCCAGCAGGCGCAGCGGCTCGACGATCCACCGGGAGGCGGCGTGGTCGGCGAGGGTGATGGGTCTGCCGTGGAAGTACGCCGCCGGGTTGGTCGCGGCGTGCTCGCGGTCCACCACGGCCACCTGCCCGAAGGCCTCCGGGGTCAGCCCGTACGTGTGCAGATAGCGCTGGGCCGCCATCGCCACCCAGGAGGCGGGCGTGAGCAGCCCGAACGGCAGCGACCAGCCGAGCGCCGCGCCCTCCGCCGACGGCTCCCGGTGCTGGACCCCCGAGCCGAAGCGGCGGCCCGACCGCTCGTTGAAGGCCCGGTAGCAGACGACCACCTCCGCGACCCCCGCCGCCACGGCGAGCGCCGCCTGCTGGACGGTCGCGCAGGCCGCTCCGCCGCCGTAGTGCACCCGGGAGAAGAAGGACAGCTCGCCCATCCCGCAGGCCTGGGCCACCGTGATCTCCGGGCTGGTGTCCATCGTGAAGGTGACCAGTCCGTCCACGTCGGCCGGCGTCAGCCCCGCGTCCGCCAGCGCCGCCCGCACCGCCTCCGCCGCCAGCCGCAGTTCGCTGCGGCCCGAGTCCTTGGAGAACTCGGTGGCCCCGATGCCGACGATCGCCGCGCGCCCGCCGAGGGCGTCCCGCCCGCGCACGCTCATGCCGGGCCTCCCGCGGGTCGGCCGTCCGCCGCACCGACGGCCACGCCTCCCGAGGACGGGACGGTGAGGGTGACCGTGCCGGTGACATGGCGGCCGATGCCGTTCGTCCCGGTCACCCGGACCCTGACGGTGCCGCCGTCGGCCTCCTCCACCCTGCCGGTCAACACCATGGTGTCCCCGGGGTAGTTGGGCGCACCGAGCCGGATGGACACCCCACGGAGCACGGCCGAGGGGCCGAAGTGGTCCGTGATGTACCTGCCGACCAGGCCGTTGGTGGTGAGGATGTTCATGAAGATGTCGGGGGAGCCCTTGTCCCGGGCCAGTCCGGGATCGTGGTGCACGTCCTGGTAGTCGCGGGAGGCGACGGCCCCGGCGACGATCAGCGTGCGGGTGATCTCGATCTCCAGCGGCGGCAGCCGATCCCCGGCCGTCACACTCATCCCACTCGTCACGTCCGTCGCGCTCATGAGGCCTCCTCCCGGGCCCTGAAGACGGGGAGCACCAACTCCTCGTCGTACGTGTGGAACTCGAGCCGCACCGGCATCCCGATCCGCACCTTGTCGTACGGCACCCCGATCACGTTGCTGACCATCCGCACCCCCTCGGCCAGTTCGATCAGCCCGACCGCGTAGGGACCCGCCGGACCGGGACCGCCCTCGGCCGGCGAGAAGGCGGGGAAGCGGGGGTGGTGCATGACGACGTACGAGTACACCGTGCCCGCGCCGCCCGCCTCGACGGTGTCCCAGTCCGGGCAGCCGCAGGCGTTGCAGCCCGGCAGCCACGGATGGCGCAGGGTGGCGCAGCCGGTACAGCGCTGGATGAGCAGTTGTTTCCGCGCCACCCCCTCCCAGAAGCCGGCGTTGTCGCGGTTGACGACCGGGCGGGGGCGGGGCGGCTTCGGCTGCTGACGTACGGGCGCGTACTTGAGGATGCGGAAGCGGTGCGTCCCGGCGAGCTCGTCGCCCACCCGCACGTCCATCCGCGTCGTGACGAAGTACCCGGCGCCCAGCCTGGTCGTCTTGCGTGCCGACACCGACTCGATCACCACCTCGAAGGTGATCTCGTCACCCGGGCGCAGCGGACGCGAATACTCCTGTTCGCTGTCGGTGGCGACCACCGAGGTGCAGCCCGCCTCGTCGAGCAGCGCGAGCAGCTCGTCGTACGCCTCCGTCCGCCCACCGCGCGCGGCCCGATCGGCGTGATCCGACCGAGCCGGGCGATCCGCGTGATCCGCGTGTCCGGTCAGGCCGCCCATGGTCCACACCTGGAGCATGGTGGCCGGTGCGACGGCGTCGGGCCCCCGGTAGGCCGGGTTGGTGTCGCCCATGGCCTCGCACCAGTGCCGGATCATCGGCGCGTTGACGGGGTCCTTGCCGACCCCGCCGACCACGGCGGTTCGCCCCTCGTACGCCTTCAGCCGCACGTCCAACTCGTCGCTCACCGCGCACCACCGCCCCCCTCGCCGGCCCTCGCCGATCCGTGCCGTGGCGTGCCG
This sequence comes from Streptomyces sp. NPDC104096, assembly GCF_055584385.1. Taxonomy (NCBI): domain Bacteria; kingdom Bacillati; phylum Actinomycetota; class Actinomycetes; order Kitasatosporales; family Streptomycetaceae; genus Streptomyces; species Streptomyces sp. NPDC104096. The sequence goes on from NZ_JBVJMD010000002.1 coordinate 116,363, forward strand.
CCCCGACCTCCGGGAAGATTTCTGACTGTCTGTCAGATCTCTTTGCCTGTCAAGGCGTCGGCACCGCGACGAGCCCGCCCCGGCCGCCGCGAAGGGCTGCCGGGAACGGCCGTGCGGCGACGCCGAAGCACCGCCGCACGGTCGTGTCACACCCATGGAACGCACCCCGCAAGGGAACCCGAGGGGCGGGGGGCCGGAGCCGGCGCACCGGTCACCCGCCGTCGCGGGTCACCGCCACAGCGGTCCGAAGTTGACGAGGACGTTCGAGTTGCCCTGATTGACGGCCGTGAACGCCGACCCCCTGACCTGGGCGGTATTGCTCTGGTTCGAAGCGCCGGCGCCGACCGCCTGCTGTTGTGTGGTGGACGAGTTGCCGCTGTTGTCGCGACCGACCCCGCTGCCGGTGACGCTCGCGGCGCCCGCGTTCGATCCGTCGTTCGCGAAGGAGCCGTCGTCGGCCGCCGCGACACCGGTGAACAGGACGGCCGCGAGCGGAAGGGCGGAAACGGCGGCGAGGACACGGGCGGTACGGATGCTTGCCATGTTGTTCCTCCAGAACTGGTTACACGTCCGGACCGAGGCCCGGGAATGTGTGAAACAAGGCTTCTCACCAGGCAGTTGGCCGACCGCCTCGGCGTGGTGCACGACGTCGCGAGACCAGGGTTGCCCATCGGATCCCCGCCGAACCAGCCCGGAAGACGCGATTCGCCCTCAAGCGTGAGGACAAGTCGATAAACCCCTTTCGTCGCTTTCCGCGCCTCGACATCCCAGCTCAGGGCGTTACCGGCATCCCACACTCAAGCGGCGCAAGGGGTGAAGCGTTCCGGCACATTTCCAGCCTTTTCTCCCGACCTCGGCGCGTCGGACCTCTCCCCCTCTTTCTTTTTTCGAACATGAGTACGAGCATGGATGCATGGCCACCACCCACCGGCAGGCCACGACGCTGGCCCTCGCACACGCCCTGTCGGCCGCCGAACGCGGCCTGGCCGTCCTACCCTTGTCCCGGACGAAGCTCCCGGCCCTGCGATCCCCCCACCGCCTCGACCCGGCGGTCCCGCCCTGCCACGGCGAGTGCGGCCGCTTCGGTCACGGCGTGTACGACGCCTCGACCGACCCGGCACGCATCCGCGCGATGTTCGCCGCCGCCCCCTGGACGACCGGCTACGGCATCGCCTGCGGCCTGCCCCCGCACCACCTGGTCGGCGTCGACCTGGACACCAAGTCCGGCACGGACGCCCCCGCGGCCCTGGGCGAACTGGCCCGGCGCCATCTGTTCACGATCCCCGCCACCGTCGTCGTCCTGACCCCCAGCGGCGGCCGCCACCTCTGGCTGACCGGGCCGCCGCACGCCGTCGTCCCCAACTCCGCCGGCCGCCTCGCCCCCGGCATCGACATCCGCGGCGCCGGCGGCTACCTGGTCGGCCCGGGTTCCCGCACCGCCCACGGCGTCTACGGCATCGCCCCGGGCTGCGCCCACCTCGCCCCGGCCGCCTGCCCGCCCGCGCTGCTGCGCCTGCTGCTCCCACCGCCCCGCGCCCACCACCCCACGACGTCCGCCGCCGGCGACCGCCACGGCCAGGGCCTGGTCCAGTTCGTCCTCGCCGCGCACCAGGGCCAGCGCAACACCCGCCTGTTCTGGGCGGCTTGCCGCGCCTACGAGAGCGGCATCGGCCCCGGCCTCGCCGCCGCCCTGGTCGACGCGGCGACGGCCACCGGCCTGACCGAACGGGAGGCGCGAGCGACGATCGCCTCGGCGGCCCGGCTGACCTCCCATCGCCCTGCGTTGTAAGGGCAGTTCTCGGCTGGAGGCCTACGGCAGCAGCCCCCGGCGACTGGGTGTCGCCGGGGGCTGCTGGGGTGGTGCGCTACGGGTTACTCAGAGAGCCTTGCCGTTGACGAACAGCTTGACCGGGCCTGCGACGGACGGCTCGCCGTGGCCGATCCCGCCGGGCACGATGGTGTCGTCGTCGCCGGGCACGGGGGTGCCGGGGTCGGTACCAAGAATCTCGACGTCGATGGCGGGGGTCTCGAGCGGGACCACGGTGCCCGCGACCGAGGTGGCCGCGCCATAGGCGGAAAGGTTCTTGAGGCCCTCGACCTTGTCCTTCTTCGGGTCAGCCTTCAGGCAGCTGTCCGGGACACCGGCACTGCCATCAAGCAGGGTCCAAGCGCTCCACACCAAGCCGTCGGTGCCGGACTCAGCAGACACGAAGGTGTCATCGACGGACGTCCAGCTCATGTCGCCCACCTGGGCGTCAGTGGCCTGCCAGTCGGAGAACTTGTACGACGTGGGGAAGTCCCACGAGTCCTCGCGCCAGTCCACGGAAGACCACACACCGGTCTCGGACTCCGCGTACGACCCCCAGGCGGCATCGGCGAGGTTGAAGCCGTTGAGCGTGCCGTTCGACTTCACGTCCGGGGTGAAGCTGAGGGTGCCGGAGACAGAACCCGTGTTGACGCGAGTACGGCTTCCGCTCTGCGTACCGTCCAGCTCGACGCTCCGGTCCACCGCGAAGGAGCGGGTGCCCGTGACGTTCTGGGTGCCGGTACGGACCGCCGTGCGCTTGCCGGCAAGGTACTTCGTCTTGTTGCCGGTGGTGACGTTGCAGGACAGGGTCTGCGTCACCGTCTGCGTGGCCGTCTCGGTGCCCGCCTGGGTCTCGCGCTGGATGCCGCTCTGCGAGATGGTCAGCGTGCCCGGACGGGTCGCGTCCTGCGTTTCCTGCACGGACGCGGCCCGCGTGGCCGTGAAGTTGAGGCCAGCCGCGAGGGCGGCCTCGAAGTTCTTGGAACCGTTGAGGGCATCCTGGACCTCGCCCTTGCTGGCGAAGCCCTTGCCCGTGGCCGCGTCGAAGCTGGCCGCGTACGCCGAGGTCGCGCCGAGAGCAACCGCCGCCGAAGCCGCGACGCCGCTGATGAGGATGCTGCGTATACGCATGTAGTGGTCTTTTCTTCGTGCTGTCGTCTGTGTGCCGTCACTGACGCGCGTTGCGGCCCCCCGAACGCTTCTTCTCCGGACGCTGGCTGCGCGAGGTAATCAGCGCGCCACGCCGCAGGGTCAGTCGGTGAAACGTGAGTGTGTCAGAAGTGAAGAAATTATGAAGTCTTCGTGATCATGTTGTGATCGACTTCGCAAGAGGTAGGCCTGAAAGGCCATTTCACAAGGTGGGCAAACCAGTCGCAGCCTGCGCAAACACCGGCCAGAACACCCGGTCGGGCACCCGCCCGGCCCTCCTCCGCTCGCCCCCGCCGGACAGCGGGGCAAGGATCGGACCAGCGCTGCGTCGCCGAATCATCCGAACAGACTCGGCCGACAACTTGCGAGGGGTCACGGCTGATGGGCGAGCGGGCAGAGGAGCGGGCAGGCGCCCCGGAACCCTGGCAAAGGGCCGACCGGTGGTCCGGCGTGCGCGAGGTCGCGGCCTTCGGGACGGACCACACCGGGCGGATCGTCGAATGGGGGCCCGCGGCCTCCATGTTGCTGGGCCACGAGGAGCAGGAGGCACTGGGGCGCCGCGCGGCCGAGCTGCTGGCCCCGACGAAGGAGGAAGCCTGGGCCGAGGCGCTGCGGCAGGCGGCGTCGGATGGACGTGCGGTGACCGGGGTGTTGAGCGCCCGTCACCGTGACGGACATCTGCTGGAGGTCGAGGCGTGGCTGGCGGCGACGCGGACCCCGGAAGGCCGGACGGGGGTGCGCGCGCTGCTGTCGGATTCACGGGAACTGCGGCAGACCCGCGGGGACTTCACCGTCCTGGACACCTTCTTCGGCCAGGCGCCGATCGGTCTGGCGGTTCTCGACACCGAACTGCGGTTCCGGCGGGTCAACCCGGTCCTGGCGGCGATGGACGGTCTGCCCGAGCACCGCCACCTGGACCGCAGCGTGGCGGAAGTGGTCCCGGGGCTGAACGTCGAGCAGATGGACAGGGCCCTGCGCAGGGTGCTGGAGACCGGCGAACCCCTGCTGGACTTCCGCAGCATCGGCCGTACCGGGGGCAACCCCGATCACGACCGGGTGTGGTCGGAGTCCTACTTCCGGCTGGAGGACGCGCGGGGGCGTCCCTTGGGAGTCGCCTCGGTCGTCATCGACATCACCGCACACGAACAGGACTACCTGGGGTCCGCGGCGGGCCGTACCCGGCTCGCCCTGCTCAACGACGCGATCACGCGGCTCGGCACCAGCCTGGATGTGCGGCGCACCGCGCAGCAACTGGCCGACGTCGCGGTGGCGGGCTTCGCGGACCTGGCGCTCGTCGACGTGCTGCAGACCAGGCTCGGTGACGGGGAACCCGGCCGGACCGCCGACCGATCCGGTCCGCGGGTGCTGCGCCGGGTGGGGCTGGCCGGCGACTTCTCCTCGCTGGGTGACGTACTGGTGCCACTGGGCGAGACGGTGCGGCAGCCCGCGGAGGCGGTCTACCAGCGGTGCCTCTCCGAGGGCCGCCCCTATCTGATTCCGCGCCTGGACACCGTGGTGAAAGTCCCCGAGATCCAGTACACGCAGGCCCCCCAGCAGTTGTTCGGGCGCGGCGTGCACTCGGTGATCCTGGTCCCCCTGCTGGTGGGCGGCACAGCGCTGGGCGTGGCGGCGTTCCTGCGCCGCACCACCGCCCGGCCCTTCGCCGGCGAGGACGTGACCTTCGCCCGCGACCTCGCGGCCCGGGCCGCGGCGGCCCTCGACAACGCCCTGCTGTTCGGCCGTGAACAGGCCGCGTCGCTGACGCTTCAGCGCAGTCTGCTGCCGCAGCGCGCCCGTGACCTGCCCGGTCTGCAGATCGCGCACGCATACCGGCCGGCGGGAGACGACGCCCACGAGGTCGGTGGCGACTGGTACGACGTGATCGCCCTGCCCGCGGGCAAGGCGGCCCTGGTCGTCGGGGACGTGATGGGGCACGGCATCGCGGCGGCGGCGGTCATGGGGCGGCTGTCCGGCGCCACGCACACCCTCGCCCGGCTCGACCTTCCCCCGGACCAGGTGCTGCGGCATCTGGAGGCGGTCCTGGACGACATGGACGAGCCGATGCTGGCCACCTGTCTGTACGCCGTGGTCGATCCGGCGGCCGGTGTCTGCCGGCTGTCCCGGGCGGGCCATCCCCCGCCCGCCCTGCTCCTGCCCGACGGCACCGCCCGCTTCGTCGATCTCCCGGCCGGCGCTCCCCTGGGCACCGGTGGCGTCGACTTCGTCACCACCACGCTCTCCCTGCCGCCCGGCAGCCTTCTCACCCTCTACACCGACGGCCTGGTGGAGACCCGGGACCGGTCCATCGACGAAGGGCTGGAGAGGCTGCGGGGCGAGCTCGGCCGGCACTCCGGGCTCGATCCCGTCGACCTGTGCCCCGCCCTGCTGTCCGCCATCTCGCCCGCCCCCGACGACGACGTCACCATGCTCGTCGCCCGGACCACGCCCGCACGGCCTCCCGACCCTCCGCGGTCCTGACCCGTCCGCACCCCGGGGTGCGGCGCGTTCCCACCGCCGCCTCATATCGACTGACGGGCCGCCCGCCTCCGGCGAGGCACATGAACAGACATGCTCAATCATGGACAAATAGGAAGAGGCGGTGGGGAAGGAGGACGTGATGGAGTCGGCGGTACTGCGGGCCTGGTTCACCCAGTCCATGGCGGGACTCCTGCTGCTCGACCCGGAGACCCGGGTGGTGGCGGTGAGCGAGGCGGCCGCGAGGTACCCGGGCTTCCCCCCGGGGCCCTGGGCGGGCCGGCCCGTCTCCGACGTGACCGTGGGGTTCGCCGCCGAGGAGATGGAGCCGCTGCTACGAGGGGTGCTGGACAGCGGCGATCCGGCACTCGGCGTCCGGCTGCGGTGGCACCCGCCCGTCGCCTCCTGCCCGGAAAAACTGGTGCAGGTCTCCGCCTACCGGCTGACCGCCGAGGACGGCCGGGTGCTGGGGGCGGCGGTCTCCATGACCGACGTCACCGAGCAGTACCGGACCCGACGGCATCTGGAGATGATGCGGCGGGCCAACGCCTCGCTGGGCACCACCCTGGACATCGAGCACACCGCCGCCGAACTGGCCCGTCTGGCCGTACCGGACTTCGCGGACGTGACGATCGTCGACGTACTGGACGCGGTACTGCGCGGTCAGACCCCCGCCCCGGGGCCGGTGGACGTCGACCTGCCGATGCGCCGGGTCGCCTACGAGGGGAAGCCGAGCGCGCGCGAAGGCGGCTGGAGCGGAGTGGGGCGGTTCAGCGTGTTCGCCGCCGGGAGCCCCTACATCCAATGCCTGGCGGATCTGCGGCCCCGGCTGGTGCCCGAACTGCGGCAGGACCCGGGGTGGCTGCTGCTGCCCATGGCGCGGCAGGAGGGGCTGAAGGACACGGGCGTGCACTCGGCGATCGTGGTGCCGCTGGTCGCCCGGGGCACCGTCCTGGGCGTGGTCTCCTTCTGGCGCGCCGCCAATCGGAGGCCGTTCGACACGCAGGACCTGGCGCTGGCCACCGAACTCGGCGCCCGCAGCGCGGTCCATCTCGACAACGCCCGCCTGTACACCCGTGAACTCTCCGCCGCCCGGCTGCTCCAGCTCACCGTGCGCCCGCTGCACCTGGGAGCGCACCTGGCCGCGGAGACCGCCCGCAGCCACCCGAACACCGACCGCGGCGACGACTGGTTCGACCTCATCCCCCTCTCCGGCGGCCGGATCGCCCTGACCGCCGGAAACACCGCCGACCAGGGCCTGCACGCGGCGGCCGCCATGTCCGAGCTCAGGGCGGCACTGAGCGCGCTCGCCGCCCTGGACCTGCCCCCCGACGAGGTCCTGGAACGCCTGCACGCCCTTGTCACCCGCCTCCAGGACGACCGCCCCTCCGCGCAGGCCGCCGCCGCAGGTACCGACACCGGCGCCTCCCGGCCAGGACTCACCACCTGTCTGTACGCCGTCTACGACCCCGCGTCCGGGCACTGCGTCCTGAGCAGCGCCGGACACCCGCCACCCGTCCTCGCGTTCCCCGACGGCACCACCACCGTCGCCGCCCTGCCCGTCGGCCCCGCCCTGGGCCACGGCATCCCCCGGTTCCGGACCCTCGACCTCGGCCTGCCCGAGGGCACCGTGTTCGCCCTGTACAACACCGCCCCGCCGCCCACCGGCGAACCCCGACGCCCCGAGCCGGACCCGCAGTGGCTGCGCGATGCCCTGGCCATCGCTCCCGACCTGCCCCTCCAGGAACTCTGCGACGCCGTCTTCGCCACCCTGGCCCCACGGACACCGGACTCCGACGCCGCCCTGGTCCTCGTCCGCACCCGCGTCCTGGGCCCCGACCGCGCCGCCACCTGGACCTGGCCCCACGACGCCGCCGCCATCGGCGACGTCCGCACCGCCGTCGCCCGTCAACTCGCCGCCTGGAACCTCCCCGACCTCCAGGACACCACCACACTGATCGCCAGCGAACTGGCCACCAACGCCGTCCGGCACGCCGAAGGCCCCTTCCAGGTGCGCCTGGTCCGCACCGACGACGCCCTCACCTGTGAGATCACGGACGACAGCAGCACCAGCCCGCAACTGCGCCACGCCGAGGACGACGACGAGGGCGGCCGGGGTCTGTTCCTGACCTCCCAGCTCACCACCCGCTGGGGCGTGCGTCCCACCGCCCGCGGCAAGACCATCTGGGCCGAGCAGGCCCTTCCCGGTCCCGACCCGGCCACCGACCCGGCCACCGACCGGTAGAACGGCTGCCCGCGTCCGGGCGTACGCCTCTCAGCCGATGGCGTACGCCCGGTACGCCGTCTCCACCGAGCGGTCACCGGCGGAGTCGGTCACCTCGGGGCGCCGGGCGACGGCGCCGGCGGCCGGGTTGCGGACGGACGCCTGCCAGGTGGTGCCGGAGTGCTCGACCAACGCCGCCCTCCAGCCCCGGTGTCGACCCATCCCAGTCATGTCGCGGACATGGCAGATCAGGCCGGCGGAGCACGGGGCGGGACCGGGACATGCAGAAGGGGTGCCTCTCGTCGAGAGGCACCCCTTCTGGTCCGCAACGCTTCTAGTTGCGCGGAGGTGGTGGGATTTGAACCCACGGTGACATCGCTGCCACGACGGTTTTCAAGACCGTTCCCTTCGGCCGCTCGGGCACACCTCCCCGCGTCGCCGTTCACCGGCGACGCGGGGACAAGAGTAACGGGTTGGCACGCGCGCGCGAGTCGCCCCGGCGCGGTCAGCTGTCGCCGGTACGGGATCCCAGGGTGACCTCGGTGGTGTGGGTCTTGCCGTCGCGCTCGTAGGTGATCGTCACCTGGTCGCCCGGCTTGTGGGTCCAGATCTCGCCGATCAGGGTGGGACCGCTGTCGATCACGTGGTCGTCGAGCTTGGTGATGACGTCGCCCGACTTCAGGCCCGCCTTGTCGGCGGGGCCGCCGGACTCGACGGAGGAGGCACCGCCGGCGCCCGTGTCGGTGATCTTCGCGCCGTTCGCCGAGTCCTGGAGGGAGACGGAGGCGCCGATCTTCGCGTAGACCGGCTTCCCGGTCTTGATCAGCTGCTGGGCGACGTACTTGGCCTGGTTGATCGGGATGGCGAAGCCGAGGCCGATCGAGCCGGACTGGCTGGTGCCGCCCAGGCCGCCGCTGCCGGTGGACTGGATCGCGGAGTTGATGCCGATGACGTTGCCCTGGGCGTCGAGCAGCGGACCGCCGGAGTTGCCCGGGTTGATCGAGGCGTCCGTCTGGAGGGCGCTCATGTAGGACGCCTGGCTGCCGGTGCCGTCGCTGGAGGCCACCGGGCGGTTCTTGGCGCTGATGATGCCCGTCGTCACCGTGTTGGACAGGCCGAAGGGGGCGCCGATGGCGATGGTGGAGTCGCCGACCGCCACGTCGTCGGAGTTGCCGAGGGTCAGCGGCTTCAGGTCCGAGGGGGCGTTCTTGAGCTTGACGACCGCCACGTCGTAACCCTGCGCGTGACCGACCACCTCGGCGTTGTACTTCTTGCCGTCGGGGAAGGTGGCCGTGAGCTTGCCGCCGTCGACCGCGTCCGCGACGACGTGGTTGTTGGTGACGATGTGGCCCTGGGTGTCGAACACGAAGCCGGTACCGGTGCCGCCCTCGCCGTTGGTGGACTCGGCCTCGATGGTGACGGTGCTCGGCAGCGCCTTGGAGGCCACCGCCGCGATGGTGCCCGGGTCGCGCTTGACCGCGCCGCCGCTGGTGGAGGCGGAGACGGTCGTGGAGCCGCTGTTGTCGTCGTTCTTCGCCAGCGTGTAGCCGAGCCCGCCGCCGAGGCCGCCAGCGACCAGCGCGGCCACCAGGACCGCCGCGACGAGACCGCCGCGACCGCCGCCGGGCTTGGGCGCGGGCGGCTGGTACGAGGCACCCCAGCCGGATCCCGCACCGCCGCCGTCGGCGTACGCGGGCGTGACCGGCGGCGGGGGCGGCCAGCCGCCCTCGGGCGCGGAGCCGGCGTTCTGGACTCCGTTGTTCTGGACTCCGTCGTACGAGCCGGCCGAGGCGTACGCGGGCGCGTGCCCGGCGTGCTCCGGCGTTCCCGGGGCGGCCGACGCCACCGGCGGGACCGGAGTCGTGGGCGCGCTGTCGGGCGTGGTGGCCTGCGGGGAAGCCACGGGAGATTCCACCGGCACAGGAGGTGCTGACGGGGCCTGGGGAACCTCGGTGCCCTCGTTCTCGGTGCTCACAGCTCTTCTCCTCGATCCACGGCTGTTGTTCTCGGTCGCGCTCGGTCGCGCTCGGTCGCGCTTGTCGTCGACCCGGCGCGCTGCGGCTGTGCATGTGCATGTGTATGCGGACAGCTTTTCCCACGGGCCGTCAGAGCACCATAAGCGGTGGCTGTGGGAACAGGACCATCCTTTATATGCGACATTCTGCTATGAGGCGGGACACTTTTTCGGATGCCTCCGGCCCGACGCCCGCCCCGCGCCGGTGACACCATGACGCGGTGACCCAAGCACGGCAGCACCACATTCAAGTCGTCGCCCATCGCGGAGCCTCCGAGGATGCTCCCGAGCACACCCTTGCCGCGTACAGGAAGGCGATCGAGGACGGCGCGGACGCCCTCGAGTGCGATGTCCGGCTGACCGCCGACGGCCATCTCGTCTGTGTGCACGACCGCCGCGTCAACCGTACGTCCAACGGCCGCGGGGCGGTGTCCGCCCTGGAGCTCGCCGAGCTCGCGGCGCTGGACTTCGGCTCCTGGAAGAAGCGGGACCTGTGGCACCTGCGCGACGAGGAGCCCGACTGGGAGGTCCGCCCCGAGGACCCCGAGGACACCTCCGTCCTCACCCTGGAGCGGCTGCTCGGACTCGTCGCCGACTCGGGACGCCGGGTGGAGCTGGCCATCGAGACCAAGCACCCCACCCGCTGGGCCGGGCAGGTCGAGGACCGGCTGCTGCTGCTCCTGAGACGGTTCGGCCTGGACACCCCGTCCTCGCCCGAGGAGTCGGCCGTGCGCGTCATGAGCTTCTCGGCGCGCTCGCTGCACCGTGTACGGGCCGCCTCGCCGACACTTCCCACGGTGTCCCTCATGCAGTTCGTCTCGCCGCGGCTGCGCGACGGACGGCTGCCGGCCGGCGTCCGGATCGCCGGTCCCTCGATCCGGATCGTGCGCAGCAACCCGGGATACATCGAGCGCCTGAAGGGCGCCGGCCACCAGGTTCACGTGTGGACCGTGAACGAGCCCGAGGACGTCGATCTCTGCGTCGGCCTGGGCGTCGACGCCATCATCACCAACCGGCCGCGCGCGGTTCTCCAACAATTGGGTCGCTGACTCGGCTGTCCCATGAAACAACCCTTGACCCAGGCGTTTCGGTGAAGCATCCTCCGATCTCGGCCATACCGACGAAATCCAGCCACTCCCTGTCGGAAGTGCTCCGGCGCGTTCGCTCCGTGTTCGATCGCCTCGAGTGCGTCACGACACGTGGATCAGCCGGTTTCCGGTACAGGCCGATGGGGCATCCACACCGTGGCGTGGGGCGAAGGAGGTCTCGGGGGTGGCGTTGGTGGTGGCACAGGAGGTGCCCACGTCGTCGAGCATGGCCGTACCCCATGGCCCTGCGGGCGTAGGGGCCGCAAGACATCGGATGCGCGATCAGTTGCGCAACGGCGGCGTGGCGGAATCGGTCATCGACGATGCCGTACTGATCCTTTCCGAACTTTTGAGCAATGCGTGCAAGCACGGCAGGCCCTTGGGGGACGCACTCGCCGGGGACGGCGACGTCCGGGCCGCGTGGCGCGTCGACCAGAGCGGCCGGCTGATCGTCGAGGTGACGGACGGCGGCGGGCCGACCCGCCCGGCCCCGGCCACCCCCTCGGTCACCGCGCACGGCGGCCGCGGGCTGAACATCATCACGGCGCTGGCCGACGACTGGGGCGTCCGGGACGACGCCCGGGGCGAGGTCACGGTGTGGGTCGTCGTCCACGACGACGTCCACGATCCCGACGCCGGGTACGGACAGGCCGGTCTCGGCGCCCGGGTCACGGCGCCGACCGTGCCGGCGATGCGCGACCTCTCCTTCGCGGACGCGTTCGACGACCTGGGCTGAGCCCCGGGCGGCCGCCCCGTGGGGTACCGGTGCCCGCCGTACGGGTCGGCCGTGGCGGGACACCGCTGCCCGCGTCGTCCACAGGTCCCGTGGGTTCTCGTACGAGCGGCTAGGCTCCCGCCCGTACAGACGAGCCGTAACCGGGAGACACCCACGATGGCCAAGAAGCGACCCCAGACGACGGCCAGGCGGCCGCAGCCCAGTGATGCGGAGATCCCGGTCGTCGGCGCCCGCGAACCCTGCCCCTGCGGCAGCGGCCGCCGCTACAAGGCGTGCCACGGCCGGGCCGCCGCCCAGGCCGCGGCCGAGCTGGTGCACCGCCCCTTCGAGGGGATCGCCGGCGAGTGCGACTGGGTCGCGCTGCGCGAACTGGTGCCCGCGGCCACGGTCGAGCTGACCCTCAAGGACGGCCTGCCCGAGGGCGTCCCCTCGGTCACCCTGGCCACGGTCCTGCCGATGGCCTGGCCCGCACTGCGCCGCGAGGACGGTTCGGTGCTGCTCGGTCTGCAGAACGACACGCCGTCGGGTGACATCAGCCGCGACCTCGCCGACACGCTGCTGCGCGCGCTGGAGGTCCAGCCCGGCACCCCGGTCCAGGGCCGCCGCGCCCCGGCGGACGGTCCCCGCCTCCAGGACCTCCTCGACCCCGAAGGCGCCTTCGAGCCAGTTGTGCACGAGGGCTTCGAGTTCTGGGTCCCGGACGCGGAGAACGCCTCCCCCGAGGTGACCGCCTCCCTGGAGCGGGCCAACGACGCGGCCATCCCGACCGTGAAGCTGACCGGCGTGGACTCCGCCTACTGGTGCGAGACCCCGGAGAAGAACCATCTGCGGTGGGTCATGCCGCACGCCGAGGAGCACCTTCTGGACGCTCTGGCGCGACTGCACGCCGCGGGCCGCTCCAGCCTCGGCGAGGGCACCCGTCTGGTGGGGTCCTTCCGCGCGCACGGCCTGACCGTGCCGGTCTGGGACCTGCCGAGCGGTGTCGGCGCGGACGAGATCGAGAAGCCGGCGGCCGAGTTCGCCGAGCGTCTCGCCGCGGCCCTGGCCTCGGACGCCCCGCTCACCCCCGACGAGCGTCGCGCGCGCGGCGGGCTCACCAACCGACAGGTGACGCTCAGCTGACGTATCGGTGCCGTGTCCCCCCGGGCTGACCGGTCGGTCAGCCCGGGGAATCGTCCGGCTGGCGTGACTCCAGCCACAACTCCCGCCGGGCAAAAGCCAGTCGGTGTCCGAATAGCCCTGTCATGGACTGCCGGACGGTGTCCGAATAGCCAAGGGAAACAGGAGATCGAATTTGCGTGGGGCAGATCTCTTGTTACCGTTCCAGTAGCCCGGTTGCTGGTGCATCCCCCGTCGCCAGCAACCGGGTCTTTCCACGCCCGGCGCCGACCGGTGCGCCCCGCGCCTGCGGGCCGCGCACGCCGACGTACCGCTCAGGCCGCTCAACCGGCCCGACGGAAGCCCGAGTTCCCGCCCGCGTCCGGCCCGGGACCACTCTTCGTGGCGCTCCCGCCGGCAGTCCCGGCGGAACCCTCCGTACTGCTCCCGGAGCGCAGCAGCAGCGGACCGCGCCCGGACGGGCCCGCGAATTCCGCCACCGCCGTATAGGCGTCCGACACGTCCCGGGTGGGCTCGCGGGGCGTCTCGCAGATCCCCGGCTCGTCCTCCGCGCCCACCGCGCAGCCGATCTGCACCGCGCGCCCGCCGGGCCCCATGAGGCTCAGCGCGGCGTCCAGATCGCCGCCGGTCGCGTTGCGGTAGTAGGTACGCGCCCAGGTGTCCTCGCCCTGTGTCATGACACAGGTCTGCGCCTCGATGCCGTCCGGCGAGGTGAGTTCGGGGCCGCAGTGGGCGGCGGTGGCCAGGCCCAGGCCGAGCAGCAGCGGAGAACGGCCGGGATCCGGCGACGGCGCCTTCCCGTCCCCCGTGGAGCCGGCCGGCCCGGCGGACTCGGCCGACCCGCCCGAGTCCGCGGAGTCCGTGGACTCCGTCGAGTCCATCGCCCCCGGCCTCCCGAAAGCACCCGAGACGCCCACCTGCCCCGCGGACGCCATGGCCAGTGGCAGCGCCACCGCGCCTGCCACGACGCCCGCGAGGGCGAGAAGACGAACGTTCATGAACCGGAAGATAACGACCCCCGGCATGCGCCCCGCACGGCGCACGCCCTACACCCCTACAACTCGGGCGCGCTCACACCCGTACGAGTGAGGGCCTCGACGACCGCGTCCACCACGGCCTCGACGTCGGGCACCCACGGTGCCGCGGAGCCGGGCAGCGGCGCACGCTCCCAGCGGATGGCACCCGGTCCGGTCTCCGACGGCGGCAGGGCGAGATAGCCGCCCTCGCCGTGGAAGCGGAGGGAGCCGGGGACGAAGTCCTGGGCGTACAGCAGTTCGCCCAGCTGCTCCATCGAGTAGGGCCGCACCAGCAGCGCCCAACGGGTGGGCGAGGCCACCACCGGACCGAGGCGCATCCCCTTGCGGTCGAGCGCGGCGAGCGCGTGCGCGGCCGCGAGGGCGGGCAGGCTGACCGCGCAGGGCGCCCGGCCGCCGGTGGCGAGGATGATCGGTGCCGTCGGCCGGTTGGTCCACCACCAGCGCACCATGCGCGCGTCGGTGGTGGCCGCGAGGAGGCCGGGGTCGAACGGATGCGCACCGGGCACCGTGCACTCCGGGTCCGGGCAGCCGCAGCGGGCGCGCCCCTGCGGATCCGCCGCCACTCCCGGGAGCACCGGCCACTGCCATTCCGCCGCGAAACTCAGGGCCGCGCTGATCAACTCAGGCCCCCCGTCATTGCGCTGGGACAGGAGCCTGCGTCGCCTTCCGAGGATCTCGCGCATGAGCGCTCGTTCCTTTCCGTTGCACGCCTGGCAACACCGAGGACCACATCACACCATGTGTCGATCACTTCACTGTGCGTACCTGTTGGCGCATCACACCCCTGTGCGAGACAAGGGGAACCCCGCCGGGCCGAACGTTGGCTGCGTCCGCGGCCGTTCCGTCCACACTGCGTCTGACAAAAGCATGGGGCGTGGCGTGGGGGTGGCGAAGTCTGGCGTTTGCCGTTCCGCGTACTTCTCTCCGCCTCCGCCACGGGAGGATGGGGTTAGGTCGTCGGTGGCTATGACGCCCGGGTCGGTCACCAGGTTCCGGGTGGTCTCCAACCGCCCCTGGCCCTTACCGAGTACGTACCCATCACGACCGCTGTGACGCTCCGTCGAGCAAGGCCAGTCGACCGCAATCGCCCGTTACCCGAGTCAGTTTTAGGCCAACTTTGCTTTCTCGCAAGGGCTGGAGGAGGGACTCGTGAAAAGTTCCCGGAAACCTCTCGGACACCAGGAATCCCAGCAGGACAATGCTGGACATCTCCTCACGAGTGCGTGTACATGTGGAGACACTGCTAGCGGCGCAGAATGACATGGGGGTTTGCGATGCTTTTGAGCAATACGCACCGGTCGGAAAGCCGGACAACATGAACGCCCCTCACCCTCCGAAAGTGGCTGGAATCGATTCAACGGTTCCCGCACCCGCACACACTGTCGCGCCCGCGCCTGCCGCACCTGACAGCTCGCTCGTCCCTCCCGACATCGCCTGCCGCACACCGCCCGGCACCGTGCTCCAGGACCGGCTCGCCGGCTGGGTCTCGGACCTCACGACGCTGCACGAACTCACCGAACGCCTGATCCGCACGGACACCCTGTCCGACGCGCTCCAGGAGCTGCTGCGGGCCGGCTCCGCCCTGGTCGGCGCCCGGCGCGGACTCGTCGTCCTGGAACCCGACGACGGGTCCGGCCCCGACACCACCGTCGGTCTGGGTCTCGGCCGCGCCGATCTCGGCCACATCGAGACCGTGCCGCGCAGCGCCCTGCCCCAGGGCACGCTTCTGGACACCGACGCCGGACTGCCCGGCGGCGCGGGCGAGATCGTACGCCCCGACCTGTTCGCCGAGGACGGGCTCGACCCCCGCCACCGCGAGGTGGCCGCCCGTCTCGGCTACGCCGCCAGCTACGCGCTGCCCCTGTCCACCGAGGCCGCGGGCCGCCTCGGCGCCGCCGTGTGGCTCTACGACGAGCCCGCCGAACCGGGCGAGCGCCGACGCCACCTGGTCGGTCTGTACATCCGCTACGCCACCGAACACCTCGCGCGACTGGTCGAGGTGGAGCGCACGCGCGCGTGCATGGCGACCATGTCCGAGGAACTGCTGCCCTCACGACTGCCCCGGGTCTGCGGGGTCCGGCTCGCCGTCCGGCACCGCACCGGGCCGCGCGGCGGCGGCGACTGGTACGACACGCTGCCGCTGCCCGACGCCGCGCTGGGCCTGGCGGTCGGTTCCGTCAGCGGGTCCGGGCCGAGCGCCGTCGCCGCGATGGGCCGGCTGCGCGCCTCCCTGCGGGCGTACGCGGTGATGGAGGGCGAGGATCCCGTCGCCGTCCTGTCCGACCTGGAGCTGCTGCTGCGGCTCACCGAGCCCGCCCGCTCCGCCACCGCCCTGTTCGCCTACTGCGAACCCGCCCTGCGCAAGGTCACCCTGGCCGGCGCCGGACACTGCCCGCCGCTGCTGGTCGGCGACGGGCGCACGGAGTTCGTGGAGACCTCCGTGTCGGCGCCGCTCGGGATGCTCGCCTGCTGGGAGGCGCCCAGCGTGGAGTTCGAGACGGAACCGGGAGAGACGGTCCTGCTCTACACCGACGGGCTGCTGCACCGTACCGGCGACTGCGGGGACCGGGCCTTCACCCGGCTGCACGCGGCGGCGGCGAGCGTCCCCAGGGCGCTGCGGACCGACCCGGACAAGATCGTGGAGCATGTGCTGCGCACCGTGCTGCCGGACGGACTGGACGCGGCGGACGGCGCGGAGGACGTGGTGCTGCTGGCGGCCCGCTTCGAGTGACGCCCCGCGGCGGATCCCTCCGGCGGCCGCTCCCCGGCGCCCGGTGCGGCTCTCCCGGGCCCGGACACGGGTCGCCGGGCGAGGACGAAGGTCCTTCGGCCCTGGGCTCCTGGGCGTACGACCGTACGATGGACACGGTCCAGTGCCGTATCAAGGAGGATGACCGTGGCCGACGAGCTCACCCCGGAGACCCCGGAGACTGAGTCGGAAGAGCCGATCAAGCAGCGCAAGAACGGCCTGTACCCGGGCGTGTCCGACGAGCTGGCCGAGAGCATGAAGTCCGGCTGGGCCGACACGGAGCTGCGCGGCCTGGAGCCGATCGCGCAGGCCGCCGAGACCGCCGCCCGCCGCGCCGCGCTGTCCGCGCGTTTCCCCGGCGAGCGCCTGGTCGTTCCCGCGGGCAATCTGAAGACCCGCTCGAACGACACCGAGTACGCCTTCCGGGCGTCGACCGAGTACGCGTACCTGACCGGCAACCAGACCGAGGACGGCGTCCTGGTCCTGGAGCCGACCGCGGACGGCCACCAGGAGACGATCTACCTCCTGCCCCGCTCCGACCGTGAGAACGGCGAGTTCTGGCTCTCCGGGCAGGGCGAGCTGTGGGTCGGCCGCCGGCACTCCCTCACCGAGTCCGAGGCGCTGTACGGCATCCCCGCCGCCGACGTGCGCGAGCTGACCGAGAAGCTGCGCGAGGCCACCGGCCCGGTGCGCGTGGTGCGCGGCCACGACTCCGGCGTCGAGGCGGCCCTGACCGACAAGGTCACCGCCGAGCGCGACGAGGAGCTGCGCGTCTTCCTCTCCGAGGCCCGCCTGGTCAAGGACGCCTTCGAGGTCGGCGAGCTGCAGAAGGCCGTCGACTCGACCGTGCGCGGCTTCGAGGACGTCGTGAAGGTCCTCGACAAGGCCGAGGCGACCAGCGAGCGCTACATCGAGGGCACCTTCTTCCTGCGCGCCCGCGTGGAGGGCAACGACGTCGGCTACGGCACCATCGCCGCCGCCGGCCCGCACGCCTGCACCCTGCACTGGGTGCGCAACGACGGCCCGGTCCGCTCCGGCGACCTGCTCCTGCTGGACGCGGGCGTGGAGACGCACACGCTCTACACCGCCGACGTCACGCGCACGCTGCCGGTCAACGGCCGCTTCAGCGAGATCCAGAAGAAGATCTACGACGCCGTGTACGAGGCCCAGGAGGCCGGTATCGAGGCGGTCCGGCCCGGCGCCAAGTACCGCGACTTCCACGACGCAGCCCAGCGCGTGCTGACCGAGAAGCTCGTCGAGTGGGGTCTCATCGAGGGCCCGGTCGAGCGGGTGCTCGAACTCGGTCTCCAGCGCCGCTGGACGCTGCACGGCACCGGCCACATGCTCGGCATGGACGTCCACGACTGCGCGGCCGCCCGGGTCGAGTCGTACGTGGACGGCACGCTGGAGTCCGGCATGGTCCTCACCGTCGAGCCCGGTCTGTACTTCCAGGCCGACGACCTGACGGTGCCCGAGGAGTACCGCGGCATCGGCGTGCGCATCGAGGACGACATCCTGGTCACCGAGGACGGCAACCGGAACCTGTCGGCCGGCCTGCCGCGCCGCTCCGACGAGGTCGAGTCCTGGATGGCCTCGCTCAAGGGCTGACCCACGGCGACGAACGGCCGGGCACCGCTGCGGTGCCCGGCCGTTCGCGTGCCCGGCCGTTCGCGTGCCCGGAGACACGGGTCCCGCGTGCCCGGGCGGGCCCGTGGACGACTGCCGGGCCGCGGTCTCAGCCGCGCGGGCCGACCGGCAGCGCGTCCAGGAACAGGGCCCCCGCCAGCAGCCCGGCGCTGCCCCGCGGGCTCCACCCGCGCGCGTGCAGGTCGGTGTCGAGGGCGGCCAGGGCGTCCCGGCCCGCCCGTGTCGCCGTACCGCCCGCCGCCAGGACCTCACGGGCGCCGGCCTGGACGTGCCGCAGGCCCAGCGGACCCGCGGTGTGCAGCAGTTCGGTGTCCTGAAGGGTGGACATCACCGTCAACAGGGCGTCGAGCCGCGCCTGTTCCTCGTCGGCACCGGCCGTGCGCGCGGCATCGAGCGCGTCCAACGCCCGCCGTACGTGCGGGAACCCGGCCTTCGCCTCGCCACGGGCGCCGGCCGCGCCGTACTTCGCCGACACCGCCGAACCCCGCGACGGCCGCCGCGGGGCACCACGGTCCCTGTGCGCGGCGATCCGTTTGGCGGTCCCCGCCACCTCGCGGGCTCCCGCGCCGGGGTCGAGCGCGGCCGCCGCGACCAGCAGGCCGAGCGCCCACAGCGCGCCCCGGTGACCGCCGCCGGCCAGGCCCACCGAGTGCTCGGTGCACCGCCCTATCGCGCCCAGTTCGGCGCGCAGCTGCGAGGTGGGCCCACCGGTGCGGCGGGCGGCCGCCGCCATCGCCGTGAGCCCGGGGGCCAGCGCCTTGGCCGACCAGCGCAGCAGACGGTGGTCCCGGCGGGTGGCGCGGGCGGCGAGATCACGCGGATCGGGCAGCCCGGGCTTGGGGACCAGCGCCAGTTGCCCGGTCAGCGCGTCCACCGCGGCCTGCGCCAGCGCCTCGTCCTCGCGGCGTCGGGTGAGGGATCGGGTGCCGTGGTTTCCCGTCATGGACGTGAACGTAGGGGACGCGGACCGGCAGGGACATGGGACCAAGCCAGGAACTGGCTGTGAATCCCGGGAGACCCGGACCGCCCGGCCCCGGTTGCCCGGCCCGCTACACCGCCATCAGCGGCGCGCCCTTCTTCCACTTGAGGATCTTGTCGAACCTGACCACCGCCCCGCCCCGCCCCGGCCGGTTGCCGAAGTGGACGTGGTCGGCGAGCTCATGGATGAGATGCAGCCCGCGGCCCTGTTCGGCGTCGACGTCGGCGCACACCGGGTCGGAGCGCACGGCACGGGCGCCGTGGCCGTCGTGGGCGCCGTGGGCGTCGTGGGCGTCGTGGGCGTCGTGGACACGGTGACCGCCGCAGTCGTCGCCCGCGAAGCCCGGCCCCGAGTCGGCGACCTCGATACGGCACTTCTCGCCGTCGAGGTAGGCGGTGACCCGGTACGCCTCGGGACAGCCGCCGTGCGGGGCGCCGCCGTGCTCCACGGCGTTGGCGCAGGCCTCGCTGAGAGCGACCGAGAGGTCGTAGGAGATGTCGGGATCGACGCCCGCCGTCTCCATCGTGCCGAGCAGCAGGCGCCTCGCGAGCGGAACGCTCGCAGCTTCGCACCGCAGATGGAGTGACCACCAGATGCTCATGCTCCAGCCTCCTGGCTGCGCCTCGACATACCGTTACGTATTGCCCCGAGTGCCGTTGAGTAAGCGCGCTTTTCATGTGATGCCGCCCATCCGGGGGATGCGCCGAAGGGATCAACCGGTGTATGCGGGACCCATGCGCAACAGCCATAACAGAAGGTGATCTTCCGGTTCCCCGGATCCCGGCTCTCCCGCCGCCCTGCCGCGGGGGACCGACGCGGTCAGTGCGATGATGGGGCCGCCATGTCTGCCCCCCACCCACGCACCGCGCGCTCCGGAAGCGGTCTCCGGCTGCTGCGGGCCGCGGTGTTCGCCGCGGTCTGCGTCGTGCTGGCCGCGTGCGGCCACGCCCTCGCCTCCTGCGCGACGGTGCCGCTGTGGACGCTGGGTGCGGGGTTCCTGTGCGCGTTGGCGGTCGTCGCGCCCCTCGCCGGGCGGGAGCGCTCGCTGGCCGGGATCACCGCCCTGCTCGCCGTCGGCCAGACCGTGCTGCACATGCTGTTCGGCCTGGGGCAGCACGGCGCCATGGGCTCGGCGTCCGCGTCGGCATCCGGCACCATGAGCATGAACTCCATGATGTCCATGGGGTCGACGGGGTCCGCGGCCGGCTCGCTGTCCGACACCGAGCTGATCCAGCGGGCCGCGCACATCCTGTGCGGAGGCACCGCCTCGGCGCTCAGCCCCGCCCAGGCCCAGCGGATCCTCGCCGACGCGCGGATCTACCCGGGAACGGGGACCGGCACGGCAGCCGGCACCGCCGTCGTGCACGACCCGGCGGACGCCCTGTCGACCGCCGCCGGCTCCCTCGCCTCGCTGCTGCCCTCGCTGCCGATGCTGCTCGGCCACGCCCTCGCGGCGCTCGCCGTCGGCTGGCTGCTGCGCCGGGGCGACTCCGCCGTGCTGCGGCTCGTCGAGCTGTCGGCGCATGGAGTCACCGAGGGGGCGCTCGTACGTTCGCTGGGCAACGCGTTCGCGCTGGCGCGCGCCCTGTTCGCCGGACTGCCGGTCGCGCCGGAGGCGGGCCCGCGCCCGCCCCGTACCGACGCGCCCGCCCGGCCCGAACCACGCACCGCCGCCCTCCAGCACTCGGTGATCAGGCGCGGGCCGCCGGCCGCGACGGCATTCGCCCTCGCCGCCTGACACGACACGACCAGCCGAGCCGCTCCGCGGGAGTTCCGCGAGGCGAGGACTGCCGTCGTCGTGCGGCAGTCGCGCGCGTGCGCCCGTGATGTCCGGCCCGGAGATCACCCACCCGTACGCGCCCCCCTCGTCATCGTCATCGCCGGAACCACATGAGTGGAGTGCCTTCTCCCATGCAGGCTTCTCGTATCGCCGCCGCCGTCGCCGTCGCCGGTTCGGCCGTTCTCGCCCTGTCCGCCCCGGCCTTCGCGCACGTCAGCGTGCAGCCGGAGGGCACGGCCGCCAAGGGCGGCTACGCCGTCGTCGACTTCAAGGTCCCCAACGAGCGCGACAACGCCTCGACCACCAAGCTCGAGGTCACCTTCCCCGCCGACCACCCGCTGGCCTCGGTGATGCCGCAGCCGATCGCCGGCTGGAAGGTCCAGGTCACCAAGTCCAAGCTGGCCAAGCCGCTGGAGCTGCACGGCAAGAAGATCGCCGAGGCCGTCACCAAGGTCATCTGGACCGCGGACGGCAAGGGCATCGAGCCCGGCTACTTCCAGAAGTTCCCGCTCTCCGTCGGCACGCTCCCCGAGAACACCGACGAACTCGTCTTCAAGGCGATCCAGACGTACTCCAACAACGAGGTCGTGCGCTGGATCGAGGTGCAGGAGGACGGCGCGGAGGAGCCCGAGAACCCGGCTCCGGTGCTTCAGCTGTCCGCCGCCACCGAGGACGGCCACTCCCACGGATCGGCCTCCGCCGAGGACGCCTCCGCCGAGCACGACGACTCCAAGGCCGCCGCGAGCGGCGGCGCCGAGGCCGCGGCCGCCACCGACAGCTCCGACACCACCGCCCGCGTACTGGGTGTGGTCGGCATCGCCGTCGGCGTGGCCGGGGTCGCGTACGGCGTGACCGCAGGCCGCCGACGCGGCACCGACAGCAACGCCCGAGCCTGACTCCTCCTGCTGTGCACCGGGGGCCGTACGGCCCCCGGTGCACAGCACGGTTCTCACATCTGGGACATTTCTCTATGCGCAAGAAGACGTTCGCAGCGGCCGCGCTGCTCGCCGCCGCCACGCTGACGCTCTCCGCCTGCGGCAGCGGAGACTCGGCCGAGGGCCCCGTCACCGTCGTCTCCGAGGAGACGACGCAGCAGGCGGCCACCGTCCTCGACCAGCCCTTCGAAAAGCCGGACCTGGTCCTCACCGACACCCGGGGCAAGTCGTACGACCTCCGCAAGGAGACCGCCGGCCGGCCCACACTGATCTACTTCGGCTACACCAACTGCCCCGACATCTGTCCGCTGACGATGAACAACCTCGCCGTCGCCAAGAAGCAGCTGTCCAAGACCGACCAGGACAAGCTGCGGATCGTGTTCGTCACCACCGACCCGGAGCGGGACACCCCGGCCGCGCTCGGCGCCTGGCTCAAGGGCATCGACCCCCAGGTCGTCGGCCTGACGGGCGACTTCGCCACCATCCAGGCCGGTGCCCGCAGCGTCGGCATCACCGTCGAGGCGCCGCACAAGGGCACGAACGGCAAGACCGTCTCCACGCACGGCACCCAGGTCATCGCCTTCTCGCCGAAGACGGACGCGGGCTACCTGGTCTACAGCGACCAGGCCACCGTCGACGACTACACCGAGGACCTCCCCAAGATCGTGAAGGGGCAGAACCCGTGAGGCGTCCGGGCGCGGTCGCGGCGGCGGCCGGGGTGATCTTCGGGACGCTGGCCCTGACGGGCTGCGGAGGGCCGGGCTCCGGTGCCGCGGGGGCCGAACTGTCCGTCAGCTCCGCCTACATGCCGCAGCCGGTCTCCGCCTCGATGGCGGCGGGCTTCCTGACCATCGCCAACACGGGCGCGGCGAAGGACGAACTGACCTCCGTCACCAGCGACATCGCGGGCAGCGTCACCGTCCACGAGACCGTCGGCACCTCGATGCAGGAGGTGACCTCCCTGGACGTACCCGCGCACGGCCGACTCGTCTTCGAGAGCGGCGGGAACCACCTGATGTTCGAGAAGCTGAAGCACAGGCCCACGCAGGGCCAGAAGGTGGCCGTCGTGCTGCACTTCGCCGAATCCGGCCCCGTCACGGTCGAGATACCGGTGGAGTCGGCTACGTACAACCCCAAGACCGGGCACTGAGGGAGGAACCCCCTTGTCACAGACCATCGCCCCACGTGTGCGCACCCTGGTGCTGCTGTTCCTGGCCGTCATCGGCGCGAGCCTCCTCGCCGCCGGTCCGGCCTCCGCGCACGCCGCACTGACCGGCAGCGACCCCGCGCAGGGGGTGGTGGTCGACAAGGCGCCGACGCAGATCTCGCTCACCTTCTCCGAGCAGGTCGCCCTGTCCGACGACGCGCTGCGCGTACTCGACCCCAAGGGCAAGCGCGTCGACACCGGCAAGCCGGCCAACACCAGCGGCACCACGTACGCCGTGGGTCTGCACGGCGGACTGCCCGACGGCACCTACACCGTCACCTACCAGGTCGTGTCGGCGGACAGCCACCCCGTCGCCGGCGCCTACACGTTCTCCGTCGGCGCGCCCTCGCGGACCGCCGTCTCCGCGGACGGGCCGACCGTCGGCGGCGGGGTGGTCGGCTGGCTGTACGGCTTCGGGCGGTATCTGTCGTACGCCGGTTTCATCGTGCTGACCGGCGGCGCCGCCTTCGTGCTCGCCTGCTGGCAGCGCGGCGCCGGGGTGCGGGCCGTGCAGCGGCTCGTCGTCTCCGGCTGGGTCACGCTCACCGCGGCCACCCTCGCCCTGCTGCTCCTGCGCGGCTCCTACACCGGCTCCGGCAAGGTCGGGGACGTCTTCGACCTGAACCTGCTCGGCACCGTCCTCCAGACCAAGACCGGCGCCGCGCTGGTCTCCCGGCTGCTGCTGCTCGCCGCGGCCGCGCTGTTCATCGCCGTGCTGTTCGGGGCCTACGACAAGCGCCGGGACGACGAGAAGCGGGACCTGACCTTCGGGCTCGCGCTCGGCGGAACCGTCGTGGCCGCCGGGCTCGCCGCGAGCTGGGCGATGGCCGAGCACGCCTCGACCGGACTCCAGCCGGGCATCGCCATGCCGGTCGACGTCGTCCACCTGCTGGCCGTCGCCACCTGGCTCGGCGGGCTGGCGACCCTGCTCGTCGCGCTCTACCGGGCCCCCGCGCACACGCCCGTCGACAGCCGAGCCGTACGCCGCTTCTCGGCGGTCGCCTTCGGCAGCGTCCTCGCCCTCGTGGCGACCGGCGTCTACCAGTCGTGGCGTCAGCTCGGCTCCTGGTCGGCCTTCACCGACACCGCCTACGGCCGGCTGCTCCTCGTCAAGATCGGTCTGGTGGCGCTGCTCGTCGGCATCGCCTGGCTCTCGCGCCGGTGGACGGCACGGCTGTCCGACGGGGTCGCGGCCGAGGCCGGGATCCGGGCCGAGAAGGCCGAGAAGGTCGAGAAGGCCAAGGAGCCCGCGGGGGCGCGGAAGAGTTCCGGGTCCACGGCCACCGCCGCGTCGGCCGGGACCACCGACACGACCGCCGTCGCGTCCACCGGTACCGCCGGGACGACCGCTGCCCCGTCCGCCGGGACCACCGACACGGCCACCGCCGCGTCCGCCGGGACGGCCGGCGGCGCGGAGCCGTCGGCGGCGGGCGCCCCCGAACGCGCCGCCCAGCTCGTCCGGCAGCGTGCCGCGGTCGAGGCCGCCCGGCAGAAGCGGCTGCGCGACGCCGACCCCGAACGCCACGGGCTGCGCCGGTCGGTGCTCGCCGAAGCGGGCGTCGCCGTCGTCCTGCTGGCCGTCACCACCGTGCTGACCCAGACCGAACCCGGCCGTACCGAGCAGGACGCCAAGGCCGCCACCGGCTCCTCGTCGTCGGCCTCCTCCAACCCGTCCGCCTCGGGTGCGGTGACCCTCGACATGTCCTTCGACACCGGCGGCAAGGACGGCAAGGGCGTGGTGAGCGTCGACCTCGACCCCGCGCGGGTCGGCGCCAACGAGATGCACGTCTACGTGGAACGGCCCAACGGCCGCGGCTTCGACGTCCCCGAGGTGAAGGTCGCCTTCACCCTCGCCGCCAAGAGCATCGGCCCGCTGCCCGTCGTCCCCGACCACATCACCACCGGGCACTGGGCGGCGAGCGGGGTACAGCTCCCCATGGCCGGCGACTGGAAGATCGCCGTGACCGTGCGGACCTCCGACGTCGACCAGGTGACCGTCTCCAAGAACGCGCAGATCGGCTGAACCGCACCATGGCTGACCCGTCCCTCCCGCAGACCCGTACCCCCGAGGCCGTCCGCGAGGCCGTCCCCGAAGCGGACGGCTCCGCGCGGACCCCCGCCGAGGGGCTCACCCGGCGCAAGCTGCTCGGCACCGCCGGCGCCACCGGACTCGTCCTCGGCGCGGCGGGCGCGGCCGCGGGCCACGCCGCCGTGCCCGCCCAGGCCACCCCGCTCACCGCGCTCGGCAGCGGCCGGGCGATGTTTCACGGGAAACACCAGCCCGGCATCACCGAGGGCCTCCAGGCCCGCGGCCATCTCGTCGCCTTCGACCTGACGGCCGGCGCGGGCCGCAAGGAGGCGGCCGCGCTGCTGCGCCGCTGGTCGGTCACCGCCGAGCGGCTGATGTCCGGCGCGACCGCCGCGCACGACGACACCGGCGTGGCCCGGGACGCCGGTCCGTCCTCGCTGACGCTGACCTTCGGATTCGGCCACAGCTTCTTCACCCGGACCGGGCTGGAGAAGCAGCGCCCGGTCTCCCTCGACCCGCTGCCCGACTTCTCCTCCGACCACCTCGACAAGTCCCGCAGCGACGGCGACCTGTGGGTGCAGATCGGTGCCGACGACGCCCTGGTCGCCTTCCACGCCCTGCGCGCCGTCCAGAAGGACGCGGGCAGCGCGGCCCGGGTCCGCTGGCAGATGAACGGCTTCAACCGCTCGCCCGGCGCCACCGCCCACCCCATGACCGCCCGCAACCTCATGGGCCAGCTGGACGGCACCCGCAACCCCAAGCCCGCCGAGTCCGACTTCGACCGGCGGATCTTCGTGCCCGCGTCCGGCTCGAAGGACCCGGCCTGGATGTCCGGCGGCTCCTACGCCGTCGTACGCCGTATCCGCATGCTCCTCGACGACTGGGAGCGGCTCTCGGTCGCGGCCCAGGAGCAGGTGATCGGGCGGCGCAAGGACAGCGGCGCGCCGCTGTCCGGGGGCGGCGAGACGACCGCGATGGACCTGGA
Organism: Streptomyces sp. NPDC104096; assembly: GCF_055584385.1. NCBI lineage: Bacteria > Bacillati > Actinomycetota > Actinomycetes > Kitasatosporales > Streptomycetaceae > Streptomyces > Streptomyces sp. NPDC104096. The sequence goes on from NZ_JBVJMD010000002.1 coordinate 142,323, forward strand.
GAAGCGGGACTCCGCGGGCGATCTGGTCGTCCCCCTCGACGCGCACGCCCGGATCACCCGGCCCGACGCCAACGGCGGCGCGGCCATGCTCCGGCGCCCCTTCTCGTACCACGACGGCATCGACCCGGACGGCACCCCGGACGCGGGGCTGCTCTTCGTCTGCTGGCAGGCCGACCCGCTGCGCGGCTTCGTACCGGTGCAGCGCAAGCTCGACCGGGGCGACGCGCTGTCGACGTACATCCGCCACGAGGCCAGCGGACTGTTCGCGGTGCCGGGCGGCGCGGCCGAGGGGGAGTACGTGGGGCAGCGGCTGCTGGAGGGCTGAGCCCGGGCCGCCGGTCGAGACGGCCGCGCCGGTTGCCCGCACGGCCCACTAGGGTGAGGCCATGCCAGCCAGCTATGCGTATCTCGGCCCCGAAGGCACCTTCACCGAAGTGGCCCTGCGGACCCTCCCGGAAGCGGCGACCCGGGAGCTGATCCCGTACGTGTCCGTGCAGTCCGCGCTCGACGCGGTGCGCACCGGCGAGGCCGAAGCCGCGTTCGTGCCGATCGAGAACTCCGTCGAGGGCGGCATCACCACCACCCTGGACGAGCTGGTCGCGGGCGCGCCGTTGATGATCTACCGCGAGGTGCTGCTGTCCATCACCTTCGCGCTGCTGGTCAAGCCCGGCACCCAGTTGTCCGACATCAAGACGGTGACCGCCCACCCGGCCGCCCAGCCGCAGGTGCGCAACTGGCTGAGGGCCAACCTCCCGAACGCGGTCTGGGAGTCGGCCGCCTCGAACGCGGACGGTGCCCGCCTGGTCCAGGAGGGCCGCTACGACGCGGCTTTCGCGGGCGAGTTCGCGGCCGCCCGCTACGGCCTGGAACCGCTGGAGACCGGCATCCACGACGCCGAGAACGCCCAGACCCGGTTCGTGCTGGTCGGCCGGCCCGCCCGGCCCGCGGCGCCCACCGGCGCGGACAAGACCTCCGTCGTGCTCCGGCAGCGCGACGACCACCCCGGTGGACTGCGCGACCTGCTGGGCGAGTTCGCCACGCGCGGCATCAACCTCATGCTGCTCCAGTCCCGTCCGACCGGCGCCGGCATCGGCAACTACTGCTTCTGCGTCGACGCCGAGGGACACATCTCCGACCGGCGGGTGGCGGAGGCGCTGATGGGGCTGAAGCGGATCTGCCTGGAAGTGCGGTTCCTCGGTTCCTACCCGCGCGCGGACATCGGTGTCGAGGACGTACGAGCGCTGCCCCGGGGGACCTCGGACGCGGAGTTCGTGGAGGCGGCGGACTGGGTGGCGCGCTGCCAGGACGGCCGTTTCTAGTCAGGCCGGTTCGTTCTCCGTCGCATTTTGGTTATCCACAGGCGTTATCCACAGGTTCCCATCTCGACCTGGGGACAAGTCGACAGTGAAGCACCATTCAGTCGACAAATCGGTCCACAGGGCCCGAGTGCGCCCTCACTCCGATGGACCACCCTTCGTCCCCTCTTTTCCTTCGATCAACCCTTTAGGGCGAACTCTTTCCACTCGAAAGTGTGGGCAAAGGGGGTTTCCGCCGGGAAACCGGAGTCCCGCCGGGCGAGCCGGAGTGATCAATTCCAGCATCCACAGATCATCCTCACAGCCTGTGGATAACCCTTCGAGGGTGTGGATACCTGTGGACAGTCGCGATCCAAGTCCCGCCCTCGGCAAGGGAATCCGGTCAACCGCGCGCCCGGGACCTGAACCGCCCCGGCAGCGGGTCACTTTTTATTGACACGTAAGGCATTTCGCCCATATGTGAAGGTGAGCGGCGAATCGCAGCTGTGGGAATGTGAGTCGTATCCGGCAACCGCGCACCGGTAGCCTTGAGCACGTGATTGACCTTCGCCTGCTCCGTGAGGACCCCGACCGTGTGCGCGCTTCCCAGCGTGCCCGTGGAGAGGACGTCGCGCTCGTCGACGCTCTCCTGTCTGCCGACGAGCGGCGCAGGTCGTCTGGCGTCCGCTTCGACGAGCTCCGCTCCGAGCAGAAGGTGCTCGGCAAGCTGATCCCCAGGGCCTCCGGCGACGAGAAGGCCGAGCTGCTGGCCAAGGCGGGCCGGCTGGCCGCCGACGTCAAGGCGGCGGACGCCGAGCAGAACGAGGCGGACGAGCAGACCAAGAGCCTCCTGCTCCAGCTCGGCAACCTCGTGCACCCGGACGTCCCGGTCGGCGGCGAGGAGGACTTCGTCGTCCTGGAGACGCACGGCACGATCCGCGACTTCGGCGCCGAGGGCTTCGAGCCCAAGGACCACCTGGAGCTCGGCGAGGCGCTCGGCGCCATCGACGTCGAGCGCGGCGCCAAGGTGTCCGGCTCGCGCTTCTACTACCTGACCGGCGTCGGCGCGCTCCTGGAGCTCGCCCTCGTCAACGCGGCGATCGCGCAGGCCACCGAGGCCGGCTTCATCCCGATGCTGACCCCGGCGCTGGTCCGCCCGCGCGCCATGGAGGGCACCGGCTTCCTCGGCCAGGCCGCGGAGAACGTGTACCACCTGGAGAAGGACGACTACTACCTGGTCGGCACCTCCGAGGTCCCCCTCGCCGCCTACCACATGGACGAGATCCTCGACGCCGACAAGCTCCCGCTGCGGTACGCCGGCTTCTCGCCGTGCTTCCGCCGGGAGGCCGGCACCTACGGCAAGGACACCCGCGGCATCTTCCGCGTGCACCAGTTCGACAAGGTCGAGATGTTCTCGTACGTGGCCCCCGAGGACGCCGAGAACGAGCACCGGCGGCTCCTGGAGTGGGAGAAGCAGTGGCTGACCGGCCTCGAACTGCCCTTCCAGGTCATCGACGTGGCCTCCGGCGACCTCGGTTCCTCCGCGTCCCGCAAGTTCGACTGCGAGGCGTGGATCCCGACCCAGGGCAAGTACCGCGAGCTGACGTCGGCGTCCAACTGCGACGGCTTCCAGGCCCGCCGCCTCTCCGTCCGTATGCGCGACGGCAAGAAGGTCCAGCCGCTCGCGACGCTCAACGGCACGCTGTGCGCCGTACCGCGCACGATCGTGGCGATCCTGGAGAACCACCAGCTGGCCGACGGCTCGGTGCGCGTGCCCGAGGTGCTGCGGCCCTACCTGGGCGGCCGTGAGGTCCTGGAGCCGGTCGCCAAGTGAGCACCGCCCCGGACTTCCCGTACCGGCTGATCGCGACCGACCTCGACGGAACGCTCCTGCGTTCCGACGAGTCGGTGTCGCGGCGCACCCGTGACGCGCTCACCGCGGCCACCGCGGCGGGCGCCGCGCACATCGTGGTGACGGGGCGGGCGGCCCCCTGGACCCGGCACATCCTCGACGACCTCGGCTACCGCGGCCTCGCGGTCTGCGCCCAGGGCGCTCAGGTGTACGACGCCGGCGCGCACCGGCTGCTGACGTCGGTGACCCTGGACCGGCAGCTCGCGGCACTGGCCCTGGCCAAGATCGAGGCCGAGGTGGGCCCGCTGTTCCTGGCGGCGAGCCGCGACGGCCTGGACGGCGAGGTGCTGGTGGGCCCCGGTTACGCGGTCACGGGCAGGCTGCCGGCCACCCCGTTCACGGACGTCTCCGACCTCTGGAGCGCCCCGCTGAACAAGATCTACATACAGCATCCGACGCTCACGGACGACGAGCTCGCCGAGGCGTCGCGCCAGGCCGCGGGCGGTTTCGTGTCGGTGGCGATGGCGGGGCAGGGCATTGTCGAACTGCTCCCGCTGGGGCTGTCCAAGGCGACCGGTCTGTCGCTGGCGGCCCGTCGGCTCGGTCTGAAGGCCGCGGACACGATCGCCTTCGGCGACATGCCCAACGACATCCCGATGTTCGCCTGGTCCTCGCGGGGCGTGGCGATGGCCAACGCCCACGTGGAGCTGAAGGCGGTCGCCGACGAGGTGACGGCCTCCAGCGAGGAGGACGGGATCGCGGTGGTGCTGGAGCGGTTGCTGGGCTGAGCCCCCGGCCTCGCGGCCGGGCGGACGGCCCGCCGGGCGGCAGCACTGCGGTTCGGGTTCGGGGATCCGGTGTTCGGGTCCTGCGGAGGATGCACGGATCGAACGTGCGCGGGGAAGACCCCGACCTCGGCTTAGCAAGCCGGTGCCTTGCCTCTCGGCCAATCCTCCGGGTGGGCGGCCCACGCGAGTGCGATTCGCGTGCTCGAAGCGGCCGCCCCGGGCAGCTCACCAGCAGGGCGGGATCGACGGAGGTGACTACTCCGGTTACCGCCGCACGCTGCCCTGTCGGGAGCTGGACGTACTGTCGTACTCGGACATCGTCCCGCTCCTCTCCCAGATCGTGGCGCCGGCTCCGGCCGGCCGCGTGAACACCACCACTGTGCCCGGCCCCCGAACCGGACGCCACCGAATATCGGGGGCGGTGCGGCCGCTACCGGCGCCGCCATCTGCGACGCCGGGCCTTGCCGAAGAACCACCCGGCGGGCGGCTCGTCGGAGCGCCAGGGCTGCGGCTCGGGCTCCTCGGCGCGCCAGCGGGCGGCCAGCATCCGGGCCCGCGCCGACGGCTCGGCCGTCTCCGCGGCCCGTACGAACCCCTCGTCCAGGACGAGACCGTCCCAGCCGTCCCCGTCCGGCGTGCCCTGCCCCCGGCCTTCGTCCTGCGGCGTCTCCTCTTCCATCCCGGCCTCCTAGCCGTAGCTCCGTCCAGTGTGCTCCGGCCGGGATGAAGCCGCCGTCAGGGCCGGGGGCCCGGCCGCTACTCCTCCCCGGCGAGGGTCAGCGTGCGCAGCTTGCGGCCCGCGTACCAGGTGGCCAGCACGGTGACCGCGACCAGCAGGGCCGTCGCCGTGGTCAGCCCGACGTCGGAGGTGACCAGGTCCCCGCCCGCGACCTTGTGGGCGACGGCCAGCGACCACTGCTGGACACTGAGCGTGCGCGCGCCCGGCACCAGGGAGCCGAACAGCGCCTCCCAGACCAGGGCGTAGACGAGGCCGAAGACCACCGCGTGCCGGGACACCGTGCCCAGCAGCAGGAACAGCGCCGCGTAGGCGATGGAGGCGACCAGCGCGGCCACCGTGTAGGCGACGGCGATCTGCTGCCCGTTGCCGTTCAGGATCAGCCCGGCGAGCAGGGTCGGCAGCGCCGAGAACACCATGGTCACCGCGATCGCCACGATCAGCTTGGTGAAGATGATCGTCGGCCGCTTGAGCGGCTTGGACAGCAGGTACACCACCGAGCCGTCGTCGATCTCCGGCCCGATCGCGCCGGTGCCGGCGATGACGCCGATGATCGGCACCATCGTGGCGAGCGCCAGCCCGCCCAGCACGTCCGCCGCGGTCTGGTCGTCGGCCCCGGTGAGGGCCCGGACGGCCGTGGAGATCACGATCAGCAGCAGCGGCAGCGCGCCGAGGACAAGGGCCCGCCGGCGGCCGAGCAGGGCCCGGTAGGTGAGCCGGGCGACTGTGGGGTCGTACATGTTCGGCCTCCTACGCCGCGACGAGATACGAGAAGACGGACTCGAGGGACTCGTCGGACGGCGAGACCGTGAGCAGCCGGATGCCGTGCTCCCTGGCCACCTTGGGCAGCAGGGCCGTGAACCGGCCGAAGTCGACGGCCTGGACGCGCAGCGCGCCCTCGGCGAGGTCGACCTCGATGCCGGACGTCGACGGGTCGGCGATCAGCGCGGCCGCGAGGGCGCGGTCGTCGCTGGAGCGCACCAGATAGCGGTGCGGGCGGTCGGTCATCAGGCGGCGGATGCGGCGGAAGTCGCCGCTCGCCGCGTGCCGGCCGGCCACGATCACCTCGATGTGCCAGGCGAGTTGCTCGACCTCCTCCAGGATGTGGGAGGAGAACAGCACCGTGCGGCCCTCGTCGCCCATGCGCCGCAGCAGGTCCATGAGCTGCATGCGCTGGCGCGGGTCCATGCCGTTGAACGGCTCGTCCAGCAGGAGCAGGGACGGCTCGTGGACCAGCGCGGAGGCCATCTTCACGCGCTGGCGCATGCCCTTGGAGTAGGTGGAGATCTTCCGGTCCTGGGCGTACTCCATCTCGACGGTGGCCAGCGCCTGCCGGGCGGCCTTGTCGCCCAGTCCGTGCAGTTCGGCGTTGGCGACGACGAACTCGCGCCCGGTGAGGAAGTCGTACATCGCCTCGCGTTCGGGGACGATGCCGATCTGCCGGTAGATCTGCTCGTTGCGCCACACCGGCTGTCCGTCGAGGGTGACGGACCCGGTGGAGGGGGCGAGGAAGCCGCCCATCATGTTGATGAGGGTGGACTTCCCGGCTCCGTTGGGGCCGAGCAGACCGGTGACGCCCGGGCCGATGGTCATGGTGATGTCGTTGACGGCGACCACGTTGCCGAACCAGCGGGACACGTGGTCGATGCTGAGCGTGGTCACAGTCCGGCCTTTCGGTAGCGGCGCATCAGAAGGCCGTAGCAGGCGGCGCTCAGGCCCAGGACGGCGAGGACGTACACCACGCCCTGCCCGTGCGAGGGGCCGACGCCGCCGGGGAACGACGAGGTCGCGCCGAGGAAGGCGGACTGCACCCCGTCGATGAGCGTGATGGGCGAGAACAGGCCGACCCAGGGGATGACGTTCGCGCTGTCCTGGACGTCGGCGATCGCCTGGAGGGTGGAGACCGCCCCGTAGGAGATGGTCAGTACGGCGATGACGGCGGCGATGCCGAAGCCGCGGCGCGGGGTCAGGGCGGCGATGACCAGGCCGATGCCGGCGAACAGCACCGAGAGCAGGGCCACGGCGAGGAGCCCTTGCCCGAACCCCTGGGTCTGGTCGCCGAAGTCGAGCTTGGCCAGCAGCGCGCCGACGTACAGCACGAGCAGCGGGGCGGCGGTGAGCGCGAACAGCGCCGAGGCCAGCGCCGCGTACTTCGCGAGGACGTAGTCGGAGGTCTCGATCGGCCGCGAGAAGTACAGCGGGACGGTCTTGAAGCGCAGGTCGCGCGAGACGGACTGGGGGGCCTGCGAGGCGACGTACAGGCTGATGACGGCCTGCATGACGATCGCGTAGCGCGTGTAGTCCAGCGGCAGGTCCTTGGCCTTCGTGAATACGGCGACGGCGACCATGATGGCCGCGGGCACGCACATCACCACGAACAGCAGCATCGGCAGCACCTTGGACTTGACCGAGCGGCCGAGGCCGTACGCGCCGCGCAGGGACTGCGAGTACAGGGAGCGGCGGGCGTAGGCGCGGCCCAGGCGCGGGCCGTCGTAGCTGCGGTAGCCGATGTCGTGGATACGGGTCTGGTCACCCGCCGGGACGGGTGCGACGGGGTGCTCAACCGTCATGGCCGACCGCCTCCTTGCGCTGTGTGTCGCTGTCCGTGTCGTTCTTGAAGACCTCGGAGATGTGGTGTCTGCGCTGTTCCATGCGCACCAGCCCGAGACCGAGGTCGGCGACGACGTCGCGGACCAGGTCGTACGTCTGCTCGCCCTGGGCGGTGAGCAGCAGGACGTGGCCCGCGCCGGGCAGTCCGCCGCTGCCGTCGACGACCTCCGCGCCGCGCGCGTGCAGCGCCTCGCGCACCGCGCGGGTGCCGTCGGGGTGCTCGTCGGTGTCGGTGACCTCGATGGCGAGCGTGGTGGTGGTCTGGGTGAAGTCCGTGGTGGAGCTGGAGCGCAGCAGCTTGCCGCCGTCGATGACGACGACGTGGTCGCAGGTGCGTTCCAGCTCGCCGAGGAGGTGCGAGGTGACCAGGACCGAGATGCCGAAGTCCGTGTGGATGCGGCGGATCAGGCCGAGCATGTCGTCGCGGCCGACCGGGTCGAGGCCGTTGGTCGGCTCGTCGAGGAAGACCAGCTGCGGGTCGTGGACCAGGGCCTGGGCGAGCTTCACCCGCTGCTTCATGCCGGTCGAGTAGCCGCCGATCGGACGGTAGCGCTCCTCGTACAGGCCGACGTGGCGCAGGGTGTCCGCGGTGCGCTCGCGCGCGGCGGTGGGCGGCAGGCCGGACATGCGGGCCATGTGCACGACGAACTCGGTGGCCGAGACGTCGGGCGGCAGGCAGTCGTGCTCCGGCATGTACCCGACGCGTTCCCGGATGGCGGCGCCTTCGGTGGCGACGTCGAGGCCGAACACCTCGGCGCGGCCCTCGGTGGCGGGGGACAGACCCAGCAGGATCTTGATCAGTGTGGACTTGCCGGCTCCGTTGGCTCCGACGAGCCCGGTCACACCCGGGCCGACGTCCACGGAGAGCCGGTCAAGCGCGGTCACCCGGGGGAACCGCTTGCTCAGGCTTTCGGTCGCGATCACAGTCACGTCGTCGACAGTAGTGACGCGTGCCACGCGGGTCGTCACCCCGCAGAGCTGTCTTGGTGTCGGTCTGGAGTCGTACGGGAATCTCAGGGTCACCCTGAGGTCGCCCCTCCGCCTGCCCTGATTCCTTCCCCCGGGCGGGCCGGTCCATCCGTCCGTTCGCCCCTATTGACGATTCCTCTAACAACTGCGAGATTCGCCGGTGCAGCACCTTCCGGCTGGACGACGAACTACCGCACATGCGGCGCTGGGCGAAGGATAGGTGACGCGGGTGGCACGGGTGACGACGCTGAAGGACGCGCGGGAGCGTCGGGTGCGGACCGGCGGGGTCGAGCTGTGCGTGGCCGAGCTGGGCGACGCCGGGCAGCCGACGGTGGTCCTGGTGCACGGCTATCCGGACAGCAAGGAGGTCTGGTCCGAGGTCGCCGTCCGGCTCGCCGACCGCTTCCACGTGGTCCTGTACGACGTCCGGGGCCACGGACGCTCCACGGCACCGCGCCCGCTGCGCGGGGGCTTCACCCTGGAGAAGCTGACGGACGACTTCCTGGCCGTCCTGGACGCGGTCAGCCCGGACCGGCCGGTGCACCTGGTCGGGCACGACTGGGGGTCGGTGCAGGCCTGGGAGTTCGTCACGGTCGGCCGCACCGAGGGCCGGATCGCGTCCTTCACCTCGATGTCCGGCCCGTCGCTCGACCACTTCGGGCACTGGATCGAGTCGCGGGTGAAACGGCCGACGCCCCGCCGGGTGGGCCAACTCCTCGGCCAGGGCGCCAGGTCCTGGTACGTGTACCTGCTGCACACACCCGCGCTGCCGGAAATGGCCTGGCGCGGGCCGCTCGGCAGAGGCTGGCCGACGCTCCTGCGCCGCCTGGAGAAGGTCCCGGCGGGCGACTACCCGACCTCGTCGCTGCCCTCGGACGCCGCACACGGCGCCTGGCTGTACCGGGACAACGTCCGGACCAGACTGCGCAGGCCCCGCCCGAACGCCCGCGCGCACGCGCCCGTGCAGCTCGTGACGCCCCTCGGGGACGCGTTCCTGTCACAGCGGCTCTACGACGAACTGGAGCGGTGGGTCCCACGGCTGACCCGGCGCACCCTGCCCGCGGGGCACTGGATCCCGCGCACCCGGCCCGATCAGCTCGCCGCCTGGATCACCGAGTTCGCGACCGATGTGGAGAGGGGGCGCCGGGAACGGCGGCCCACCGGCCGGTACGCCGACCGCTTCGGCGGGCAGCTCGTCCTGGTCACCGGCGCGGGCAGCGGCATCGGACGGGCGACGGCGCTCGCGTTCGCCGAGTGCGGCGCGCGGGTGGTGGCCGTAGACCGCGACGGGGAGGCCGCCGCCCGCACCGCCGAACTGGCCCGGTCGGCCGGCGCCCCGGACGCCTGGGCCGAGACGGTCGACGTCTCCGACGAGCAGGCCATGGAGAAGCTCGCCGAACGGGTCGCCGCCGAGCACGGCGTGGTCGACGTGCTGGTGAACAACGCCGGCATCGGCCTGTCCGGCTCCTTCTTCGCGACGACACCGGACGACTGGCGCAGGGTCCTGGACGTCAATCTGTGGGGTGTCATCCACGGCTGCCGTCTCTTCGGCCGGCAGATGGCCGAGCGCGGCCAGGGCGGTCACATCGTCAACACCGCTTCCGCGGCGGCGTACCAGCCCTCCCGGGCCCTGCCCGCCTACAGCACCTCCAAGGCGGCGGTCCTGATGCTCAGCGAGTGCCTGCGGGCCGAACTGGCCGGGCAGGACATCGGCGTGACGGCCGTCTGCCCCGGCATCGTCAACACCGGCATCACCTCGACGGCGACCTTCGCGGGTGTGGACGCGCAGGAACAGCGGCGTCGGCGGCAGCGGGCCGCGCGCCTGTACGGACTGCGCAACTATCCGCCGGAGAAGGTCGCCGAGGCGATCCTGCGCGCGGTGGTCCGCGACGAGGCGGTGGTCGCGGTGACCCCGGAGGCGCGGGGCGCGCGTCTGCTGACGCGATGGGCGCCCGGAGCGTTGCGGGCACTGGCCCGGGTGAGGCCACCGGTCTGACCGCTGGGGGCGCCCGCCTCCCGTACCGGGCCCGGGCGCCTCGGGTCGGGCCGTCGCACGTCGCACGTCGCTCCACATCAGTCGATCTTGACAAAAGCGCGCGAATCGACAAGCAGTTGTCCACAGATCGCTCAATTCATCTGTGGATAACTAGAGTTAGCTGTGGACCAAACCTCCACCGCAAAACAAAGTGCGTGATCCGCGTCTCCCGCGCCATGCTGTCGGAATGGATGAAAGACGCACCGTGAAGGTGTCGAAGTACCTTTCGAAACACCTGCGCCATCAGCCCGAGCGCATCGGTCTGACCCTCGACGACGGGGGCTGGGTCGAGATCGGGACCCTGATGGCGGCGGCCGCCGCCCACGGCTTCCGCTTCACCCGGGACGAGCTCGACCATGTGGTCGCCGTGAACGACAAGAAGCGCTTCGCGATCGAGGGCACCCGGATCCGGGCCAGCCAGGGCCACAGCGTCGAGGTGGACCTCGGGCTGCCGCCGACGACGCCACCGCCGTACCTCTTCCACGGAACCGTGGCCCGCCATCTGGACGCGATCCGCGCCGAGGGTCTGCGGCCCATGAACCGGCACGACGTACACCTCTCGGCCGACCGCGAGACGGCGACCCGCGTCGGCGCCCGCCGCGGACGACCCGTCGTGCTCTCCGTGGACGCCGCCGCGATGCACCGCGACGGCCATGTCTTCCAGGTCAGTGCGAACGGGGTGTGGCTGACGAAGGCCGTACCTCCGCGGTATCTGCGGCTTCCCCAGCCGCACTGAAGGCGTGTGCGGTGACCGTTTCACGTGCCCGCCGCTCCCGATGACGAGACGCGCAAAAAGACCATGTACCGGACGAATCCGTCGCCGCATACGGGGAAGGCAGACGGAATGGGAGAGATCCGGGTCGGAACCTGCTCATGGACGGACAAGGCGCTGGTATCCAGCGGGTGGTACCCGACAGGTCACCGCGACGCGGAGGGCAGACTGCGGCACTACGCCGCACAGTTCCCGGTGGCAGAGGTGGACTCCACCTACTACGGGCTGCCCAGTACCCACAACAGCCTTCTGTGGATCGACCGCACCCCTGCGGGGTTCCGGTTCGACGTGAAAGCGTTCTCCCTGCTCACCGGGCATCCGACACGACCGGAAGCACTGCCCGCGGACCTGCGCCCGGCCTTCGCGCGGCAGCGGGGACGGCCAGGTATCGACCCTGGACTGCTCGACGATGTGTGGGACCGGTACAGCGGGGCTCTCGAACCACTCCGCGAACACGGCCGCCTGGGAACGCTGGTTTTCCAGTTCTCACACCGGTTCGAACCGGGGAGGGCGGCGGTGGAGTTTCTGCGCCGGTGCCGTGAGCGCGCCGCGGGATGGCCGATGGCCGTGGAGTTCCGGCACCCCGACTGGTGGCGCGAGGAACGCGTCGATGCGACGACCGCCCTGCTGACGGACCTGGACACGGCAGCCGTGGCCGTGGACACGGTGCAGACCCTTCCTGCTTCCATGCCACCGGTCGCACGGGTCACCACCCCGGAATTCGCCCTGGTGCGTTTCCACGGTCGCAGCAGCGCCTGGAGGACCGGCACCAAGGAAGAGAGATTCCGTCACTCGTACACGCTCGAAGAGCTCTCCGAGTGGACACCACGCATCCGTGAGATGGCCGAGCAGGCGCAGGAAGTCCACGTCCTGTTCAACAATTGCTGCGGTGACGCCGCCGTCCGCGCCGCGCAGTCGATGCAACACCTGCTCGGTCTCTCGTAGAGTCGACCCCATGCGACTGAGCACTGTGATTCTGCCGATCGACCGCTGGCGCGACGAGGGCCGCGACAAGTGGCGACGCGCCGAGGAGCTGGGCTTCCACACCGCATTCACCTACGACCACCTTTCCTGGCGGACCTTCCGCGACGGCCCGTGGTTCGGAGCCGTGCCGACGCTGACCGCGGCGGCCGCCGTCACCGACCGGCTGCGCCTCGGCACGCTCGTGACCTCGCCGAACTTCCGGCACCCGGTGACCCTCGCCAAGGAGCTCATCTCCCTGGACGACGTCTCCGCCGGCCGGGTCACCCTCGGCATCGGCGCGGGCGGCACCGGATTCGACGCCACCGCCCTCGGTCAGGAGCCCTGGACCCCGCGCGAGCGCGCCGACCGGCTGGCCGAGTTCATCCCCCTGCTCGACCGGCTCCTCACCGAGGACTCGGTGTCGTACGAGGGCGACTTCTACTCGGCGCACGAAGCGCGCAACATCCCCGGATGCGTACAGCGTCCGCGGCTGCCCTTCGCCGTGGCCGCCACCGGCCCGCGCGGACTGAAGCTCGCCGCACAGTACGGGCAGGCGTGGGTGACCACCGGCGACCCCAAGCTGTACGAGAACGGCACCCCGGAGGAGTCGCTTCGCGCCCTCCGCGGCCAGGCCGACAAGCTGGCCGACGCCTGCGCCGAGCTGGGCCGGGGCGTGGACGAGCTGGACAAGATCCTGCTCACCGGCTTCACCCCGGACCGCGGCCGTCCGCTGGAGTCGCTCGACGCCTTCGTGGACTTCGCCGGACGGCATCAGGAGCTGGGCTTCACGGAGCTGGTCATCCACTGGCCCATCCCCGAGTCGGACTTCGCCGCGGACATGAAGGTCTTCGAACGGATCGCCATGGAGGCCCCGGCGCAGCTCGGCTGACCGCCGACACCACGTCATCTGTGTCTCAGCTGTACGCACACCGGCACACCTGTGCGGGCATATGCGCGAGAATGACCCGGTGACCTCAGCGACCAGAGCATCCGCGACCCAGGCCGCCGCCGTTCCCCCACGGCTGATCGCCACCGATCTCGACGGCACCCTGCTGCGCGACGACAAGTCGGTGTCGCCGCGCACGGTCGCCGCCCTCACCGCGGCCGAGGAGGCGGGTATCGAGGTCTTCTTCGTCACCGGCCGCCCGGCCCGCTGGATGGACGTCGTCAGCGCCCACGTCCACGGGCACGGCCTGGCGATCTGCGGAAACGGTGCCGCCGTGGTCGACCTGCACGGCGGCCCCGGCATGCACCGGTTCGTGAAGGTGCGGGAGCTGGCCCGGCAGAACGCGCTGGACGCCGTACAGCTCCTGCGTGACGCGGCCCCCGGCACGGTGGTCGCCGTCGAGCAGACCTACGGCTTCTACCAGGAGCCCGCCTACCCGAAGCTGCACATGGAGATCCCCGACCATCGCGCCCCGGCCGAGGACCTGCTGGCGCCCGACGGCCCCGGTGCCGGCGAGCCGGTGCTGAAGATCCTCGCCTACCACCCCGACCTCGACCCCGACGACTTCCTCGACGTCGGCCGCCTCGCGATCGGCACGCGTGCCAGCGTCACCCGCTCCAGCCCGAGCGCCCTGCTGGAGATCAGCGGTCCCGGCGTCTCCAAGGCCAGCACCCTCGCTCTGTGCTGTGCCGAGCGCGGTATCTCCCCCGAGGAGGTCGTCGCCTTCGGGGACATGCCCAACGACGTCGAGATGCTGACCTGGGCGGGCCGGTCGTACGCGATGGGCAACGCCCACCCGGCCGTGGTCGCCGCGGCCTCCGGACGGACGGTCGCCAACAACGACGACGGGGTGGCGGTCGTGATCGAGCGGATGCTGGCGGAGCGGGGCTAACCGAGCGGTCCCACCGGCACCCCGCGGCCTCCGAGCCAGGGCACCGGGTCCAGCGCCGAGTCCGACTCCGTGCCGGCCCGCACCTCGAAGTGCAGGTGCGGGCCGGTGGAGTTGCCGGTGGTGCCCGACAGACCGATCCACTGGCCGGTCGTCACCCGGTCGCCCGGGTCGACGGCGACGGCGGCCAGATGGGCGTACCGGGTGCGGTAGCCGTCGTCGTGGCGGATGACGACCTGGATGCCGAAGGCGCCCCCGCAGGCGACCTTCACCACCCGGCCCGCGCCGACGGCCCGGACCGGGGTGCCGATCGGCACGGCGAAGTCCTGTCCGGTGTGCCGGTGCGCCCACCGCTCGCCACGGCTGCCGAAGCGCGCGGACAGCGTGTACTCCGCCACCGGCGCCACCCACGCGCTCGTGACGCTCTTCGACGGCCGGCCGAGCCGGACCGTGCCGCCGCAGCTGCCCGCGGCGACCGAGGCGGCGGCCTGCGCCCGCAACCGTTCTCGGGCCTCGTCGAGCTTCGCCCCGATGGTCCCCCTGACCTCGGCCAGCACGCGGTTGCGCTTCCGCGCCAGCCGCCAGCGCGCGGTGGCCGTCGCCTGGTCGGCCACCAGCCGCGCCTCGGCCCGCCGGCTCCTGGCGATCGCGTCGCCGACGGCCCGACCCGCCCCGGAGGGACCGGGTCGGCTGTCTGCCTGACTGCCGGGGCGGGCCGCCCCGGCGAGCCGCGCGACCGCCCGTGGGGCCCCGGCGTCGTGAGGGCGGACGATCCGGCCCCGGTCCTGGCGCAGGGCGGCGCCTGCCCGGCGTTCACGCTCCAGGAGCAGCCCGGCCCGCCGCACCGCCGCCAGCAACCGCTCGGCCTCGTGCCGCCCCGCCGCGTACTGCCGCGCCACCTCCGCGTCCGCCTCGTACAGCCGCGCCACCTCCGCACCCGTGCCCTGGACGGCCTGTCCCTCCCCGGCATCCCCGTCGGCTCCCGTGGAGTGCGCCACGAACACCGCCAGCGCGCACAGCAGTACCGGAACCAGCAGCGGGCGACGGCGAGATGAGTGCATGTCAGTGATCATCGCCGGGCCGAGCGGGCCCGGTCCTGTTCAGGTCGTATGCACGGGGGACGCGCCGCCCCGGACGGCCCAGTACGGACAGTCCGGTATGGACGGCTGCCGGTACGGACAGTCCGGTATGGACGGCTGCCGGTACGGACAGTCCGGTTCGGACGGCTGCCGGTACGGACAGCCCGGTTCGGACGACTGCCGGTTCGGGCTCAGTACGGGGCCTCCCACACCAGCGTCGTGCCACGGCCGCCGGGTCCGATGCCCGGCCCGTACCGGCTGCCGCCGCCGAGCGACTCGGCGCGCCGCGCGAGATTGCACAGGCCGCTGCGCCGACCCCCCTCGGGGATACCGACACCGTCGTCCGCGACCGTCAGCCGGACGCCGGGCCGACCGTCCGGCAGGGTCACCGTCGCGTCGACGACGACATCGATCCGAGCGGCCCCGGCGTGCCGGAAGGCGTTGGAGAGCGCCTCCCGCAGCGCGGCGACGAGGTTCGTCCCGGTGAGGTCGCCGACCAGGCCGTCGATCTCACCGACGAATCGGTGCGCGGGCCTGAAGCCGAGCGGCACGGCGGCCGTGCTGATCTCGCGCAGCACGCGCGTACGCAACCCCGCCGCGGCCGTACCGAGGTCCTGCCGGAGCGCGAAGACCACGCTGCGGATCTCCTGGATGGTGACGTCGAGCTCGACCGCTGCCCTGTCGACCCGCTCCCGCACCTCGGGCACGACGGACCCGCGTCGGGCGCGCTCCAGCATCGTCCCCGCCGCGAACAGCCGCTGGACGACGAGGTCGTGCAGATCGCGGGCGATGCGCTCGCGGTCCTCGTACACCGCGAGCCGCTCCCGGTCGCGCTGTGCCTCCGCCATCATCAGGGCGAGCGCGGCCTGCGCGGCGAACTGCGCCGCGAGGGTGCGCTCGCCCCGCGTGAACGGCCGCCCCCCGCGGGCGCGTGGTGTGACGAGGGCGCCGAGAACGCGCCCGTCGCTCTTCAGGGGCAGCATCATCGTCGGCCCGTAGCCGCGCATGAACCCGGTGGACAGGCGTGGGTCGGTGGCCGCGTCGTCGACGAAGGCCGGCTGCCCGTCGAGGAGTTCGGCGACGACCCGGTTCTCCGCCGGGATGACCACTCCCAGCAGGGCCGACGGCGGGCGGGAGGCCACGGCGACGATCTCCAGGCCCCCTTCGTCGGCGGGCAGCAGCACCGCGCCGACGGCCGATCCGGACAGCCGGCGGGCCTGTTCGGCGACGACCTGGAGGGCGTCGTCGGCGTCACCGCCGGACAGCAGGGCGGTGGTGACGGCGACCGAACCGTCGATCCAGCGCTCGCGCTGCCGCGCGGCCTCGTACAGGCGGGCGTTGCCCACCGCGATGCCCGCCTCCATGGCCAGCACCCGGACCACGTCGAGGTCGTCTTCGTGGAAGGGTCCGCCACCGCGCTTCTCGGTCAGATAGAGGTTGCCGAAGACGGCACCGTGGACGCGGATGGGGACCCCGAGGAAGCTGCGCATCGGCGGATGGTGCGCGGGGAAGCCGCAGGAGCGCGGGTCCGTGGCGAGGTCCGCGAGCCGGACCGGTCCCGGGTCGCGGATCAGCGCGCCCAGCAGCCCCTTGCGCCCGTCGGGCCGCCGTCCGATCCGGCGGGCGGTCTCCTCGTCGACCCCGTGGTGCACGAAGTCGGAGAGTCCCTCACCATCCTCGGCGATGACACCGATGGCCGCGTACCGGGCTCCGGTCAGGTCGGCCGCCGTCTCGCAGATGCGGTCCAGGGTGGAGTGCAGCTCCAGGCCCCTGCCGACGGACCGCATGGCCTCCAGCAGCCGCAGGACCCGTCCCGCCGCTTCGGCCGACGGCCCCGACAGGGGTTCGCGGGACGACGCGGTGGACATGCCCCGAGCCTAATGAGTCCCCTTTTGCGCCGAAAGTCGAGAGCGCCGGCCGGTCATCGCACGAGGGCTCGCGGTCGGTCGGTCATCCCGCGGCCACCAGGAGCTCCGACTCCGCCTCCCGCCGCACCATGCTGCGCAGCGGCCCGGCCGTGGCCGCGAGTTCCGTGTAGGTACCGCGCTGCACCACCCGCCCCTCGTCCAGTACGAGCACCTCGTCCACGGCTTCGAGACCGGCCAGCCGATGGGTGATCAACAGGGTCGTACGGCCCTCGGTGGCGGCCAGCAGATCGGAGGTGAGCGCGTCGGCCGTCGCCAGGTCGAGATGCTCGGCGGGCTCGTCGAGCACGAGCACCGGGAAATCGGCGAGGAGCGCCCGGGCCAGCGCGAGCCGCTGCCGCTGCCCACCGGACAGCCGGGCCCCGTGTTCGCCGATCAGCGTGTCCAGTCCGTCGGGCAGGGTGTCCGCCCAGTCCCACAGACGGGCCCGCACGAGCGCGTCCCGCAGGTCGTCCTCGGTCGCGTCCTTCCTCGCGAGGAGCAGGTTCTCGCGCACCGAGCTGTCGAAGAGGTGCGCGTCCTGTGCGCACAGTCCGACCTGGCGCCGTACGTCGTCGCCGTCCAGCGCCTGCGCGTCCACACCCGCCAGCGTGTACGAGCCCGCGTCCGCGTCCAGGAAGCGCAGCAGCACCTGCGCGAGCGTCGTCTTGCCGGACCCGGACGGCCCGACCACGGCGATCCGGCGCCCCTGCGCCAGCGTGAGGTCCACCCCGCGGACCGCGTCCCGGTCCTGCCCGGCGTGCCGGGCGGACAGCCCCTTCAGGACGACCGGGAACGGCGACGCCGGTGCCTGCCGGGGCCGTTCCGGCTCACGAACGGGTTCGGGGGCGTCGAGCACCTCGTACACGCGCTGTGCGCTCCTGCGGACCCGCTGCCGGAACTGTGCGGCGAGCGGCAGCCCGAGGACGGCCTCGAAGGCGGCCAGCGGCGTCAGGACGACGACGGCCATCGCCACCCCCTCCAGCCGCCCGGCAGCGACCGCCTGGGCGCCCACGGCGGCGGTGGCGGTCACGGTCAGGCCGCAGAGCAGCGCGGTCAGCCCGTCACCGAGCGCGGTCGCGGCCGCGGCCCGCGAGGCGATCCGGGTGAGTGCTGTGTCGGCCCTGCGGACCTCCTCGGCACGCACGGGCAGGGCACCGGCGACGGTGATCTCCGCGGTGCCGGTGAGCAGGTCGGCCACCCGGGTGGCGAGCACGCCGCGGGCGGGGGCGAGGCGGTGTTCCGCGCGCCGGGCCACGGCGGCGGTCACCAGCGGCACCCCGGCCCCGGCCGCGAGCAGTCCGGCCGCGAGCACGGCGCCCGCCTCGGGCAGCAGCCAGGCCGTGAACGCGACGGATCCGGCGAAGACGAGCACGGCGGCCCCGGCCGGCAGCAGCCACCGCAGCCAGTAGTCCTGAAGGGCGTCGACATCGGCGACGAGCCGCGCGAGCAGGTCGCCCCGGCGGGTCCGGCGCAGCCCGGCGGGCGCCAGCCGCTCCAGCCGCCGGTACACGGCGACCCGGGTGTCGGCCAGCATCCGCAGCACGGCGTCGTGCGACACCAGCCGCTCGGCATAGCGGAAGACGGCCCGCCCGATCCCGAAGGCCCGGGTCGCCGTCACCGCCACCATCAGATACAGCACGGGCGGCTGCTGCGAGGCCCGCGAGATGAGCCACCCGGAGGTGGCCATGAGCCCGACGGCGCTCCCGAGCGCGAGACCGCCGAGCAGCAGCGCCAGGACGAGCCGACCGCGCCGGGCGCCGGCCATGGCACGCACCCGGGCCAGGGTGCCGCGGGTGCTCGTCGTGACGTGCCCCGTGGTGTCGTCGGGGGCGACGGACGCCGCCCCCCCCGCCCCCGTCCCGGCAGGACGTGCCGGGTTGCTTCCGGCCACGGCCGCCCCGGGAGCGGCCGGCTCGGCCGGTTCCAGCCGAACCACCCGGTCCGCCACCGCCAGCAGCGCCGGCCGGTGCACGACGAGAAGCACGGTCCGCCCCACCGCCAGCCGCCGCACCGCCTCGACGACCTCGGCCTCGGTCGCGCCGTCGAGCGCCGCGGTCGGTTCGTCGAGCAGCAGCACGGGCCGGTCGGCGAGGAACGCGCGGGCCAGTGCGAGCCGCTGCCGCTGTCCGGCGGACAGACCCGCGCCGTCCTCACCGAGGACGGTGCCGGTCCCGGCCGGAAGGGCGTCGACGAAGTCCAGCGCTCCCGCGTCCCGCAGCGCCCGGCGTACCGCCTCGTCGTCCGCTCCGGGGCGGGCCAGCCGTACGTTCTCCGCGATCGTCCCGGCGTACAGGTGCGGGCGCTGCGGCACCCAGGCGATCTGGGACCGCCACTGTGCGAGGTCGAGGCCGGCCAGGTCGGCACCGCCGATCAGGATCCGTCCCTCGGCCGGGTCCACGAAGCCCAGCAGGGCATGGAGCAGCGTCGACTTGCCCGCACCGCTCGGCCCCACGAGTGCGACCGTCTCCCCGGCCTCGACAGCGAAGGAGGCCCCGGTCACGGCGTCCTCGGAGCGTCCGGGATACCTGACCATCACTCCCTCGAAGGCCACACCTCCCGTCGGCACGGCGGCCGTGCCCGTCGCCGGCACAGGGGTCTCCAGCACGGCGAAGATCTCCTCGGCCGCCGCGAGCCCCTCCGCCGCCGCGTGGTACTGCGCCCCCACCTGGCGCAGCGGCAGATATGCCTCGGGGGCGAGCACGAGGATGACCAGACCGATGTACAGGTCCATCTCGCCGTGGACGAGCCGCATGCCGATCGTCACGGCGACCAGGGCCACCGAGAGCGTGGAGAGCAGTTCCAGCGCGAACGAGGAGAGGAAGGCGATCCGCAGGGTGCGCATGGTCGCCTGGCGGTACTCGCCGGTGATACGCCGGATGGAGTCGGCCTGCGCCTTGGCGCGCCCGAACACCTTCAGTGTCGGCAGTCCCGCGACCACGTCGAGGAAGTGCCCCGAGAGCCGGGACAGCAGCCGCCACTGCCGGTCCATCCGGGACTGGGTGGCCCAGCCGATCAGCATCATGAACAGGGGGATGAGCGGCAGTGTGCCGACGATGATGGCGGCGGAGACCCAGTCCTCGGTGACGATCCGCGCGAGTACGGCCACCGGTACGACCACGGCGAGACCCAACTGCGGCAGACAGCGGGAGAAGTAGTCGTCGAGGGCGTCGACTCCCCGGGTGGCGAGGGCGACCAGTGATCCGGTGCGCTGACCGCTCAGCCATCCCGGACCGAGCGCTGCCGCCCGGTCCAGCAACCGCATCCGCAGTTCCGACTTCACGGCCGCGCTCGCGCGGTGGGCCGCCAGTTCGGTGAGCCAGGCGACCAGCGCCCGTCCACCCGCGACGGCCGCCAACAACATCAGGGGCGTGCCGAGTTCACCTGCCGTCAGTCCGCGCTGGAACGCGCCGACCACCACCTCGGCGATGAGCATCGCCTGCGCGATGACCAGCCCGGCCCCGAGAGCGCCCAGGCCGACGACGGCCACCAGGAAGACGCGCGTGGCGCGGGCGTAACGCAGAAGGCGCGGATCGATCGGTTTCACGTGAAACATGCCCTTCGGACCAGAAGGGTGTGTTTCACGTGAAACACACCCCTGATCGGACTCAGTGAGCGGCTTCGGCGAGGTGGTGCGTGCCGATCCGCTTGCGGAACACCCAGTAGGTCCAACCCTGGTAGAGCAGGACGATCGGCGTGGCGATCGCCGCACACCACGTCATGATCTTCAAGGTGTACGGGCTCGACGAGGCGTTGGTGACCGTGAGGCTCCAGTCCGAGTTGAGCGAGGACGGCATGACGTCCGGGAAGAGCGACAGGAAGAGCATGGCCACGGCGGCCACGACGGTGAGACCGGAGAAGGCGAACGACCAGCCTTCACGTCCCGCCTGGTTCGCCGCGAGAGCCGCCACGAGGGCCGCCACGGCCACGACCAGGGCCACCAGGCTCTTGCCGTCCCCGCTGTCGATCTGCGTCCACAGCAGGAAGACCAGCGCCAGCACGGCGGTCACCAGACCGACCACGAGTGCCAGCTTCCGTGCCCGCTCCCGAATGTCCCCGACGGTCTTGAGCGCGGTGAACACCGCCCCGTGGAAGGTGAACAGCGTCAGCGTCACCAGACCGCCGAGGACGGCGTACGGGTTGAGCAGGTCCCAGAAGTTGCCGACGTACTCGAAGCTCTGGTCGATCTTCACACCCCGCACGATGTTGCCGAAGGCCACACCCCACAGGAACGCCGGGACCAGGGAGGTCCAGAAGATCGCCGTCTCCCAGTTGCGCTGCCAGTTCTCCTCCGGCCGCTTGGCCCGGTACTCGAAGGCGACACCCCGGACGATCAGGCAGACCAGGATGATCAGCAGGGGCAGGTAGAAGCCGGAGAACAGCGTGGCGTACCACTCGGGGAACGCGGCGAAGGTCGCGCCGCCCGCCGTCAGCAGCCACACCTCGTTGCCGTCCCAGACGGGCCCGATGGTGTTGATCAGCACCCGCCTCTCCGGGCGGTCCCGGGCGAGCAGCTTGGTGAGGATGCCCACCCCGAAGTCGAAGCCCTCCAGGAAGAAATAACCGGTCCACAGGACGGCGATCAGGACGAACCAGACGTCGTGCAGTTCCATGACTGTGCAGCTCCCTCGGCCTAGTACGAGAAGGCCATCGGCTTGTCGGCGTCACGGGGATCGCCGCCGATCTTCGTGGGCGGGTTGAGGTCGTCCTCGGTGAGCTCCGGCGGTCCTGCCTTGATGTACTTCACCAGCAGCTTGACCTCGACGACGGCGAGGATGGCGTACAGCGCGGTGAAGACGATCATCGAGGTGAGGACCTCACCCTGGGAGACACCGGGGGAGACCGCCTGGCGGGTCTGGAGCACGCCGTAGACGACCCACGGCTGACGGCCCATCTCGGTGAAGATCCAGCCCCAGGAGTTGGCGATCAGCGGGAAGCCCAGGGTCCAGATCGCCACGAGCCAGTACAGCCTGCCGAGCCGCGGGCTGAGCGCCTTGTTCTTGAAGAGCACCAGGTGCGGCACCTCGTCCTCGCCGACCCTGAGGTGCTGGGCCAGCATGAACTTCTTGCGGGTCAGCCAGAGTCCGACCAGCCCGATGGCGAAGGACGCCATGCCGAAGCCGATCATCCAGCGGAACGCCCAGAAGGTGACGGGGATGATGGGCCGGTAGTCGCCGGGCCCGTACTTCAGCTGCTCGGCCCTGTTGGTGTCGTTGATGCCGGGGACGTACGAGTTGAAGTCGTCGTCGGCGAGGAAGGACAGTATCCCCGGGATGGACAGCTCGACGGTGTTGTGACCCTTGCTGACGTCTCCGTAGGCGAAGATCGAGAACGGCGCGGAGTTCTGGCCGTCCCAGAGCGCCTCGGCGGCGGCCATCTTCATCGGCTGCTGCTTGAACATGACCTTGCCGAGGGTGTCACCGCTGATCGCGGTGAGCAGGCCGGCGATGACCACGGTGACGAGACCCAGCCGCAGCGACGTCTTCATCACGGGGACGTGCTTCTTGCGGAACAGGTGGAAGGCTGCGATGCCGACCATGAACGCGCCGCCGGTCAGGAAGGAGGCGGTGAGCGTGTGGAACGCCTGGGCAAGTGCGGTGTTCTGGGTCAGGACGTGCCAGAAGTCGGTGAGTTCGGCACGCCCCCTCACCTTGTTGATCCGGTAGCCGACGGGGTGCTGCATCCACGAGTTGGCCGCGAGGATGAAGTACGCCGACAGGATCGTTCCGATCGCGACCATCCAGATGCAGGCCAGATGGATCTTCTTGGGCAGTCTGTCCCAGCCGAAGATCCACAGACCGATGAAGGTGGACTCGAAGAAGAAGGCGATCAGGGCCTCGAAGGCCAGCGGAGCGCCGAAGATGTCGCCGACGAAGCGCGAGTAGTCCGACCAGTTCATGCCGAACTGGAACTCCTGCACGATGCCGGTGACGACACCCATCGCGATGTTGATCAGGAAGAGCTTGCCCCAGAACTTCGTCGCCCTGAGGTATTTCTCGTTCTCGGTGCGCACCCAGGCGGTCTGGAGACCGGCGACGAGGGCGGCGAGCGAGATCGTCAGGGGGACGAAGAGGAAGTGGTAGACGGTGGTGATGCCGAACTGCCAGCGCGCCAGCGTCTCCGGCGCCAGAGCCAATTCCACGTCGTCAGTCTCCTTACGTTGCCGCAATACAGCGGCAGTTTGCCCCATTTGTCACACATATCAGCGGAGTAAATGGGACACGCTTGTGAACGCGTTCACATTCACAAGCAAGTATGGCGCATGCCCGTTCGACACCTGAGGGCCGGGGGTCCCTTAAGCGAGTCCCACCGGCCCGACCTCCGGGGCCGTTCGGCCCCACCGGGGAGCACCGACGACGTGAGGGGCGTCTGTTCCACGTGGAACAGACGCCCCTCACGTCGGCTTTCGGGCCCGTCGAGCGGTCCAGCGGGAGCCCTACAGGTCCCTGCGGAACCCTTCCGCCACCTTCAGGAAGATGTCGTTCGCCTCGTTCTCCCCGATCGTCACCCGTACGCCCTCACCGGCGAACGGCCGCACCACGACGCCCGCCTGCTCGCACACCGCCGCGAAGTCGACCGTGCGCTCGCCCAGCCGCAGCCACACGAAGTTGGCCTGGGTCTCGGGCACCGTCCAGCCCTGGGCGCGCAGGGCGTCGACCACGCGTGTGCGCTCGCACACCAGGGAGCCGACCCGCCCGATCAGTTCGTCCTCGGCGTTCAGCGAGGCGACCGCCGCGTCCTGCGCGAGCTGGCTCACCCCGAACGGGACCGCCGTCTTGCGCAGCGCCGCGGCGACCGGCTCATGGGCGATGGCGAATCCGACGCGCAGGCCGGCGAGGCCGTACGCCTTGGAGAACGTGCGCAGCACACAGACGTTCGGGCGGTCGCGGTACAGCTCCACCCCGTCCGGCACCTCGGTGTCACGGATGAACTCCCGGTACGCCTCGTCGAGCACCACCAGCACATCGCCGGGCACCCGGTCCAGGAAACGTTCCAGCTCGGCCCGGCGCACCACCGTGCCCGTCGGGTTGTTGGGGTTGCAGACGAAGATCAACCGCGTGCGGTCGGTGATCGCGTCCGCCATCGCGTCCAGGTCGTGCACATCGCCCGGCGTCAGCGGGACCTGCACCGAGGTGGCACCGCTGACCTGCGTGATGATCGGGTACGCCTCGAAGGACCGCCAGGCGTAGATCACCTCGTCGCCCGGTCCGGAGGTCGCCTGGATCAGCTGCTGGGCGACACCGACGGAACCGGTGCCGGTCGCCAGGTGGGAGACCGGGACGCCGAAGCGGTCGGCCAGCTCGTTCATCAGGGCCGTGCACGCCATGTCCGGGTAGCGGTTGAAGGCGGAGGCCGCGGCCGTCACGCTCTCCATCACACCGGGCAGCGGCGGGTACGGGTTCTCGTTGGAGGACAACTTGTACGCCACCGGGCCGTCGGCCGCCGCGGGCCTGCCCGGCTTGTAGGTGGGGATCCCCTCCAGCTCGGCGCGCAGCTTGGGGCTCGTCTCGCTCACCGCAGTCCTCCTCGTGACCACCACCGCTTCCAATACTTCTCACCTTATGAGGATTCGGCGCGGCTGCGCACGGGTGGTGCCCCACCTCTTCGCCGCCGGGGCTGTCGGCCGGGGTGAGCTCAAGCGTCACGGCAGTATCAGAGGCACCACGGGGACCGAGGTGCACCCTCCAGGGGGCGTGTCGCACATATATCTACGCGCCGGTGGCTCACGCCGTGGCGCGCATCCCTCGTGAAGGTGAGTTGAGACCTCTTCGAGACATCAGGTACTTGGCAGGTCGGCGCACCTCGGCAAGTCACGTACTGACACTGAATCGATCAACTGACTTGCTTTCTAAGGTAGTTGCCTGCTTATGACCATGCAGAAACGTGCCTGTCAATGCGTGCATATGCGCCCGCCCTACCCCACCGCATGAGCCCTACTATCGGCTCGCCATGACAGCAGCAGGGAAGCACCAGGTGAGCCGCGCGGAAACCTCACGTCGAGGCAGCCGGCCGGGCCGGGCGGGCATCAGGGATGTGGCCGCCGCCGCCGGGGTCTCCATCACGACCGTCTCCGATGCCCTCAACGGCAAGGGCCGGCTCCCCGACGCCACCCGACGCCATGTCCGCGAAGTCGCCGACCGACTGGGCTACCGCCCTTCGGCCGCGGCCCGAACCCTCCGTACCGGCAAGTCGGGCCTCATCGGCCTGACGGTGACGACGTACGGGGATGAACCTTTCACCTTCACGGAGTTCGCGTACTTCGCGGAGATGGCCAGAGCCGCCACCTCCGCCGCGCTCGCCCGCGGCTACGCCCTCGTCATCCTGCCGGCGACCTCGCGCCACGACGTGTGGTCGAACGTCGCCCTGGACGGCACGGTCGTCATCGACCCCTCGGACCAGGATCCGGTCGTCAGCGAGCTGGTGCGCCAAGGGCTGCCGGTCGTCTCCGACGGCCGCCCGGTCGGCTCCCTGCCGGTCACCGCCTGGGTCGACAACGATCACGAGGCCGCCGTCCTAGGCATCCTCGACCACCTGGCCGACGCCGGCGCCCGACGGATCGGGCTGCTCACGGGTACGACGACGGACACCTACACCCATCTGTCCACCACCGCGTACCTGCGCTGGTGCGAGCGCGTCGGCCAGGACCCGGTGTACGAGGCGTACCCCGCGCACGATCCGTGCGCGGGCGCCGTCGCCGCCGACCGGCTGCTCGCCCGCCCCGACCGCCCCGACGCGGTCTACGGCCTGTTCGACCCCAACGGCACCGATCTGCTGGCCGCCGCCCGCCGCTACGGGCTGCGCGTCCCGGACGACCTGCTGCTGGTCTGCTGCAGCGAGTCCACCGTGTACGCCACCACCGAGCCGCCCATCACCACGCTCTCGCTGAAACCCCGGCGCATCGGCACAGCGGTGGTCCAGCTGCTCATCGACGCCATCGAGGGCGTGGAGTCCGACCTGCCGGTCGAACAGGTGATACCCACCGAGCTGATCGTGCGCACCTCCTCCCAGCGGCGCCCGCCGCGCACCACGGTCAGTCCGCCGAGGACTCCCGACCGGAGATAGCGAGCGCTCACGGGGCGGGCCGGGGCCCTCGGGACGCCCCGGCCGCGCGACGCCGCCGTGCGGCCCGCACAGGGGACGGGCCGCGCAGAAGGCGGACCGCGCAGGGGAGCGGGCCGGCCCCGGGACCGGCCGCGGTGGCGTTCTCGGCCGCGGTCACCGCCCGGCAACGGCTCGGTGGGCGAAGGTGTCGGCCCGCTCCCCCGGCGCGACGCGTGAACGTGATCCCGTCCCCGGTCGGCAGCGCCGCCCACGCGGGTTCCCGATCCTGGGACACAGCTGTGACATCGACGCCCGGCCGCTCTCGTGGACCGGCGGACACCCGCGTCGACAGGTGGCCGAAGAACGGACCTATGAGGGCAAAAGCGGCGACGGATCGGAGTCCTGTTCTGATTCACCACCCCTGGGTCATCACACGGCACGATCCGCATTCCTATGATGGGCCCACGGCACCGTGGGCCGCTGCGACCAGGCAGTCCGAAACGGTGCAGATGCGGCGCGATGGTGGAGGGGTCTGATGACTCAGGGGGCCGGTCAGGGACCCGAGGTGGAGCGGACGGCGACGTTGCGCGACTTCCGGGTGCCCGCGTACGTCCATGAGACCGGTCCGTACGCCCATGACGTCCACGCCGGCGAGGCCGTCGCGCCCGTGGAGGAGGCGGTGGAGCATCCCGACGGGTACACGCCCACCCAGCGCGACCTGCCGGTGATCAACCGGGGCGACACCCTTCAGGTCCCCGTCGAACCGGCGTCCGCCCCCGTCCCGCAGCCCGCTGCCGGACCCGGCCCGCTGTACGTCGTCGGTGATGTGCACGGCTATCTCGACGAGCTGGTCGCCGCTCTCCAGGCCAAGGGCCTGATCGACGCGGCCGGTCAGTGGTGCGCGGGCACCACACGGCTGTGGTTCCTCGGCGACTTCACCGACCGCGGCCCGGACGGCATCGGCGTGATCGACCTCGTGATGCGGCTGTCCGCGGAGGCCGCCGCGGCCGGCGGCTACTGCAAGGCCCTCATGGGCAACCACGAGCTGCTGCTGCTCGGCGCCAAGCGGTTCAACGACACCCCCGTCAACTCCGGCGCGGGCACGGCCACCTTCCAGGCGGCCTGGCTGCTCAACGGCGGCCAGAAGACCGACATGGACCGCCTCCAGGACCACCACCTCCAGTGGATGGCCCGCCTCGACGCCATCGAGGAGGTCGACGGCCATCTCCTCGTCCACTCGGACACCACCGCCTACCTCGACTACGGCGACTCGATCGAAGCGGTCAACGACACCATCCGCGAGGCCCTCACCCGCAACGACGCGGACGAGGTCTGGGACCTGTTCCGCAAGTTCACCAAGCGCTTCTCCTTCCGCGACGAGGGGGGAGCGGACGCCGTCCGCTCCCTGCTCGACGTGTACGGCGGCACCCGCATCGTCCACGGCCACAGCCCGATCCCCTATCTGCTGGGCGAGGTCGGTTCCGAGGACGACGAGGACGGCAGCCGTCCCGTGGTCGACGGACCTCACGTCTATGCCGAAGGTCTCGCGATCGCGATGGACGGCGGTGTGACCATGGCCGGAAAGCTGCTGGTCCAGCAACTTCCGCTACCGGTCTGAGCGTTCGCGGGGCTCACCTCCGGCAGACGGAGCCTCTGCAGGACGGCACCCAATTCTGGAAACCCCCTGTCACCCCGAGCCGTAGCCGCTCTACTATCGGCTTATCCGTAGCAGGCTCCCCTCCGTTTCTGCCCGACGGCTCGTCGCCATGCGAGCCTCAAGCCCTACGGAGCATCGGGGGATGCACATGAACAGCGTTCCGCAGCACCTGTTGAGCGAGGACCGCCAGGAGTACGAGCGGGTCCTCGGTGAGGCGCTGCGCTCCGCACCACACCGCCCGGAACTCGCCGCTGTCGGACAGCGGCTCAACCCCGAACAACTGCGCACCATGGCGCTCAACGCCACCGCGCTCATCACGGCCGCCGCGGCGACCGAATACCAGCACTACGTGAAGGTCCGCGAGGAACTGCGCCAGCCGGCGCCGTCCACCCCTTCGTCGCCCATGCCCGTGTCCGGCTCAGCGGAGCCGGGGGCGGGCGGCGCGTTGGGGCTCGCCGCCACCATGGGGGAGGTCGCGGAGACCGCCGGCGCAGGCGCCGTCGCCGTCGTCGCGGTCCTCGCCCCCGTCCTCGCCGGAACCGCCGCGGCGATCTTCCTGCTCGTGGGCTACATACTCAAAATGCTCGACCCCGAGCCGACGATCGCCCAGACCATGATCACCGCCGGATGGGTGTTCGGCGCCATGACGGCGGCCGCGATCCTCGTGGCCACCGTCGGACTGCTGCTCACCGCGCTGCGCAACCGGCCCTCACTCGAAGCGGAATCGCAGGCCGCGCTCAACGAGGAAGTGACCCGGGCCAGGGAGGCCTGGTGCGAGGCCCTCCTGGAGCGGGGCATCCTGCCGTTCCTGCAAGAAGCACTCGCCGAACCCGGCACGGCGGTCGCGGGACACCGCACCGCCCCGTCGGCACCGACCGGCCGCATCCCCCGCCTCGGCTACGACCGCCCGGGCTTCACCAGCCCCGACGACGGCCCCGCCGCGGGTCCGCGCCCGAGCTACACGAGCCCGGACTTCACCAGCCCGGACTTCGGCGGCCCGGAGCACCAGCCGGAATAGCCCCTCGGCTTGCGCCCTCGCAGGGAAGGCGCAGGCCGAGCATCCGGCCGGGTCACCGGAGCAGGCACCGACAGCGGAAGCCGGTCGGAGCACGGCCGACGCGTTCGGACCTCAGTCCGCGATGGGCAGGTACACCCGGTTCCCGCTCTCCGCGAACTCCTTCGATTTCTGGAGCATCCCCTCGGCGATCTCGGCGGACGACGCCCCCTCGGCCGCCGCCCCGCCGAACCGCTCCGTGATGCTCTGGCTGATCTTCATCGAGCAGAACTTCGGCCCGCACATCGAGCAGAAGTGGGCCGTCTTGGCCGGCTCGGCCGGGAGGGTCTCGTCGTGGAACTGCCGTGCCGTGTCCGGGTCGAGAGCAAGGTTGAACTGGTCCTCCCACCGGAACTCGAACCGGGCGTCGGACAGCGCGTCGTCCCAGTCCTGGGCACCGGGATGCCCCTTGGCCAGATCGGCAGCGTGGGCAGCGATCTTGTAGGTGATGACACCGGTCTTGACGTCGTCACGGTTGGGCAGGCCCAGGTGCTCCTTGGGCGTGACGTAACAGAGCATCGCCGTGCCCCACCAGGCGATCATCGCGGCGCCGATGCCGGAGGTGATGTGGTCGTACGCCGGTGCGACGTCCGTCGTCAGGGGGCCGAGCGTATAGAACGGAGCTTCATCGCAGATCTCCTGCTGAAGGTCGATGTTCTCCTTGATCTTGTGCATCGGGACATGGCCCGGGCCCTCGATCATCGTCTGTACGTGGAAACGCTTCGCGATCCGGTTGAGTTCCCCGAGAGTCCGCAACTCGGCGAACTGCGCCTCGTCGTTGGCGTCGGCGATCGATCCCGGCCGCAGGCCGTCGCCCAGCGAGTACGTGACGTCGTAGGCGGCGAGGATCTCGCAGAGTTCCTCGAAGTTCTCGTACAGGAACGACTCCTTGTGGTGCGCGAGGCACCAGGCCGCCATGATCGAACCGCCGCGCGAGACGATGCCCGTCTTGCGGTTGGCCGTCAGCGGCACGTACGGCAGCCGGACGCCCGCGTGGACGGTCATGTAGTCCACGCCCTGCTCGGCCTGTTCGACGACGGTGTCCTTGTAGATCTCCCAGGTCAGCTCCTCGGCCCTGCCGTCCACCTTCTCCAGAGCCTGGTAGAGCGGCACCGTGCCGATGGGAACCGGTGAGTTGCGCAGCACCCACTCCCGGGTGGTGTGGATGTTGCGCCCGGTGGACAGGTCCATGACCGTGTCGGCGCCCCAACGGGTCGCCCAGGTCATCTTCTCCACCTCCTCCTCGATGGAGGAGGTGACGGCGGAGTTGCCGATGTTGGCGTTGACCTTCACCAGGAATCGCTTGCCGATGATCATCGGCTCGATCTCCGGATGGTTGACGTTCGCGGGCAGCACCGCCCGGCCCGCCGCGATCTCCTCGCGGACCACCTCGGGTGCCACGTTCTCCCGGATGGCCACGAACTCCATCTCGGGCGTGATCTCGCCCCGGCGCGCGTAGGCGAGTTGGGTGACCGCCTTGCCGTCGCGGCTGCGGCGGGGCTGGCGTGGTCGACCGGGGAAGACCGCGTCGAGGTTGCGCAGCCCACCGCGCGGTGAGGTGTGCTTGATTCCGTCGTCCTCGGGACGGACGGGTCGGCCCGCGTACTCCTCGGTGTCTCCACGTCCGACGATCCAGTTCTCCCGCAGGGGTTGCAGGCCCCTGCGGACGTCGGTCTCGTGGGACGGATCGGTGTACGGGCCCGATGTGTCGTACAGCGTGACCGACTGCCCGTTGGTGAGGTGCACCTGGCGAACCGGCACCCGCAGGTCGGGGCGTGAGCCCTCGACATACGCCTTGTGCCAGCCGATCGACGTTCCGGCCTCCTGGGGCTGTTCACCCTGATCGGAGGCAGGCGTGCGCGCGTCCTTGTTGGTCATGAGACCTACTCCCTACGCCGGCATTACCCGGTAACAGGTTCAGCGGTCGACGCAGCGGCTTCCGTCAACAGAAGTTTCA
The DNA here is from genome assembly GCF_055584385.1 of Streptomyces sp. NPDC104096. NCBI lineage: Bacteria > Bacillati > Actinomycetota > Actinomycetes > Kitasatosporales > Streptomycetaceae > Streptomyces > Streptomyces sp. NPDC104096. The sequence goes on from NZ_JBVJMD010000002.1 coordinate 172,871, forward strand.
TGTGAAACATCACTCGTTCCACGTGAAACATCGCAAAGACGGAGGTCAGCGCCCTCTCAGCCCGGTGCTCCGAGCTCCCGCGTGTGCAAAGGTGCCTCCACGCTAGCGGCATGTGTGGCGCGGTGAACAGTGGGCCTCCGCCGTTCTTGCGATGATCGGGCGGTGACCACGACCCAAGAGCCTCCGTACCCCCTTCCCGAGCCGCCGCGCAGGCCCGGTGCCGGCCACGGCAACGGGAGCGGTGACAGCATCGGTCCAGGGCGTGCTCATGACTTCACCGAGGGGCAGCACTACGGGCAGGGACAGGATCCGGAACCCGGTCCCGGTCACAGCCACGACCACGGCCACGGCCACGGCCACGGCCACGGCAAGCGGAACCCGGGTTCAGGCGGCGGACACGGCCATACGCACAGCCATGGGCCGGCCGCCCCCGTCTCCAAGCACCTGCGCAAGGTCATCGCGGCGGTCCTCGTGCCGTTCGCGGCCGCGGTGGTGGTCGGGCTGATGGTGCTGTGGCCTGGTGGCGCCCCGGCGCACGAGCGCACCGGGGTCGGGTTCGACCGGCAGACCCAGCAAGCCACTGTCACCGAAGTGGTGAACGTGAACTGCGCCTCGGTGAACGCCTCGGGCGGCGCCTCGACCGGTGGCGGTCCGGCCGCCGGGGGCTCGTCCGCCCAGCAGAAGTCCAGCGCCTGCAAGAAGGCGACGATCGAGGTAGGAACCGGTTCGGACAAGGGCCGTACGTTCACCGAGATCATCCAGCCGGACCAGTCACGGCAGTTGCACGAGGGCGAGAAGGTCGTGGTCGCCTACGAGCCCTCCGCGCCGAAGGACCTCCAGTACTCGGTCACCGACGTCGACCGCCGGCTCCCGGTCACGCTGCTCGCAGGTGTCTTCGCCCTCGCCGTGGTGGTCGTCGGACGGCTGCGGGGCGTGATGGCCCTGGTGGCGCTGGCCATCAGCTTCCTGATCCTGAACTTCTTCATCCTGCCCGCCATCCTCCAGGGTTCGAACCCGCTGGTCGTCGCGGTGGTGGGGTCCAGCGCCATCATGCTGATCGCCCTGTACCTGTGCCACGGACTGTCGGCGCGCACCTCCGTGGCGGTGCTCGGCACCCTGATCTCGCTGCTCCTGATCGGCGTGCTCGGCTCGCTGTTCGTCGACTGGGGCTCGCTCACCGGCAACACCGACGACAACACCGGCCTGATCCACGGCCTGTATCCGTCGATCGACCTGAGCGGTCTGCTGCTCGCCGGCATCATCATCGGCTCGCTCGGCGTACTCGACGATGTGACGGTGACGCAGACCTCGGCGGTCTGGGAGCTGCACGAGGCGAATCCGTCGATGGGCTGGCGGAGCCTGTACCGCGCGGCCATCCGCATCGGACGCGATCACATCGCGTCCGTGGTGAACACCCTTGTCCTCGCCTACGCGGGCGCGGCGCTGCCGCTGCTGCTGCTGTTCTCGATAGCGCAGAGCAGCATCGGGGCGGTCGCCAACAGCGAGCTGGTCGCGGAGGAGATCGTGCGCACGCTGGTGGGCTCGATCGGTCTGGTCGCCTCGGTGCCGGTCACCACGGCGCTCGCGGCCCTGGTGGTCGCCGCGGACCGGCAGGGGCCGGAGACCGCCACGGCAACGGCTTCGGCGGGTGACCAGCCGACCGTTGCACGCGGCGGAAGGGGACGTCGGCGCAAACGGTGACCCCGTTCGGGATCACCCCAACGAGCGGCGGCCAGAAGGCCTCACGAGCGCCCCGGCCCGACGGGCATCACCGCGCGTCTCCCGGGCCTCGCAGAAGCGCTCCTACGGGCCCCCACGCCCCACAGAAGCGTTCCTGCCGGCCCCCCCGGGCTCCGCCGCAGAGCGTCCGGCGTGCCCCCGCGCCCCGTGCGCCCCGCGCTTCAGCCCGCGCTCTGCTCCTCGGCCAGGATGCGGTCCAGGGCCTCGTCGAGATGGGCGTCGAAGTCGGCGAGGACCCCTTCCTGCCCCAACGGCACCAGCTTGTCGGTGCGGTCGAGGAAGGCGACCAGCGGGGCGGTCGACGAACGGAACAACGCCTGGTCGACCCCGACCTGAAGCCGGATCAGGACCTCTCCCAGCGAATCCGGGTCGACGGGCGCGACCCGGACATCTCCCTCACCGCAGGGCCGGCCCACTCCGTCGATCAGCAACTCCCGCCCGAAGGCCCAGGTCACCGGTGCGTCGCCGGGAAGGTGGAAGGTCAACCGCACGGCGTACGGATCATTGGACTCGTAGCGCAGCTCCACCGGAATGCGGAACGAGAGCTCCTCGGAAACGAGAAAGCTCATCATGACCTCTGCCTGTACCGACTCGCGCATCGCCTACCCCGTCATATGCCGTCGAATGGCCTGGAATGAACCCCTGCATTTGATGGCATCTTGCTGAACGTGCACGACAGATCACAAGGAGTGATTTTTCAGATGCTGATAGAGAGTCCCAGCGACCCGGTAAGTCGCCCGATCTCGGCCTGCAACTGCTGTACGGCGGGGAGCAGTCGGTCGGACTGATGGGCGGGCAGCGAGATGGCCATCGCCGCGGCGGTGGTGCCCAGCGTGATCGGAATGGCCGCGCACACCACCCCCAGCGCGTACTCCTGACGCTCGGTCACCGGACCCAGCCGCCGCAGCCGCTCCAGTCGTCGCAGCAGGGTGCGGTTGTCGTGCACCGTGTACGGAGTGAGGGACCGCACGGGGTAGCGGTCCAGGTGGTCACGGCGGGACTCGTCGTCCAACTGGGCCAACAGGCACTGGCCGATGGCGTGCGCGTGCCCAGTCTCGCGGAAGTCGGCCCACTCCTCGACCGCCGGATTGCCGGGAGTGTCGGAGACGCACAGCATCTCGATCTCACCCCCGCGGTACGCGGCGTAGTAGATGGGGGCACCGATGGCATCGCGCCACTGCGCGAGCAGGTCGGCGACCGTGCTGCGACGTTTCTGCGTCGCTCCGCTGCCGCCTAGCCGTTCGGCGGCCTCGCCCAGGAAGAACAGTCCTTTGTCGCGACGCAGATAGCCCTCGTGCACGAGGGTGCGCAGCAGGTGGTAGGCCGTGGGAAGGGCGAGACCGGTCTCGCGGGCCAGTTGCTTGGCGGGGGCTCCGTGCTCGTGCGCGGCGACGCACTCCAGCAGACGCATCGCGCGCTGGACCGATCCGATCAGGGTGGTCGTCGCGGAGTGCGGCTGCTCGGGGACCGAGGCGGAGGGCGGGCGCGGCACCAGGGGCATGGTGGAACACGACCGGGTGGGGGGTGAACCGGTGTCTGTCGTTGCGGTGTCGACCGTGGCCAAGGGGGCACTCCCGTTGCGCGAGGGGGCGGCCCGTGCGGGGAACACGGGTGGGGATGTACGCCGCTCGCGGGGGTCTTCCCCGCGTCGAGTTCCGGACTTTATCCGTCTGCCACCGCTCGCCGACGGGCTGCCCGGAAAACTTCCCTCGCCCGAGGGAACCGGTGATTCCTGTTACCGATCACCGGTTGCCCCTCATCTCGTCACCAGTCGCTGCGCGACGAGGAGCTCGACATGAACTTCCGTACGACATAGATCAGTCCGCCGACCAGAGCGACGAAGACCAGGACCTTGAAGAGCAGGCCGATCACGATGGTGACGACCGTGGCTATGAGGCTGCCGAACACGAACAGGGCGATGACCGGCACAGCGATCCACTTCACCCACCACGGCAGTCCCGCGAAGATCTCCTGCATCGTCTCGTCCTTTGCTTCTCCGCCCGGCGTTCCGGGGCCCGACTGTTGTCCTGCCCAGAATGCTAGGGCCGGGACGGGGTCGAGCGGGGGCCTCGCACCCCTTGTCGTCCCCTGACCGGTCCCCTAGGGAACCCCGAGACCGACGCTCAGGCTTCGGGCGGAGAGAAGACCACCAGAACCCTGAGGTCCTCGCTGATGTGATGGAACTTGTGCGCGACTCCGGCCGGCACGTACACCACGCTGCCGCGCGCCACCTGGGTCGTCTCCATGCCGACCGTGATGTCGGCGCGGCCGCTCACCACGAAATACACCTCGTCCTGGTTGTGCGGGCTCTGGCCGTCCCGAGCGCCGGCATCGAGCGCGTACAGGCCGACCGACATGTTCCGTTCGCGCAGAAACTGCAGGTAGGCACCGTCGTTGGCGGCGCGTTCCGCCTCCAGTTCGTCCAGCCGGAATGCCTTCATCGCTCTTGTCCGCCCCACACCTCTGCTCGAATCCGATCTCTTCTGCCACGATCAGACACATGAAGAATTTCGTAGTCAAGACGATCGCCAACGCGGGAGCCCTGGCGATCGCCGTGCTGCTGCTCGACAAGATCACCCTGACCGGTGACAGCACGGGCAAGAAGGTCGGCACCCTGATCCTGGTCGCCCTGGTCTTCGGCCTGGTGAACTTCCTGGTGAAGCCGATCGTGAAGGTGCTCACCTTCCCGCTGTTCCTCCTGACGCTCGGCCTGATCACCCTGGTCGTCAACGCGCTGATGCTGCTGCTGACCTCATGGGTGTGCGGGAAGCTCGACCTCAGCTTCCACGTCGACGGCTTCTGGACCGCCGTCCTCGGCGGCCTGATCATCTCGATCGTCTCCTGGGCCCTCAACATCGTCCTGCCCGACGGCAAGGACTGAGCACTCGATGACCTACCGCGTCTGCTTCGTGTGCACGGGGAACATCTGTCGCTCGCCGATGGCCGAGTCCGTCTTCCGTGCCCACGTGGCGCGTGCCGGGCTCGACGACCGGGTCGAGGTCGACAGCGCCGGCACCGGAGGCTGGCACGAGGGCGCGGGCGCGGACCCGCGCACCGTCACCGTCCTCGAGGACGGCGGCTACGACAGTGATCACACGGCCCGGCAGTTCCGGGCCTCCTGGTTCTCCCGCCTCGACCTCGTGATCGCTCTCGACCACGGCCATCTCCGGGAACTGCGCCGGCTCGCGCCCACCGAGGAGGACGCGCGCAAGGTGCGACTGCTGCGCTCGTACGACCCCGCCGCGGGGGACGATCTCGACGTTCCGGACCCTTACTACGGGGGCACGGACGGCTTCGAGGAGTGCCTTGAGATGGTGGAGGCGGCGAGCACCGGGCTGCTCGCCGCGGTACGTGAACATGTGGAAGGACGGGCGGCATGAGCGACTCTGCCAGCAACGACGGAAGCGGTACGGCGGGTCCCCCCGTCGCGGGCGACGGAACACGCGCGGTGCGGGCGGGGCTTCCGGAGCCGGTCAAGCACGAACCGACGCTGCCGGGACCGGTGTTCGCCGCTCACTTCCATCTGCCGGGCGAGCCCACCGGCCCGTACGCCTACGGACGGGACGAGAACCCGACCTGGACCCATCTGGAGCGGGCCATCGGCGAGCTGGAGGCGCCCGGCGCCGAGGGTGTCGAGACGCTCGTCTTCGCCTCCGGCATGGCCGCCATCTCGTCGGTGCTCTTCTCCCAGCTGCGCGCGGGCGACGCGGTCGTCCTGCCCAGCGACGGATACCAGGCGCTGCCCCTGCTACGGGCCCAGCTGGAGGCGTACGGCGTCGAGGTGCGCACCGCCCCCACCGGGGGCGACGCCCAGCTCGACGTCCTCGACGGCGCCAGGCTGCTGTGGATCGAGTCCCCGTCGAACCCGGGGCTCGACGTCTGCGACATCCGACGGCTCGTCGAGGCGGCACACGCGCGTGGCGCGCTGGTGGCCGTCGACAACACCCTCGCGACGCCGCTCGGGCAGCGCCCCCTCGAACTCGGCGCCGACTTCTCCGTGGCCAGCGGGACCAAGCAGCTCACCGGGCACGGCGATGTCCTGCTGGGCTATGTCGCCGGCCGCGACGCGGAGGCCATGGCCGCCGTACGCCGCTGGCGCAAGATCGTCGGGGCGATCTCCGGGCCCATGGAGGCCTGGCTCGCACACCGCTCGATCGCCACGCTCCAGCTGCGGGTCGACCGGCAGAACGCGTCCGCCCTCACCGTCGCCCAGGCGCTGCGACAGCGTCCCGAGGTGAGCGGGCTGCGCTATCCGGGGCTCCCCGACGACCCTGCGCACAAGATCGCCTCGGAGCAGATGCAGCGCTTCGGATGCGTGGTCTCGTTCACCCTGCCCACGCGCGAGCGGGCCGACCGTTTCCTCGACGCGCTGCGGCTCGTGGACGACGCGACGAGCTTCGGCGGAGTGCGCTCCACCGCCGAACGGCGCGGACGCTGGGGCGGTGACGCGGTGCCGGAGGGCTTCATCCGGCTTTCGGTCGGCGCGGAGGACCCCGCGGACCTGGTGGCGGATCTGCTGCGCGCGCTGGACGAGTCGGCGGACTGACCTGTGCGCGGACGCCCCGACGGTGTCCCGCTCCGCACGACGGACGGTCCGAGCCTCCCCCCTCGTGGCTCGGACCGCCCCCGGTTCCGCGCGCTGAGAACCGCGCGACCAAGGCTAGTTGACTGTGTGTCAGTGTCCAATCACAGTAGCGACAGAGACCTATCGACATATTTATAGTTGGGTGCGGCAGGGGGCCGGCCGGAAGGATCTGGAGCGGGGCGGCGAGAGGGGAGGGCACTGCGTGGATCTCGCCTTGCTGCGTACCTTCGTGACGGTGCACCGAGCCGGTTCCTTCACTCGTGCCGCGGCCCTCCTCGGACTCTCCCAGCCGGCCGTCACCTCCCAGATCCGCACACTGGAGCGGCAGGTGGGCCGTCCCCTGTTCTTGCGGCAGGCCCGCGGGGTGACCCCGACGACCATCGGTGACGAACTCGCCCACAAGGCCGCGCCTCACCTGGACGCCCTGGTGGAGATCGCCGAGACCGGCCTGGACGACGACTCCTCTTTGCGCACCCTGCATCTGGCGGGGCCACCCGAGTTCACCGCCGAACGGGCGCTGCCCGCACTCACCGAGCTGGCCGGCCACGGCGGGCAGGGACTCGCCCTGCGCGCCTCCTTCGGCACGGCCGAGGAGGCCCTCGAAGGACTGGCGGCGGGGCACCACGATCTGGCCATCAGCACGGCCCGTCCGCGCGGCGCCCTGCTCACCGCGACGCCCCTGTGCGACGAGGAGCATGTCCTGGTGGCCGCCCCGAGCTGGGCCGAGCGGATCGAACCCTGGAGACGCCGCAAGGGCGCGCCCGTCCCGGAGAACCTCCCCGTCGTCGAGGTGCACGAGTCACTGCCGTTCATGTCCCGCTACTGGGCTTCCGTCTTCGACTCCCGACCTGCCGCCTCAGGTGCCGTCATCGTCCCCGATCTGCGCGCCGTCCTCGCGTGCGCGTGTGCGGGCGCCGGTCTCGCGGTGCTGCCGCGCTATCTGTGCGCCTCCGCCCTGGCCCGCGGTGACGTGGTCGCGCTGCACGAGCCGACGGTACCGCCGCTGCGGACCTACTTCCTCGTGGTGCGCACCGGCACCCTGGTGATGCCGCACATAGCGCGGGCCCACGAGTGGCTCCAGCGGGCCGCCATCGACTGGTGCTGAGCCGGTCTCCCCGCAATGTCACGGGAAATTCCCCTGCAATGATGTTTCGGAATGTTTCACGTGGAACCAGCCGGGCCACATTTCTCCCATGACCGTCCGACCCGTGGTCAAGCGCACCGCCCGAGCCGTTCTCCTGGACGGCGACCATCTGATCCTGATCAAGCGCACCAAGCCCGGCGTGGATCCCTACTGGGTGACGCCCGGTGGCGGGGTGGAGCCCGAGGACACGACCGTCGTCGATGCCCTGCACCGTGAGGTGTACGAGGAGCTCGGCGCCAAGATCACCGATGTCGTGCCCTGCTTCGTCGACACCGTCGAGCACATCGGCGCGGACGGCGGCGCCACCGGGGTGAAGGTGCAGCACTTCTTCGTGTGCCGACTGGGGTCCATGGACCCGTCCCTGCGACACGGCCCCGAGGTCGACGAGCCCGCCGGCGAGTACGAGATCGTCAGGGTGCCGTTCACCCGGGTCGGCATCGCCTCCGTGCACCTGGTGCCCCTGTCGCTGCGGCACTACCTCGACGGGAACATCGAGGGCGTACGCGCCATGCACGCCCCCGATCTGGGCTGAATGGGACGCCTACCGGTCGCCGGTGTTTCACGTGAAACACCCTCGTTCTCTGCGCGCCCTACAAGCCCGGTCGCGGCATGGCCAAAAGCATGTATCTCTCGCTCGAAACAGGTGGACGCCGAGGCCACCTGTCGGACAGCCTGACCTGCGTGCGTACTCCTTCCCTCGCTGCTCTCCCCGTCCGCTGTCTGACGCTTCGTGATCTCTCTGCCTGCGCCGACCTGTCGGAGAACCGGGGGTGGCCCCGGGAGGAACACAAATGGAGCTTCCTACTCACGGCCGGAACGGGATACGGCATCGACGATCCCGACGGCGGCCTCGTCGCCGCCTGCACGGTCACCGAGTACGGCCCGCGAGAGCGCCCCGGTCTGGGGGCCATCGGCATGGTGCTGGTCGCCGAGCGGCACGCCCGTCAGGGGGTCGGGCGTCGGCTGATGCGCCGCATCGTGTCCACGATGGGCCCCACGCCGCTGACACTGCACGCGACACCGAACGGCCTTCCGCTGTACGAGGAACTGGGCTTCAAGGTCACCGCACGGGCCGAGATGGTGTGCGGGAACTTCACCCCCGACGCGACGCGGCCCGGCATCGTCACCCGCGCGGCCACGGCCGCGGACCTGACGGAGATCCTTCTGCTCGACGGGGAGGTCTTCGGCCTTGACCGCACCCACATCGTCACGCGTCTGCCCGCCTTCGCCGACCGGCTGTGCGTAGCCGTGGAGAACGACCGGATCATCGGCTACGCGGCTATCTGGCCCAACATGGAAACCCATGTGGTGGGCCCGCTGGTCGCCCGTGACACCGAGACGGCCAAAGCCCTTGTCACCGCCCTCGCCGCCCACACCGACCGTCCGCTGCGGACCGATGTCGACGTGCGGCACGAAGAACTGCTGACGTGGCTGAAGGAGCGCGGCCTGGTCTCCGTCGCCTTCAACGCGGTCATGACGTACGGCGTCCCGCACCTCCCGGGCGACTGGACCCGCCGGTTCGCTCCCGTCACGGTGGCAGCGGGCTGACTCTGGCGAGCAAGCCCGTAATGACTCACACACAACCCTTGCAGTCGCTTACTATCCGCGATCGCAGACTATTGCATCTGTGCTCTATCCTGGGTTCAGCCGCCCGGGACGGAGGAGACGCCATGACAGCGACAGACCCCGCACTCACCGCCCTCGCTCAGGGCTGGTGCGCCCTGTCCCTGCTCCACGGCCGGATCGAGGCCCATGTCGAGCGCGCGCTTCAGGCGGGGCACGACCTGAGCGTGCGCGAGTACTCCCTGCTCGACGTGCTGAGCCGACAGCACGACGGCGACGGCGGGCATCTACAGATGAAGCAGGTCGCCGACGCCGTCGTACTCAGCCAGAGCGCCACCACCCGGCTGGTCACCCGGCTGGAGGACCGCGGCCTCCTCGAGCGCTATCTGTGCCCCACCGACCGCCGTGGCATCTACACCAACGTGACCGAGGACGGCCTCGAGCTGCTGGCCAAGGCCCGGCCCACCAACGACGACGCCCTGCGCGAGGCACTCGACGAGGCGTCGAAGAACGCCGAACTCGCACCGCTGGTCAGGGCCGTGGAGGCGCTCAACGTGCTCGCATAGGGTGCGGCCATGGGAGATTTCGACATTCGACCCGCCACGACAGACGACATACCGGCGATCGTCGCCATGCTCGCCGACGATCCGCTGGGCGCGCGGCGCGAGTCACCGGACGACCTGACCCCCTATCGGGCGGCCCTGGAGCGTCTGTCCGCCGATCCGAACCAGCATCTGATGGTGGCGGTATGCGAAGGTCGGGTGATCGGCACCCTCCAGCTGACGATCGTTCCCGGACTCTCCCACAAGGGTGCCACCCGCGCGATCATCGAAGGCGTACGCGTCCACGCCGACGAGCGCGGCAGCGGCCTGGGAACGCGCTTCATCCAGTGGGCGGTCGACGAGTCCCGGCGTCTGGACTGCCAGTTGGTGCAGCTGACCTCCGACTCGTCCCGTACAGACGCCCATCGTTTCTACGAGCGGCTCGGCTTCACCGCCTCGCATGTCGGCTTCAAGCTCCGCCTCTGATGCAAAAAGCGGTCTGTTTCACGTGGAACAGACCGCTTTTCCGTCCTCGCCGGATCCATGACGCCCTACTGGCGCGGCTTGAGACCTCGCCATCCGTCCGGGTCCACGCCACCGGGCACCGAAGCCGCCCTGTCGTAGGGCTGGCGCGTGAACACGAACGACCCGAGATCCAGGTGGTCCACGGACCCGTCCGGGCGTCGTACGGCCTTCAGGAGCTCTCCGGCGTAGTAGCCCTCCAGCCCCGTCCAGGTGCCGTCTCCGTTCGCCCGGAACCGTGAGCGCCGGCCCATGCCGGACAGCGGCTCCAGCGAGGCCGCCCCGTCGGCCGTCAGGCGCAGCGCAAAAGCCTGGGTTCCCCAGTACCACTGCCCCGTCAACTCCAGCTCTTCCGGAGCGACTTCGAGCGAAGGCCGCCAGGGCGCGGGAATCCGCGGCTCGGCCTCCGCGACGATGCGTACGAGATCGGCGCCCACAGCGCCCAGCAGCGGTCCTGAGGTGCAGTTGGCCAGCACCACCGCGGCGACGTCGTCCTCCACGCTGATGGTCAGGTTCGCGAGAAAGCCGGGCAGTGAACCGGAGTGACCGACGAGAAGCCGTCCGTCGCGCTGCTGAATCTGCATACCGAGGCCGTAGCTGATGCCGTCCGCCACGTCCGAGGGCTCGGCCGGGGCAGCCGGCGTCCGCATCTCCCGCACGGTGTCGGCACTCAGCACGCGGTCGTCCCCCCGGGCCAGGAAGACGGCGAAGCGGGCCAGGTCACCGGACGTGGACCAGAGCTGTCCGGCCGGCGCCATGATTCCCAGATCCTCCACGGACTCGGGCAGCAGCGCGTCGGCCCACGGATGGACCGCCCATCCACCCGCGTGGGGCTCCTGAGGCTGGGCACTCGTCCGCTCCAGCCCCAGCGGTTCCAGCACTTCACGCCGAAGGACGTCCTCCCAGGAGGCGCCGCGCAGCTTCTCCACCAGCGCTCCCAGCAAGGTGTATCCGGGATTCGAGTAGTGGAACCGACGACCGACGGGGTGCAGCAGGGGCTTTTCACCGAGCACATCGGCGAGTTCCGGCCGCAGCGATCCCGGGGTGCGCTCCCACCAGGGGGCAGGCGACTCGGCGGCGATCCCGCCGGTGTGGGCGAGCAGATCGGCGATGGTGACCTCGCCCGCGCCGGTCCCCGGCAGATGCTTCTCCAGCGGATCGCCCAGGTCCAGCAGGCCCTCCTCACGCAGTCGCAGGACGAGCACGGCGGTGAAGGTCTTGGTGATCGAGCCGATCCGGTACTGCACACGCTCGTCCGGGCCGTGCCCGTCCACCGAGGTCCGGGCGCCGTGCCAGACGGCCCGCCCGTCCCGTACGACGGTCGCGACCAGCGACGGCGCCCGCCCCTCCGCCTGGGCCACGGCGATGCGATGGAGCAGCGCCCGGCATGTACCGGGCAGCAGTTGTTCCTGAGAAGACGTCATGGCCCCAGTCCACCCGGCCCGGCATCCCACGTCGAATCCATTTCGTCGGAGCCGCCCGGATCAGGTCTGTGCCATGTCCACGAATCGCGAGTAGTGGCCCTGGAAAGCCACGGTGATCGTCGCCGTCGGACCGTTACGGTGCTTGCCCACGATGATGTCCGCCTCGCCCGCGCGCGGCGACTCCTTCTCGTAGGCGTCCTCGCGGTGCAGCAGGATCACCATGTCGGCGTCCTGCTCGATGGAGCCGGACTCACGCAGGTCGGACACCATCGGCTTCTTGTCCGTGCGCTGCTCGGGACCACGGTTGAGCTGGGAGAGCGCGATCACCGGCACCTCCAGCTCCTTGGCGAGGAGCTTGAGGTTACGGGACATGTCCGAGACCTCCTGCTGACGGCTCTCGGAGCGCTTGGACCCGCCGGCCTGCATCAGCTGGAGATAGTCGATGATGACCAGCTTGATGTCGTTGCGCTGCTTGAGCCGACGGCACTTCGCGCGGATCTCCATCATCGACAGGTTCGGGGAGTCGTCGATGAAGAGCGGCGCGGACGACACCTCGGGCATCCGGCGGGCCAGCCGGGTCCAGTCCTCGTCCGTCATGGTGCCGGAGCGCATGTGGTGCAGCGCGACACGGGCTTCGGCGGACAGCAGACGCATCGCGATCTCGTTGCGGCCCATTTCGAGGGAGAAGATGACGCTCGGCAGGTTGTGCTTGATCGACGCGGCTCGGGCGAAGTCCAGTGCGAGGGTCGACTTACCCATGGCCGGTCGGGCGGCGATGACGATCATCTGGCCGGGGTGCAGGCCGTTGGTGAGCGAGTCGAGGTCGGTGAAGCCGGTGGGCACACCGGTCATCTCACCGCTGCGCGAGCCGATCGCCTCGATCTCGTCGAGCGCGCCCTCCATGATGTCGCCCAGCGGCAGATAGTCCTCGCTGGTGCGCTGCTCGGTGACCGCGTAGATCTCGGCCTGGGCCCGGTTGACGATCTCGTCCACATCGTCGTCGGCCGCGTAACCCATCTGGGTGATGCGGGTGCCGGCTTCGACAAGTCGGCGGAGAACCGCCCGCTCGTGAACGATCTCCGCGTAGTACTCGGCGTTGGCCGCCGTCGGGACGGTCTGGACGAGTGTGTGCAGATACGACGCGCCGCCGACCTTGTTGATCTCACCACGCTTGGTGAGTTCCGCGGCGATGGTGATCGGGTCGGCCGGCTCGCCCTTGGCGTAGACGTCGAGGATCGCCTGAAAGATCGTTTCGTGGGCGGGCTTGTAGAAGTCGTGGCCCTTGAGGACCTCGACGACATCGGCGATGGCGTCCTTGGACAGCAGCATGCCACCGAGGACGGACTGCTCGGCGTCGAGGTCCTGCGGGGGTACGCGCTCGAAGGCCGTGCCCCCGCCCTCCCACGCACCGTCGTCCCGGCCTCGGTCGTGCTGCTCGCCGCGGCCGCGACCGCCGTCGGCGCGGTGGCGGGACGCGGGCAGACGATCACTGGGACCGCTGTCGGCCCACGGATCGTCCAAGGGCTCGGAAATGCTCACCGAGCCACCTCCTCCCGTCCGCGGAGCGGACCTCGCCGCGCTACTCATTTCTACGGCACGGCACTGACAGATGAGAGGCCCAGACTCCGGTTCCGTCGCGTCTGTTTTGTGATGGTTCTCTGGTCGACGGGCGGAGCGGGCGCCGGACCACGGTAGGCCTGCGGGCACCGTCAGCCAATCTGGTTATCCACAGGCCTTGTGGACGACGGCCCCGATGCTGTGGAGAACTTCGCAAAACCTGTGTACGACGCGGTGGACAGGCCTGTGAACAAGCTCCCATCCCCAACAGAACAGGCGCCTTGACCAGGCACTTTCCCATCCACGACCTGTGCAGAAGAAAAACTTTCCAAGTCGGGCCAAGATCCCCTCGAACGCTGCGCGAAAGTCCACACAGCTCAAAGGGTGGTAAGGGTCACTAATGCTTTGTATCTCTTACCTGTGGACGGTTAGATTAGTGCTCATGACACAGGCTCCCGCGCCCGCCAGGGCCGTCCGGCGGCAGCACGACCGCGAGATCGTCGCGCTGGCCGTTCCGGCCTTCGGCGCACTGGTCGCCGAGCCCCTCTTCGTCATGGCCGACAGCGCCATCGTCGGCCATCTCGGCACCGCACAACTCGCCGGACTCGGCATCGCCTCGGCTCTTCTCACCACAGCCGTCAGCGTCTTCGTCTTCCTCGCCTACGCCACCACGGCAGCCGTGGCACGCCGGGTCGGCGCGGGCGATCTCCAGGCGGCCATCCGCCAGGGCATGGACGGCATCTGGCTGGCGCTGCTGCTCGGTGCCGCCGTCATCGTCACCGTGCTTCCCTCGGCTCCAGCCCTCGTGAACCTCTTCGGCGCATCGAACACGGCGGCCCCGTACGCCACCACCTATCTGCGCGTCTCCTCCCTCGGCATCCCGGCCATGCTGGTCGTGCTCGCCGCCACCGGAGTACTGCGCGGTCTGCAGAACACCAGAACACCGCTCTACGTCGCCATCGGCGGCTTCGTCGCCAACGCCGTGCTCAACACGGGCCTTGTCTATGGCGTCGGACTCGGCATCGCCGGCTCCGCCTGGGGCACCGTCATCGCGCAGTACGGCATGGCCGCCGTCTATCTCGTGGTGGTCGTCCGCGGAGCCCGCGAGCACGGAGCCTCACTGCGTCCCGATGCCAAGGGGATCAGGGCCTGTGCACAGGCGGGTGCGCCTCTGCTGGTCCGCACTCTCTCCCTGCGGGCGATTCTGATGATCGCCACGGCCGTCGCGGCCCGTCTCGGCGACGCCGACATCGCGGCACATCAGATCATCCTGTCCCTGTGGAGCCTGCTGGCCTTCGCTCTCGACGCCATCGCGATCGCGGGGCAGGCCATCATCGGGCGGTACCTCGGCGCCGACGACGCCCTGGGCGCCCGCGAAGCCTGTCGTCGCATGGCGCAGTGGGGCATCGCCGCAGGCTTCGCACTCGGCCTGCTCGTGGTCCTCGCCCGTCCTCTGTTTCTGCCCCTGTTCACCAGCGACACGCTGGTGAAGGACACAGCCCTGCCGGCACTGCTCATGGTGGCGCTCTCGCAGCCCGTCTGCGGCATCGTCTTCGTCCTGGACGGCGTCCTGATGGGAGCGGGCGACGGCCCGTATCTGGCCCGGGCGATGGTGGTGACCCTGGCGGTCTTCGCTCCGGTAGCGCTCCTGGTCCCACTTCTCGGCGGCGGTCTCACCGCATTGTGGGGAGCCATGACGCTGATGATGACCGTGCGCATGCTGACGCTATGGCTGCGTACCCGCTCCGGACGCTGGATCGTCACGGGTGCGTCGCGCTGACCGTTTCACGTGAAACCGACGTTTCACGTGAAACATGCCCAGTACCGCACCGGCCACGAGGCCGATGCAGCGCCCACAACTCCCACGCTCCTGGCGACCTCACTCGCTCCAGCCATGCGGAAGGGGCCGCACCCTGACGGGTGCGGCCCCTTCCCGGCTGTTCAAGCCAAGCGCGGAGATCAGGCCGCGATGACCTCGATGTTGACCTTGGCGGCAACCTCGGGGTGCAGACGCACGGACGTCTCGTGGGCGCCCAGCGTCTTGATCGGCGCGCCCAGCTCGATGCGGCGCTTGTCGACCTCGGGGCCACCGGAAGCCTTGATCGCCGAAGCGATGTCGGCCGGGGTGACGGAACCGAAGAGACGACCGGCGTCGCCGGAGCGAACGGCCAGGCGGACCTTGACGCCCTCGAGCTGGGCCTTCACGGAGTTGGCCTGCTCGATGGTCTGGATCTCGTGGATCTTGCGAGCACGACGGATCTGCTCGACGTCCTTCTCGCCACCCTTGGTCCAGCGGATAGCGAACTTCCGCGGGATCAGGTAGTTGCGAGCGTAACCGTCCTTGACGTCCACGACGTCGCCCGCGGCACCGAGGCCGGAGACCTCGTGGGTGAGGATGATCTTCATGAGTCGGTCACCCTTCCCTTATCGCGCGGTGGAGGTGTAGGGCAGCAGCGCCATCTCACGGCTGTTCTTGACGGCCGTGGCGACGTCACGCTGGTGCTGCGTGCAGTTGCCGGTCACGCGGCGGGCACGGATCTTGCCGCGGTCGGAAATGAACTTCCGCAGCATGTTCGTGTCCTTGTAGTCCACGTACGTGACCTTGTCCTTGCAGAAAGCGCAGACCTTCTTCTTAGGCTTGCGCACAGGCGGCTTCGCCATGGTGTTTCTCCTGTGTGATCAAGAAGTTGGGATACGGCCCGCCTTCGACCCGGTCGGGCCCGAGGGGCCCGGCCCGTAGGCCTAGAAGGGGGGCTCGTCCGAGTAGCCGCCACCGCCGCCGGAGTTTCCACCCCAGCCGCCGCCACCCTGGTTGCCGCCGACGGGAGCGCTGGAAGCCCACGGGTCGTCGGCAGGAGCGCCGCCGCCCTGCTGGCCGCCGCCGGAGTTTCCACCCCAGCCGCCGCCACCTTGGTTGCCACCGCCGCCGTAACCACCCTGGCCGCCCTGGCCACCGCGACCGGCGGTCTTGGCGACCTTGGCCGTGGCGTTGCGCAGGCTGGGGCCGACTTCCTCGACGTCCAGTTCGTAGACCGTGCGCTTGACGCCCTCGCGGTCCTCGTAGGACCTCTGCTTCAGCCGGCCCTGCACGATGACGCGCATGCCCTTCTGAAGCGACTCGGCGACGTTCTCCGCCGCCTGACGCCAGACCGAGCAGGTCAGGAACAGGCTCTCGCCGTCCTTCCACTCGTTCGTCTGGCGGTCGAAGGTGCGGGGAGTGGACGCGATGCGGAACTTCGCGACCGCCGCACCGGACGGGGTGAAGCGCAGCTCGGGGTCATCGACAAGATTGCCGACGACCGTGATGACGGTCTCGCCTGCCATGGGGGAACCTCTCGGCGGGTTTGCTGCTGGCTGCTGGTGCTGCTACTCGAATCCCGAGATCAGCTGAGCGGGAGAGCTCAGTGGGTCTCGGGACGGAGGACCTTGGTCCGGAGGACCGACTCGTTCAGGTTCATCTGGCGGTCGAGCTCCTTGACGATCGCAGGCTCGGCCTGCAGATCGATGACCGAGTAGATGCCCTCGGGCTTCTTCTTGATCTCGTACGAGAGACGACGACGGCCCCAGGTGTCGACCTTCTCGACCTTTCCGTTGCCCTCGCGGACGACGGAGAGGAAGTTCTCGATCAGGGGGGCGACAGCGCGCTCCTCCAGATCGGGGTCGAGGATGACCATCACCTCGTAGTGACGCATGTGTAACCCACCTCCTTTGGACTCAGCGGCCACGGTCGTTCCGTGGCAGGAGGGTTGTGATGCGTACGCAACGGTATCGGCCGCCACTGACAATCGGGGGTCGTCGGACGACGTCCCCGTTCTGGCCTGGGCGGATCCCTGGCTGAGCCTGGGCAGACACCGGTGCAGACGCTACAGACTACCCGCACACCTGCTTCCGGTTGAAATCCGAGGGTGGGGACCGTCAATCTGTACACATCGGGTGTGTACGGCGCTACGATGCGCCGCCTTCCGCAGGAGGTGCCCTATGGCACAGGCATTGCGACCCAACACCGTCGGCGGACTCTTCGCCACGGACGGAAAGCCCCATGTACTCCAGGACACCCTGCTCGTGGTGACCCTGGTGCTGGGCATCACGGCTCTCGTCTCCTCGGCTTTCCACAGCCTGCACCTGCTCAGCTCCTGGGCCGGCCTGGTGGGGATCGTCACCGGCGCCTACGGCCAGTGGATCTCCGAGACGACCCGCGAGCGCTTCGGGCTGATCCTGGGCCTCGGTGCCTCGGCCCTCGGCTTCTATCTCGGCATGGCACACGGCGGACTCTTCGGCGGACTTTTCTGAGTCCGCCGAAGGCTCCGTCGAACCACACGAAGTCCCCACACAAGGACACCGTGCGGACCACTGCGGACGCCCCGGCCGGTCTCCGTGCCGGGGCATCCCCCCATACGCCCATTCGAGCCGCTCGCACGGCGCAGTAGGCTTCGCGCGAGAGCCGGAGCCCCTGTACCCATGGGGACAGCCCAGCCCGAGGAGCCCCCCGAATGAGCCTGACCCTGAGGACCATCAGCCGCGAGCAACATCTGGCATACATCCAGAGCCTGCCGGCGGCGAGTCACATGCAGGTTCCGGCCTGGGCAGATGTGAAGGCGGAGTGGCGCTCCGAAAACCTCGGCTGGTTCGACGAGCGCACCGGCGAGATGGTCGGCGCGGGCCTGGTCCTCTACCGCCAGCTGCCCAAGATCAAGCGCTATCTGGCCTATCTGCCCGAGGGCCCGGTCATCAACTGGTACGCGCCGAACCTCACCGAGTGGCTCGAGCCGATGCTCGCGCACCTCAAGCAACAGGGCGCCTTCTCCGTGAAGATGGGCCCCCCGGTGATCATCCGGCGCTGGGAGGCCACCTCCATCAAGGCCGGCATCCAGAACCCGGACGTGAAGCGGCTGCGGGACATCGAGGCCGACTTCATCGAGCCGCGCGCGTTCGAGGTGGCCGACAAGCTGCGCCGCATGGGCTGGCAGCAGGGCGAGGACGGCGGTGCCGGCTTCGGCGACGTCCAGCCCCGCTACGTCTACCAGGTGCCGCTGGCCAACCGCTCCCTGGAAGAGGTCCACAAGAACTTCAACCAGCTGTGGCGCCGCAACATCAAGAAGGCCGAGAAGGCCGGTGTCGAGGTCGTCCAGGGCGGTTACCACGACCTGGAGGAATGGCAGCGCCTGTACGAGATCACGGCCGTGCGCGACCACTTCAGGCCCCGCCCGCTCTCGTACTTCCAGCGCATGTGGACGGCCCTCAACACCGAGGACCCCAACCGCATGCGGCTGTACTTCGCGCGGCACAACGGCGTGAACCTGTCGGCGGCGACGATGCTGATCGTCGGCGGCCACGTCTGGTACTCCTACGGCGCCTCCGACAACATCGGTCGTGAGTTCCGCCCCTCGAACGCGATGCAGTGGCGGATGCTGCGCGACGCCTACGCACTCGGCGCCACGGTCTACGACCTGCGCGGAATCTCCGACTCACTGGACGAGACCGACCACCTCTTCGGCCTGATCCAGTTCAAGGTGGGTACGGGCGGACAGGCCGCCGAATACCTCGGCGAATGGGACTTCCCGCTGAACAAACTGCTCCACAAGGCCCTCGACATCTACATGTCGCGACGCTGACCTCACGTTCAGTGCTTCCATACCTCTGACACACCGCTGCCACCAGAAAGGTTCCAGGTCCGGCCATGGCGCTCACCCTCTACGTCGACACCGCGCGCTGGCGGGCGCACCACAAGCACGTGCAGGAGCAGTTCCCGGGACTCGTCCCGGTCTGCAAGGGCAACGGCTACGGCTTCGGTCACGAGCGGCTGGCCGAGGAGGCCACGCGGCTGGGCTCGGACATCCTGGCCGTCGGCACGACGTACGAGGCCGCGCGCATCAAGGACTGGTTCGGCGGCGATCTGCTGGTGCTGACGCCGTACCGGCGCGGGGAGGAGCCCGTGCCGCTGCCGGACCGGGTGATCCGCTCGGTGTCGTCCATCGACGGTGTGTACGGCCTGGTCGGTGCCCGGGTGGTCATCGAGGTGATGTCCTCGATGAAGCGGCACGGCATCAGTGAGCAGGACCTGTCCCAGCTCCACTCCGCCATCGAGAACGTCCGCCTCGAGGGCTTCGCGATCCATCTGCCGCTGGACCGGACCGACGGCTCGGACGCCGTCGAGGAGGTCATCGGCTGGATGGACCGGCTGCGCGCGGCCCGGCTGCCGCTGCACACCATGTTCGTCAGCCACCTCAAGGCGCAGGAACTCGCCAGGCTGCAACAGCAGTTCCCGCAGACCCGCTTCCGTGCCCGCATCGGCACGCGGCTGTGGCTGGGGGACCACGAGGCCACCGAGTACCGGGGCGCCGTCCTGGACGTCACGCGTGTGGCCAAGGGCGACCGGTTCGGCTACCGGCAGCAGAAGGCGGCCTCCGAGGGCTATCTGGTGGTCGTGGCGGGCGGTACCTCGCACGGGGTGGGTCTGGAGGCCCCCAAGGCCCTGCACGGCGTCATGCCGCGCGCCAAGGGCGTCGCCCGTGCCGGCCTGGCCACGGTGAACCGGAACCTCTCGCCGTTCGTCTGGGACGGCAAGCAGCGCTGGTTCGCCGAACCGCCGCACATGCAGGTCTCCATCCTGTTCGTACCCGCGGACTCCGCGGAACCGAAGGTCGGCGAGGAGCTGGTGGCCCATCTGCGGCACACCACCACCCAGTTCGACCGCATCGTCGACCGCTGAGCGGTGCGGGTCCGGCGCTGAGCCGCACGCGTAAGCCGAAGGCCGTACACGGAGTCTCCGTGTACGGCCTTTCGTGTGACCCGCCCGCGCCCTGTTCGCTCAGAGCGAACCGTCGGTCGGCTCCTGCTTGCCCCACTCCACCTGCGGGCCGTCGAACGGGACGGCGTGCCTGGGCGGATGGGCCGCCGAGCCGAGCACGAACACGTCCGCCGCGCCGTCGAGCACCCCGCCCGAGGGGTCGTCGTCGCCCGCACGGCGGACCACGTCCCGCTCCGGCATGAGGATGTCACGCACGACGACGGCACACAGGTACAGCGTCCCCAGCAGGTGCACGCCGATGGCCCAGTGGTAGCCGTCGGTCGGCAGACCCTTGTGGGCGTCCCCGCTGGTCGTGTACGCGAGGTACAGCCAGATCCCCAGGAAGTACGCCACCTCGCAGGCCTGCCAGATCAGGAAGTCCCGCCACTTCGGCCGGGCCAGCACGGCCAGCGGCACCAGCCACAGGACGTACTGCGGGGAGTACACCTTGTTGGTGAGGATGAACGCCGCGACGATCAGAAAGGCCAGCTGTGCGAAGCGCGGCCGGCGCGGAGCCGTGAAGGTCAGGGCCGCGATGCCCACGCAGCAGAGCAGCACCAGGACCATGGCCACGGTGTTGACCGAGTCGGTGCTGAGCGGATGGGTCGAGTTCTGCGCCATGATCAGCCAGAAGGATCCGAAGTCGACGCCTCGGTCATGGCTGAACGTGTAGAACTTCGACCAGCCCTCGAAGGCGAAGAGCATCACCGGCAGGTTCACCACGACCCAGGAGACGGCCGCGCCTCCCAAGGCCTTGCCGAAGTCCCGCCACTTGCCCGCACGCCAGCACAGCACGAACAGCGGACCGAGCAGGAAGACGGGATAGAGCTTGGCGGCCGTGGCGAGCCCCAGGAGGACGCCGAAGGCGAGGGAACGGCCCCGCGACCACATCAGCATCGCGGCGGCGGTCAGAGCGACCGCCAGGAGGTCCCAGTTGATGGTGGCGGTCAGCGCGAAGGCCGGTGCCAGAGCGACCAGCAGGCCGTCCCAGGGGCGACGGCCGTGGGTGCGGGAGACACAGACGACGATGACGGCCGCACAGGCCATCAGCATCCCCGCGTTGACCATCCAGTACCACTGCTCCTGGTGCTGGATCGTGCCGCTTCCGGGCGTCAGCCAGGCGGCCACCTCCATGAACACACCCGTCAGCACCGGGTACTCGAGGTACTGCATGTCGCCGGGGAGCTTGTCGAAGTACGGCACGAGCCCGTCGGCGAATCCGCGTCCCTGATAGAGGTGCGGAATGTCCGAGTAGCACGCATGCGTGTACTGGGAGCTGGCGCCGAAGAACCAGCCGCTGTCGTAGCACGGCATCTTCTGGACGAGACCGAGGGCGAACATCCCGATCGCCACAAGCGCGACGACTCGCACCGGGGTCCACCAGGACGTCCCCAGCAGGGCACGCCGGCCGATGGGACCACCGATCAGCTCGCTGGCGGCCGCCGCGACCTCGTCGTCCCTGGTCGGCCGTACCGGATCGGGCTCGTGCACGCTCGTCGATGTCGATTCTGCACTGGGCATGGGGCACATCCTGCCGTACGCACCTAGGAATACACCGAGGGCCGCCACACCTGAATCGGTGCGACGGCCCTCGTTTCACGTGAAACATTCGGGCGTTTCACGTGAAACACCCACGCCGGGGATGTGCGCGACTATCCGGTCGTTCCTCCGAAGATGCCGCCTCCGTTGCCGTTGGTATTGCCTCTCGAGGTGTCGGCCGTGTCCGTGGCCGTCGGCGAGGAGGTCACCCCGCCGTCGGTGGTACCGCCGTCCGTGGTGCCGGCGTCGGTGGAGCCACCGTTGTTACCACCGTTGCTGTTGTTGCAGAAACGGGTGAACCGGCAGGTCTCGCTCGCCGAGGGAGACGGGCTGGTCAGCGTCTCCGAAGGCGTCGGGCTCGGGCTCGCCTCTTCGCTCTCGGTGGCCGAGGGCGTCGGGGACGGCGAGGGCTGCGCGTTGACGACCTCACCGATGGGCTCGGGGGTCGGGAACTTCTCCGCCTCCTCGCCCTTCAGCGCCTCCGCCATGTAGTCGTGCCAGATCTGGGCCGGGAACGACGCACCGTGGATCTTCTTCTGGCCGCCCGTTCCGTACATCTCGAGGAACGTGCGGTTCTTCTTGGTCTCGTCGTCGTCGTACCGGAACATCGTGATCGACGTGGACAGCTGCGGGGTGTAGCCGACGAACCAGGCCGACTTGTTGCCGTCGGTGGTACCGGTCTTGCCCGCCACATCGCGGCCGGGCAGCTGGGCGTTGGTACCCGTGCCCTTCTCGACCACGGTCTTCAGGACGTCGGTGACGTTGTCGGCGACCGCCGGGGTGAAGGCCTCTTCGGACTTGACCTTGTGCGTGTAGACCGGGCCGTCCTTGCTGGTCACCGACTGGACGGAGTACGGGCTCCGCTGCTTGCCGCTGGCCGCGAAGGTGGCGTACGCGCCCGCCATGCGGATGGCGCTGGGGTCCGAGATGCCGATGGAGAAGGACGGGAAGCTGGTGCCGGTCAGGCTGGACTCCAGCAGACCCGCGTCCACGGCCGACTCCTTCACCTTGTCCAGACCGACATCCATGCCGAGCTGGACGAAGGCGGAGTTGACCGACTCCCGCATCGCCTCACGAAGATCGATCTGGTACTTGGGCGCGGCGCCGTACGAGGCGTTGCCGTCGTTGGTCTGCAGCCACTCCTCGCCCTTCTCGTTCCTCCAGACCTCCCCGTTGTACTCCTTGATCTTGAGCTTGTTCTGACCGCTGAACAGGCTCTTCGGAGAGGCGATGGTGCGCTCGTCCTGCGCCTGCGACGCCAGACCCTTGGGATCCTTGACGCCCCACTTCATCGCCGCGGCGAGCACGAACGGCTTGAACGTGGAGCCGACCTGGGCACCGGTGGTGTCGGCGTTGTCGGTGAAGTGCTTGGTCGCGTCCTC
The DNA here is from genome assembly GCF_055584385.1 of Streptomyces sp. NPDC104096. NCBI lineage: Bacteria > Bacillati > Actinomycetota > Actinomycetes > Kitasatosporales > Streptomycetaceae > Streptomyces > Streptomyces sp. NPDC104096. Next base: position 195,656 of record NZ_JBVJMD010000002.1, read on the forward strand.
ACCGCCGTAGATGGCCTTGATGGCACCGGTCGCCGGATCCACGGACGCCCCGCCGAACTGGACGTGGGTGTCGGTCTCCGGGCGCTCCTTGGGCTTGATGTTCGCCTTCTGGACCTTGGAGACGGCGGCTTCGAGTTCCTTGACCTTCTTCTTGTCGAAGGTCGTACGGATCGAGTAGCCGCCCTGCGTGAGCTTCTTCTGGGTGATTCCGGTCTCGTCGCTGTGGGTCACCAGGTAGCTGTTGGCGAGGTCGACGAGATATCCGACCTGGCCGCCGAGCTGGGTGTTCGAGCGCGGGTTCTTCCAGTCGGGCATCTTGGTGTACTGGGCCCTGACCGCGGCCTCCAAGTGGCCGTACTCGACCATCTTGTCGAGGGTGTCCTGCATCTGGCGAAAAGCCCGCTTGCTGTTCGCGTCGGGAGTGGCGGTCGTGTCGTAGGTGACACCGCCGGCGGGGTCGTAGTACGTGGCGCCCTTGAGCATCGCCGCCAGGAAGGCGCACTCGCCCGGGTTCAGCTTGATGGCGTCCTTGTTGAAGTACGCACGGGCGGCGGCCTGTATTCCGTAGGCGTTACGCCCGTAGTACGCGGAGTTCAGGTAGCCCGCCATGATGTCGTCCTTCTTGACCGTGGCGCCCACCTTTATGGAGATGAAGATCTCCTTGAACTTGCGCGTGACGGTCTGCGACTGGTCGTCGAGGCGCGCGTTCTTCACGTACTGCTGGGTGATGGTGGATCCACCCTGCGTCTGACCGCCGCTCGCCATGTTCAGCACGGCGCGGGCGATGCCCTTGGGGTCGATGCCGCTGTCGGTGTAGAAGGTCTTGTTCTCCTGCGAGATCACGGCGTACTGCATCGCCTTGGGGATCTGCGACAGGTTGATGATCTGGCGGTTGGTCTCACCGCCCGTGGCGACCATCTGGGAGCCGTCGGACCAGTAGTAGACGTTGTTCTGGGCCGTCGCGGTGTCCGCGACGTTCGGCACGCTCACCATGGCGTACCCGACGCCCGCGACGACCACCAAGCTGCCCACGAAGCCGATGCACAGGCCGGAGACGAGCTTCCAGGACGGCATCCAACGGCGCCATCCGTCCTTGCCGTAGCGCGGATAGTCGATGAGGCGTTTCCTGCCGGGCGCGGTCGCACGCCCCCTGCCTCGTCCAGGGCCGGCGGGGCCGCCTTGGCGACCTCCGGGGCCGTTGTCGGCCACTCTGCGGCGGCCTCCACCTCTCTGCGCCGCGCGTCGGGCCTCGGCACGGCTGCCGTACGACGACTCATCGCCATCCGGCTCATAGGAATCCGACCCGTACGAATCGGACAGAGACCCGGTGGCGCCTCGCGGTGCCGCACGGCGACCGGAGGACGGACCGGACTGGCCACGTCGGGTCGCGGCACGTCCGCCTCCCTGCGGCTGCGGCGGTTTGCGACGGTGCTCGCTCATCGAACGATTACTCCTCGGGCAGGCGCACCCTTGCGCGCCTGGAAACGGCGGCTGGTTTCCGGTCCCCCCGAAGTACGGATGTGGTCGGTCTCGCATTCACCCGTACTGCACCGAGGACGAGGACGTCCCCAGGCGTCACTCGGTTCCCGGTGGTGTGCATGGCGCACAGACTACGCACCGCCAAAACCCGCCGAGCTCCGAAGTTCACCCCAAATCAGGCAACTTGCACACAACGAATCTGCGATGTGATCCCGTTCACCCTCCCTCCCCTTGTCCCATGAGGAAGGTCGTTCTATCGTGCTGATGTATCGAGTCGATACATCAGCACGACATAGCAACCGTCACGGCCAGTCCGCGGCAGAGAGGAGGCGACGATGAGCCGGCGTTCCGGGATCCTCGAGTTCGCCGTACTCGGCCTGCTCCGCGAATCCCCGATGCACGGCTATGAGCTGCGCAAACGACTCAATACGTCACTCGGTGTGTTCCGGGCGTTCAGCTACGGAACGCTGTACCCCTGTCTCAAGACGCTGGTCACCAACGGCTGGTTGATCGAAGAGGCGGGCCATGCGCCCGAGGACGCCCTCGCCGCTTCCCTCGCGGGGCGTCGCGCCAAGATCGTCTACCGGTTGACGGCGGAGGGTAAGGAGCACTTCGAGGATCTGCTCTCGCAGACGGGCCCCGACGCGTACGAGGACGAACACTTCGCCGCTCGCTTCGCCTTCTTCGGGCAGACGTCACGCGACGTACGCATGCGCGTACTGGAGGGTCGCCGCAGCCGGCTGGAGGAGCGCCTCGAGAAGATGCGCGCCTCCCTGGCGCGCACCCGGGAGCGCCTCGACGACTACACGCTTGAGCTCCAGCGCCACGGAATGGAGTCCGTGGAGCGCGAAGTGCGCTGGCTGAACGAGCTCATCGAAAGTGAGCGGGCCGGACGGGACCTCCAAGGTTCCGCTTCTGGGGGGTCCGCTCAGCAGGACAACACATCTGGAGCGACGGGCGGCCTGCCCCGGCCGGGGTTCGACCCCCGGCCGGATACGCCCGACGACACCGCCACGTGAGTCCCATTCAGGGCCTCACTCGTACACACAGGGAGCAACCGGAATGGGTTCGGTTCGCGTAGCCATCGTCGGCGTGGGCAACTGCGCTGCATCGCTGGTGCAGGGCGTCGAGTACTACAAGGACGCCGACCCGGCGGCCAAGGTCCCGGGCCTGATGCACGTGCAGTTCGGCGACTACCACGTGGGTGACGTCGAGTTCGTCGCCGCCTTCGACGTCGACGCCAAGAAGGTCGGTCTCGACCTCTCCGACGCCATCGGCGCCAGCGAGAACAACACCATCAAGATCTGCGACGTCCCGAACAAGGGCGTCACGGTCCAGCGCGGCCACACCCTGGACGGTCTCGGCAAGTACTACCGCCAGACCATCGAGGAGTCCGCCGAGGCGCCGGTGGACGTCGTCCAGGTCCTCAAGGACCAGCAGGTCGACGTTCTCGTCTGCTACCTGCCCGTCGGTTCCGAGGACGCGGCGAAGTTCTACGCCCAGTGCGCCATCGACGCCAAGGTCGCCTTCGTCAACGCCCTCCCGGTCTTCATCGCCGGCACCAAGGAGTGGGCGGACAAGTTCACCGAGGCGGGCGTCCCGATCGTCGGCGACGACATCAAGTCGCAGGTCGGCGCGACCATCACGCACCGCGTGATGGCGAAGCTGTTCGAGGACCGCGGTGTCCGTCTTGAGCGCACCATGCAGCTCAACGTCGGCGGCAACATGGACTTCAAGAACATGCTCGAGCGCGACCGCCTCGAGTCGAAGAAGATCTCGAAGACCCAGGCCGTCACCTCGCAGATCCCCGACCGCGACCTGGGCGAGAAGAACGTCCACATCGGTCCGTCGGACTACGTGGCCTGGCTGGACGACCGCAAGTGGGCGTACGTCCGCCTCGAGGGCCGTGCCTTCGGCGATGTTCCGCTGAACCTGGAGTACAAGCTCGAGGTCTGGGACTCCCCGAACTCGGCCGGTGTCATCATCGACGCCCTGCGCGCCGCCAAGATCGCCAAGGACCGCGGCATCGGTGGCCCGATCCTGTCGGCCTCCTCGTACTTCATGAAGTCCCCGCCGGTCCAGTACTTCGACGACGAGGCCTTCGCCAACGTCGAGAAGTTCATCAAGGGCGAGGTCGAGCGCTAGCGAGACCGCGCGCCGAGCGTCGGCCGGGCATCGCGCCACGGCGCTGACACTGCTCCTGCCAGGGCGGTTGAGGGTCCCCGGGTTCCACGACCCGGGGACCCTCCGCATATGTGAGGCTGTGCCCCATGTCCGTCGTCCGCGATCTGCGCGTCCTGCTGCGTTTCGGGGGTTTCCGGCGCCTGCTGGGCGTGAGGTTGCTCTCCCAGGGAGCCGACGGGGTGTTCCAGGTGGGCCTCGCCACCTACGTCGTCTTCTCACCGGAGAAGCAGACCTCGGCGTCCGCGATCGCCTCCGCGATGGCGGTGCTCCTGCTGCCGTACTCCCTGGTGGGCCCCTTCGCCGGTGTCCTGCTGGACCGCTGGCGCCGACGCCAGGTCCTCCTGTACGGCAATCTGCTGCGGACCCTGCTGGCCACGGTGACGGCTGCCCTGATGGTCGGCCAGGTCCCGGACTGGCTCTTCTACGTCTCCGCCCTGTGCGTCACCGCCGTCAACCGGTTCGTCCTCGCGGGACTGTCCGCCGCGCTGCCCCGTGTGGTCGACACCGAGCGTCTGGTGATGGCCAACTCGCTGTCCCCGACCGCCGGAACGCTGGCCGCGACGGCCGGCGGCGGCCTCGCCTTCACCGTCCGTCTGGTGGTCTCGGACTCCGATGCCGCCGTGGTGCTGCTGGGCGCCACGCTGTATCTGTGCGCGGCCCTCGCGTCACTGCGGATGGCACCCCATCTGCTGGGCCCCGAGCGCGCGTTGGTTCACCCCAGGCTGACGACGGCGCTGAGCGGTACCGCCCGCGGGCTCGCTGCCGGTGTACGGCATCTCGCCGAGCCGCCCAGGAGGGAGGCCGCCTGGGCGCTGGCCTCGATGACCCTGATGCGGTTCTGCTACGGCGCCCTGACCGTCATGGTCCTGATGCTCTGCCGGTACGCCTGGTCGCCCGGCTCGGACGAGGGACTGGCCTTGCTGGGCCTCGCGGTGGGTATCTCCGGAGCGGGTTTCTTCGCGGCCGCCGTGGTGACACCGGCGGCGGTGGGCCGACTCGGGCCGGGCCGTTGGATCGTCGTCTGCTCGGCGGCCGCCGCCGTTCTGGAGCTCGTCCTGTTCCTGCCCTTCACCGAAGTCGCCCTGTTCGTCGGCGCGTTCGTCCTGGGACTCGTCACCCAGGGGGCCAAGATCGCCACGGACACGGTCGTGCAGTCCTCGGTCGAGGACGGCTTCCGTGGCCGGGTCTTCTCCTTGTACGACGTCCTCTTCAACGTCGCCTTCGTCGGTGCCGCCGCGGTGGCCGCCGTGATGCTCCCCGCGGACGGCCGCTCGGTGGCGCTGGTGGTGTTCGTGGCCACGGTCTACGGAGCGGTTGCTCTGACTATGGCCCGCTTTGAGTACCGGTAAGTGTCACATCAAAGCCACAGAGTCCTCTCGGGAAAGCAAAGTGACCAGTGGGGCCCGGTAGCTTACCTGGGTCTTACTTCATGTTCAGCGCACCCATGTTCTAGGGGGACTCCCACCGTGACAACTCCGCCGCCCCAGGGCCAGAACCCGTACGCCCAGACACCTCCCCCGCCCGCGGGGCAGCAGCCGGTCCCGCCGCAGGGAGCCCCCTACGCTCCGTTCCCCAACCAGGGTGGCGCTCCGGTTCCGCCTCCGGCCGCTCCGGGCAGGAGCGGCGGCAAGAAGGTCATGCGCATAGTCGGGCTGATCGTCGTCGCCGTCATCATCGGTCTCATCAAGTTCGGCATCGGCTTCTGGGCCAGCGAGACCGACGCGGAGACCACCTCGGTGGGCTCCTGCATGCACAACGACGGCTCGGACAGCAACGCCGACCTCAACGAGGTCGACTGCTCCTCCAGCGACGCCCAGTACAAGGTCGTCAAGAAGTTCGACGACACCAGTGACGACAAGAAGTGCGAGGCCGTCACGGAAGCGACGATCTCCTACGTCCAGTACGGCAACGGCCACGACGTCGTTCTCTGCCTGAGCGAAGTCAAGTAAGGCAGTCGGGGGGCAAGAGGCAGGGGCGGTGTTTCACGTGAAACACCGCCCCTGCCTCATACAGAACGGGGGCATGTTTCACGTGAAACATGCCCCCGTTGCGTGCACCGTCAGCTCTGCTGACGTTCCGCACCTGGTCAGCTCTGCTCGGCCCACCACTCCTTGAGCGCTGCCACCGCCGCGTCGAACTCCATGGGGCCGTGCTCCAGCCGAAGCTCCAGAAGGTGTTTGTACGCCTGCCCGACGGCCGGGCCGGGACCCACACCCAGGATCTCCATGATCTGGTTGCCGTCGAGGTCGGGCCGGATGGAGTCCAGCTCCTCCTGCTCCTTCAGCTGCGTGATGCGCTCCTCCAGGCCGTCGTAGGCCCGCGACAGCGCGGCTGCCCGGCGCTTGTTCCGCGTGGTGCAGTCCGAGCGGGTCAGCTTGTGCAGGCGATCGAGAAGGGGGCCGGCGTCCCGGACATAGCGGCGGACGGCCGAGTCCGTCCACTCTCCGGTGCCGTAGCCGTGGAAGCGCAGATGGAGTTCGACCAGCCGTGAGACGTCTTTCACCAGCTCGTTGGAGTACTTGAGCGCGGTCATGCGCTTCTTGGTCATCTTCGCCCCGACCACTTCGTGGTGGTGGAACGAGACCCGGCCGTCCGTCTCGAAGCGCCGCGTACGCGGCTTGCCGATGTCGTGCAGCAGCGCGGCCAGCCGGAGGGTGAGGTCGGGACCGTCCGCCTCCAGCGCGATCGCCTGCTCCAGGACGATCAGCGTGTGCTCGTAGACGTCCTTGTGCCGGTGGTGCTCGTCACTCTCCAGACGCAGCGCCGGAAGCTCGGGAAGCACATGATCGGCCAGGCCCGTGTCGACGAGCAGGCTCAGCCCCTTGCGGGGGTGCGTGGACAGGATGAGCTTGTTCAGCTCGTCCCGCACGCGCTCCGCCGAGACGATCTCGATCCGGCCGGCCATCTCCTCCATCGCGGCGACGACCTCGGGGGCGACCTCGAAGTCGAGCTGGGCCGCGAAGCGCGCGGCCCGCATCATCCGCAGCGGGTCGTCGGAGAAGGAGTCCTGCGGAGTGCCCGGGGTACGCAGCACACGGGCCGCGAGGTCCGCACGGCCGCCGTGCGGATCGATGAACTCCTTCGCCGGCAGCGCCACGGCCATCGCGTTCACGGTGAAGTCGCGGCGGACGAGATCCTCCTCGATGGAGTCGCCGTAGGAGACTTCAGGCTTGCGCGAGGTCCGGTCGTACGCCTCGGAGCGGTAGGTGGTCACCTCGATCTGGTAGCCGTCCTTCTGCGCTCCGACGGTGCCGAACGCGATCCCGACCTCCCACAGGGCGTCCGCCCAGGGCCGGACGATCTTCAGTACGTCCTCGGGACGGGCGTCGGTCGTGAAGTCCAGATCGTTGCCGAGCCGGCCGAGCAGCGCGTCCCGGACCGATCCGCCGACCAGGGCGAGGGAGAACCCGGCCTCCTGGAAACGGTGGGCGAGCTCGTCGGCGACAGGAGCGACCCGCAGCAGTTCGCTGACCGCGTGGTGCTGCCCCTGGCTGAGGGCACTGGAGGTGTCTTCGTTGGCGTTCGGCACAACAGAAGAGGGTACGTGGCCGGGGCGACCGGAGGCGTCCGCATTAATCACGTACAGACATCCCGGCCGATACGCTCGCAGAGTGCGCCTTTGTGAGCCCAGACCGAAGGTTCTCTTCATATCGGCCGATAGGGGTTCGGTAGGCCGACGGCCACCGATCTTGTAGTGCAGTCCGCGGCACTTCCCCTCAGCGCACATCGTTACCATGCGTGGACGCACATTCCAACGACCACTGACGACGACGAGGGACGGGCGAGCGCGTGGCCGAGGCGGCAGACTTCCAGGGGACGAGTCCCTCACCTGCCCGCCGGTTGCTGCGGTGCACCGGAGCACTGCTCGCCGGCGCACCGTTGCTGGCCGGTCTGCTCCAGCTGCCCGCCGCCCCCTCCGCGCAGGCCGCGGGACAGGACTCCGCCCGCGCGGCCTCCGGCTCCCGCACCGTAGCCGTCTCCGTCGACACGCTCACCCCGTCCGTGCCGACCGACGGGGACACCGTGACCGTCTCCGGCACCGTGACGAACAACGGCAAGCAGGCGGTCAGCGACGCCCATGTGGGCCTGCGCGTGGGTTCCGTGCTGACCACCCGCTCGGCGATCGACACCACCGCCGACCGCACCGGTTACTCGGGCGAGGACGGCTCGGAGGTCGGCGGCTCGTACGTGCAGGAGTTCCCCGAGCTCGCTCCGGGCGTCGCGCAGCACTTCAGCATCTCCGTACCGGTCGACAAGCTGGACCTCGGCAAGGACGGCATCTACCCGCTCGGCGTCTCCCTCTCCGGGCAGACGGCCGCACAGCCGTGGGAGCAGGTGCTGGGCATCCAGCGGACGTTCCTGCCGTGGCAGCCGGACGAGGCGGACACGAAGACGAAGACGACCGTCCTGTGGCCGCTGATCTCGACCGTCCACATGACGGCGGAGACCGGCTCGAACGAGCAGCAGACGCCAGTGTTCCTCAACGACGACCTGGCCCAGGAGATCTCCCCGGGCGGCCGTCTCGACCAGCTGCTGTCCCTGGGCAAGAGCCTGGACGTCACCTGGGTGATCGACCCGGACCTGCTCGCCTCCGTCGACGCCATGACCCGCAGCTACAAGGTGCGGGGCCCCGAGGACACCACCACCACGGGCACCCACCAGGCGATCGCCAAGGCATGGCTGGCCGAACTGCAGAAGGCGGTGGTGGACAAGGACGTCGTCGCCCTGCCGTTCGCCGACCCCGACCTCGCGGCCCTCGCCCACAACGGCACGAACGTCACAGGCTCGCTCAGCCACCTCAAGGCGGCCTCCGACGTGGTCACCAACACGGTGGAGCCGATTCTCCATGTGACACCGAACACAGACTTCGCCTGGCCCGTCGACGGCGCCGTCGACCCGTCGATCGTCAAGGTCGCCACCTCCGCGGGCGCCGACAAGGTGATCGCGCGCAGCGACAGCCTGGTGGAGACCGGCGGCCTGTCCTACACCCCCTCGGCCGCCCGTCCCCTCGGCGGCGGCACCACGGCGGTGGTGGCGGACTCACGGCTGTCCAAGGCGTTCCAGGACGATCTGACGAAGGCCTCGGACTCCACGCTCGCCGTGCAGCGGTTCCTGGCCCAGAGCCTCGCGCTCAACCTCCAGACCGACAAACAGCGCAGCATCGTCGTGGCGCCCCAGCGCATGCCGTCCGGCAGCCAGGCGCAGGCGATGGCCGCGGCCCTGACGGCCCTCCAGAGCGGGAACTGGTCCCAGTCGCAGGAGCTCACGGCGGCCGCCAAGGCCAAGCCGGACCCGGGCGCCACCACCAAGATCCCCTCGGCGTCGAAGTACCCCTCCTCGCTGCGCAGGAAGGAACTGCCGCGGTCGGCCTTCGCGCAGATCGCCGGCACCCAGGACACGCTCGACAACTTCCAGGTGATCCTCTCCGACGAGTCCCGGGTCGTGACCCCGTTCGGCCGGGCGCTCAACCGTGAGATGTCCACGTCGTGGCGTGGCCGGCCGGTCGAGGCGAGCACGTTCCGCCAGGACGTCGAGAGCTACCTCGACACGCTCACCGCCCAGGTCAAGCTGATCGACAAGTCCGACACCAAACTCTCCGGGCGCAGCGCCACGATCCCCGTGACCGTGCAGAACAACCTGGTGCAGGGCGTCGACCATCTGGTGCTGCGGCTCACCTCGACCAACTCGACCCGGCTCAAGATCGGCGGCAAGCCGTACTCCGAGCAGCCCATCGCGGTCTCCGGCGGGCACAGCCAGACGGTGAAGTTCCCCACGTCCGCCAATGTCAACGGCCAGACCACGGTGATCGCCCAGCTGTACACGCAGGACGGCCAGGCGTACGGCGCACCGGTGACCTTCGACGTGAAGGTCACCGAGATCACGGCCACGGTGATGTTGGTCATCGGCGGTGGCGTCCTGCTTCTGGTCCTCGCCGGGTTCCGCATGTACACCCAGCGCAAGCGCGCGGCGGCCCGGGAAGGCCAGGAGAACGGCCCCGACGAGGGCGGTGAGGCCGACGAACCGACCGAAGGCCCGTCGGACGCCGAAGACCAGTTGAACCCTGAGGGGCCCCGCAGCCGTCCCAAGGAAGAGTCCGCCGGCCGGTCCGGGTCAGACGACCCGGAGCAGCCGAGTGACCCGACCCCGGACACCGCAGCGGAAAGCGCCGACCCGTCCGGCACGGGTGAGAGAGTGGACCGTTGAGGATGTCGTGGCCGGTGGGCCCGGGACGATGAGGTGGGGTAAACCATGAACGCGCCGTACGACGGTGACCGCGGCCAGGCCGCGGGCGGCTCGGGCCACCCCGAGGGCCCGCCGCCCGAGCATGGCCAGGTGCCGCCGCAGCACCCGGCGGACATGTACCTCCAGGACGCCTACGACCAGGACCCCTACCGGGCACAGGACCTCTCCGCCCAGGATCCGGTCGCCGAGGCGCTCTACGACCGTGCCGCGCACCCTCCGCCGCCGCCGGGCACGTACGAGCCGCAGCAGCCGCTGTACGGACGGCCGGAGCAGTCGCCGTACGCTCCCGACCCGCGGGTCTGGGCACAGACCCCCGCGCCGGAGCCGGCCGGTCCGACCCAGTACCTGCCGTTCGGCGAGGACCCCCGCACCACCCAGTTCGTGGGCGTGGACGACCTGGTGACCCAGGCCGGTGAGGAGCGTCAGGAGACGGACGCCTTCGCCCACCTCTTCCAGGACCAGCAACAGGGCTCCGCGCGCCCGCCGGTGGACGCCATGGCCGTGCCCGGACCTGCCACCCCCCCGGTGGCGGCTCAGGGGCCCGTGGGGCCCCACCAGGCACCGCTGACGCCTCCCGCGGCCGAGACGCCCGCGCCGGCTCCCGCCGCGAAGAAGGGCGGGCGGGCCTCCGGCCTGCTGAAGTCGAGCGCCGTCATGGCCGCGGGCACGATGGTCTCCCGCCTCACCGGCTTCGTCCGCTCCGCGCTGATCGTCTCCGCCCTCGGTCTCGGCCTCCTCGGCGACTCTTTCCAGGTCGCCTACCAGCTGCCGACGATGATCTACATCCTGACCGTCGGCGGTGGACTCAACTCGGTCTTCGTCCCGCAGCTCGTACGGGCGATGAAGGAGGACGAGGACGGCGGCGAGGCCTTCGCCAACCGGCTGCTGACCCTGGTGATGGTGGCACTCGGCGCGCTCACCGCGCTGGCGATGATCGCCGCACCGCTCCTGGTCCGCATGCTCTCGATCCCGGTCGCCAACGACCCCGCGGCCGATGACGTCGCCGTCACCTTCACCCGCTACTTCCTGCCCTCGATCTTCTTCATGGGCGTGCACGTGGTGATGGGGCAGATCCTCAACGCGCGCGGCCGGTTCGGCGCGATGATGTGGACCCCGGTCCTGAACAACATCGTCATCATCGTGACCCTCGGCATGTTCATCTGGGTCTACGGCACCGCCGGCAGCTCCGGGATGACGGCGGGCAACATCCCGCCGGAGGGCCAGCGACTGCTCGGCATCGGTGTTCTGCTCGGCCTCGTCGTCCAGGCTCTGGCGATGATCCCGTACCTGCGGGAGACCGGCTTCCGGCTGCGGCTGCGCTTCGACTGGAAGGGCCACGGCCTCGGCAAGGCCGCGATGCTCGCCAAGTGGACGGTGCTGTTCGTCCTCGCCAACCAGGCGGGCGCCATGGTCGTCACCCAGTTGTCCACCGCCGCGGGCAAGGACTCGAACGTCGCGGGCACCGGTTTCGCCGCCTATGCCAACGCCCAGCTGATCTGGGGCCTGCCGCAGGCCATCATCACCGTCTCCCTGATGGCCGCGCTGCTGCCGCGGATCTCCCGCTCGGCGGCCGAGGGAGACGGCGGCGCCGTCCGCGACGACATCTCCCAGGGTCTGCGCACCACGGCCGTCGCGATCGTGCCCATCGCCTTCGGCTTCCTCGCCCTCGGCATCCCGATGTGCACGCTGATCTTCGGCTCCTCGGGCACCAGCGAAGCCACCAACATGGGCTTCATGCTGATGGCCTTCGGTCTCGGCCTGATCCCCTACTCCGTGCAGTACGTGGTCCTGCGCGCCTTCTACGCCTACGAAGACACCAGGACCCCCTTCTACAACACGGTCATCGTGGCCGCGGTCAACGCGGGTGCCTCGCTGCTGTGCTACTTCCTGGTCCCGGCGCGCTGGGCGGTGGTCGGCATGGCCGCCGCGTACGGCCTCGCCTACGCCATCGGCGTCGGCATCGCCTGGCACCGGCTGCGCAAGCGTCTGGGCGGCGACCTGGACGGCACGCGCGTGCTGCGCACCTACGCGCGGCTGTGCATCGCCTCGGTACCGGCCGCCCTGCTGGCGGGAGCGGCCTGTTACGGCATCGCGCAGACGCTCGGCCAGGGGGCCGCGGGTTCCTTCGCTGCTCTGCTGGTCGGCGGTGTCGTTCTGCTCGGCGTCTTCTACCTGGCGGCCCGCCGCATGCGCATCGAGGAACTCAACTCCCTCGTCGGCATGGTGCGCGGGCGCCTGGGGCGCTGAAGTGGGGGTAGGCGCACAACCATCGTGCGCCATCGTGTGTCGTGCATAGCAGCGGACTGTGGGCACAATTGGATTCGACGTCGTAGGGCGCGCAATGGATGGGGAGGCAGGGACGACGGTGGCGGAACGTAGTACGGCTGCCGTCGACGTGGCAGGCAACGGCGGCGACGAGCCACCGGCCGCGCAGGCGGACCAGTCCACGGCCGACGGGGAGGCCCAGAACCGGGAGTGGGACACGGACATCGACGGGGCACAGGGGAGTGGCGGGACCGAGAGTCCTGAGAAGGCTTCACCGCCCGAACTGCACAGCGGCCACAAACTCGCCAGGCGCTACCGCCTCGAAGAGTGCGTCACCCGTCTGGACGGATTCAGCAGTTGGCGCGCGGTCGACGAGAAACTCCGTCGCGCCGTCGGCGTCCACATCCTGCCGGCGGACCATACGCGGGCCCGGTCGGTACTGGCCGCCGCCCGTTCCTCCGCGCTGCTGGGTGATCCCCGGTTCGTGCAGGTGCTGGACGCCGTCGAGGAGAACGACCTCGTCTACGTCGTCCACGAGTGGCTGCCCGACGCGACCGAGCTGACCGCGCTGCTGTCCGCCGGCCCGCTGGAGCCGCACGACGCCTACCAGATGGTCAGCCAGATCGCCGGGGCCATGGCCGCGGCCCACCGTGAGGGTCTCGCGCATCTGCGCCTGAACCCCAACGCGGTGCTGCGCGCCTCCACCGGCCAGTGGCGCATCCGTGGCCTCGCCGTGAACGCCGCGCTGCGCGGCATCAGTTCCGACACCCCTCAGCGCACCGACACCGAGGCGATCGGCGCCCTGCTGTACGCGGCCCTCACCCAGCGCTGGCCGTACGAGAACGACGCCTACGGCCTGTCCGGCCTGCCCAAGGACGTCGGCCTCATCGCCCCCGACCAGGTGCGCGCCAACATCCACCGCGGGCTGTCCGAGCTGGCCATGCGCGCGCTCGCCAACGACGGTGCCACGGCCTCCCGTCACGAGGCCGCGTGCACGACGCCCGAAGAGCTGGTGAAGGCGATCGGCGAGATGCCCCGCATCCGCCCACCGGAGCCCGCGTTCGCCGGACCGCCCGAGTACCAGCGCACGACGTACCAGCAGGGCACCTACGGGCGCCCTGCGGCGCATCCGGGGGTCACCCAGCAGCTGCCGCCGACCCCGCCGCCGCCGTTGCAGAGCCGTACGGGCAAGGTCCTGAAGTGGGCCGTCTCGGCGCTCCTGATCGCCGCCCTCGGCCTGGGCAGCTGGCAGTTGGCGGACGCCCTGATGGACCAGAGCAACTCGCCCGACGACACCACCCAGACGACGGACGACGGCGACAAGGCCACGGAGTCGGCCAAGCCTGCCCCCAAGCCGATCACCATCCAGGATGCCGTGGAGTACTACCCGGACGGCGATGCCCAGCACCCCGACGAGGTGAAGCTCACCTACGACGGCGACACCTCCACCTACTGGCGTACCCACCGTTTCTCCGACGGCCCCGTATTGGCGCCCTACAAACAGGGTGTGGGCATCGTCTACGACCTCGGCTCCGCCCAGAACGTGTCGGCAGTCTCGATAGGGCTGGACTACGGCGGCGACCACACGACGGCCGCGCTGTATGCCACCGATTCGCTGTCGTCGTCGGCACCGCTCAACTCCATGACGCAGTTCGCCGAGGCCAAGACCTCGGGCACCGAGCTGAAGATCACGGCCAAGAAGGCGGTGAAGACGCGGTACGTGCTCGTCTGGATGACTGCCATGCCCTATTCGGCCCAGAAGGGGTACAGCGGGCAAGGCCACAAGCAGGCCATCACCGAAGTGAAGTTCACGGGCTGACGTCTCACCGAGGGGGGAGGGGGTCCGATGGCGGATGGCACCGCGTACGGCGACAGCAGCGATCAGGACCTGCTCGCCCGTCACGTCGGCGGTGATCCGGACGCCTTCGGTGAGCTCGTACGGCGCCATCGCGACCGCCTCTGGGCGGTCGCGCTGCGTACCCTGGGCGACCGCGAGGAGGCCGCTGACGCCGTTCAGGACGCCCTCGTCTCCGCCTACCGGGCCGCCCACACCTTCCGCGGTCAGTCGGCTGTCACGACCTGGCTGCACCGCATCACGGTGAACGCCTGTCTCGACCGTGCTCGCAAGGCGGCCTCCCGCAAGACCTCGCCGGTCGACGACACCGAGCGCCTGGAACAGCTGCTGGAGCCGCACGAGTCGGCCTCGGCCCCCGCCGAGCGCAACGATTTGCACCGCGAACTCCTGGAGGCGCTGGGGACACTCCCGCCCGATCAGCGGGCCGCGCTCGTCCTGGTCGACATGCAGGGCTACCCCGTCGCCGAAGCCGCCCGTGTGCTCGACGTCCCGACCGGGACGGTGAAGAGCCGCTGCGCCCGGGGCAGAGCCAGACTCCTGCCGCTGCTCACCCACCTGCGGCCGGAAAAGGCCGGTGAAGACGACGGTGTGAGCCAGGGGCGGAACCGGACGGAGGGGACATCCGTCCCACCGGCGGCGGGACCGCACGACAAGGATTCCCGTGACCCAGGATCAAGCGACTCAGCTGCTGTGAAGGGCGGAGGTGGGCGAGCGTGACATCCACGACGGACATGGCCGGGCACCCGGACGTCGCGGAGATCTCCGACCTCACCGAAGGTCTGCTGCCACCGTCCCGCACCACGCAGGTACGCCGGCATCTGAACCAGTGCGAGCTCTGCGCGGACGTCCACGCCTCTTTGGAGGAGATCCGGGAACTGCTCGGCACGGTCCCCGGCCCGCCCCGCATGTCCGCCGAGGTCGCGAGCCGTATCGACGCCGCCCTCGCCGCCGAAGCGCTGCTCAACGCCACGGCACCCACCACTGACGGCTCCCCTGCGCCGACGGCCTCTCCTCGGCCCGCTTCCCCCGTGGGCGACAGCCCGCATGTTTCACGTGAAACATCGGTCGCCACGGACCGCCCCTCGGGTCATGCGCGCACCGCCTCCACCGGGCCAGGACGCAAGAGCGGCCGAGTGCGCGGGCGCCGCAAGGTAGTCGTCCTGGGAGTGGCCTGCACGGCTGCCGTCCTGGCCCTGGGCTCCGTACTGCTGTCCTCCCTCTGGAACAACACCTCGTCCGGAAACACAGTCGGAGGGCACCGGTCCACGGCCGCGGACACCTTCTCCGAAGGAAAACTCGAAGGCCAGGTCGCCACGCTCCTCGCCCAGAGCACAGGCAGCTCGCAAGCACCGGACAGCCTCGGCGCGGAGTCCGTTCCCGGCACGGTGAAGCCGAAGATCTTCCGCCAGCCCACGGTCCCGCCCTGCATCCAGAAGGGCATCGGTCGCAACGACGCGGCGCTCGCGACCGAGCAGGGCATCTATCAGGGGACGGACGCACTTCTCGTGGTGCTCCCCAATCCCTCCGACAGCACCCGGGTCACCGTCTACATCGTGGACACGAGCTGTGTGAGCCACCCGTCGGCCGCCCCGGCCAAGGTGCTGCTCACCCACTCCTATACGCGCTCCTGAGCCCGCACACCGCGCCCCAGGCTTCTCTCCTTCCTCTGTGGTGTCCCGTTCGGTGACGCGTATGCGTGTGCGCGGACACAGCGGGAATGCGCGCCCCTTAGGATCCGTTGGGTGGGGTGAGAGTCTCGAGAGGGTCTCCACCGGCCGTACGACGCAGTCCAGAGACGAGGAATCAAGTCGTGAGCGACGTCCGTAACGTGATCATCATCGGTTCGGGGCCCGCCGGGTACACGGCGGCGCTGTACACCGCACGCGCGTCGCTGAAGCCGCTGGTGTTCGAGGGCGCCGTCACCGCGGGTGGCGCGCTGATGAACACCACCGAGGTGGAGAACTTCCCCGGCTTCCGCGACGGGATCATGGGCCCTGAGCTCATGGACAACATGCGCGCCCAGGCCGAGCGTTTCGGCGCCGAACTGATCCCGGACGATGTCGTCTCCGTCGACCTCACCGGTGACATCAAGACCGTCACGGACACCTCGGGCACGGTCCACCAGGCCAAGGCCGTCATCGTCACCACCGGCTCGCAGCACCGCAAGCTCGGTCTGCCCAACGAGGACGCTCTCTCCGGCCGCGGCGTCTCGTGGTGCGCCACCTGTGACGGGTTCTTCTTCAAGGACCAGGACATCGCCGTGATCGGCGGCGGTGACACCGCGATGGAGGAGGCGACCTTCCTCTCCCGGTTCGCCAAGTCCGTGACGATCGTGCACCGCCGCGACACCCTGCGCGCCTCCAAGGCGATGCAGGAGCGCGCCTTCGCCGACCCGAAGATCAAGTTCGTCTGGGACAGCGAGGTCGCCGAGATCCACGGTGACCCGAAGCTGGCCGGCCTGAAGCTGCGCAACCTCAAGACCGGCGAGCTGTCCGACCTGGCGGTCACCGGCCTGTTCATCGCGATCGGCCACGACCCGCGGACCGAGCTGTTCAAGGGCCAGCTCGACCTCGACGACGAGGGCTACCTCAAGGTCGCCGCCCCGTCCACGCGTACCAACCTGACGGGTGTCTTCGCCGCCGGTGACGTGGTCGACCACACCTACCGCCAGGCGATCACCGCTGCCGGCACCGGCTGCTCCGCCGCCCTCGACGCCGAGCGCTTCCTCGCCGCTCTGGCGGACGAAGAGCAGGCCGAGCCCGAGACGACCTCTGTCTGACCCCCTTCCTCCCCACGCATAACCAGTAAGGAGCCCGCTGTGGCCGGCACTCTGAAGAACGTGACTGACGCCTCCTTCGACGAGGACGTCCTCAAGAGCGACAAGCCCGTCCTGGTGGACTTCTGGGCCGCCTGGTGCGGTCCGTGCCGCCAGATCGCGCCCTCGCTCGAGGCGATCGCCGCCGAGTACGGCGAGAAGATCGAGATCGTCAAGCTCAACATCGACGAGAACCCGGGCACTGCGGCCAAGTACGGCGTCATGTCGATCCCGACCCTGAACGTCTACCAGAACGGCGAGGTCGCCAAGACCATCGTCGGCGCGAAGCCGAAGGCCGCGATCCTCCGCGACCTTGAGGACTTCATCGCCGAGTGACGTTCGGAGCTGTCTAGCCAACGGCGCGTGTTTCACGTGAAACCACGAATGGGCCAACCCTGATGGGTTGGCCCATTCGCCTATCAGCCTTAGCTACAGCGGCCGCAGCGCTGGCTCCTTCTGTACTGCGCCCAGCAAGCGGTCCAGCGCCATCTCAACGTCTTCCTTCCAGGAGAGCGTCGTCCGTAGCTCCAGGCGCATTCGCGGATACGTGGGATGCGGGCGGACCGTCTTGAAGCCCACGGCGAGCAGATGGTCGGCAGGAAGCACGCAGGCCGGCTCTTTCCACCGGGCATCGCCGAAGGCTTCGATCGCCTTGAAGCCACGACGCAACAGATCCTTGGCCACCGTCTGCACCATCACCCGGCCCAGTCCCTGTCCCTGGTAACCCGGCATGATGAAGGCGGTCATCAGCTGCACCGCGTCCGGCGAGACGGGGCTTGTGGGAAAGGCCGTGGAGCGGGGCACGTAAGCAGGCGGTGCGTAGAGCACGAAGCCCACCGGCACATCGTCGACGTAGACGACGCGACCGCACGATCCCCAGTCCAGGAGGACCCCGGAGATCCAGGCCTCCTTCTCCAGGGCGGGTGTACCGGCCTTCAGCGCGGCTTCACCACTGACAGGGTCCAGTTCCCAGAAGACACACGAGCGACAGCGCTGGGGAAGGTCCTGAACGTTGTCCAGCGTGAGCGGTACGAGCCGACGCCCCATGAAGGCTGTTCCTCGCTTCCTTCGCCCGCTGCCTCGCGGGCGGCTGCCAGAGCGTTCCGTTCCCTGAGCATGCTGCCGACGAACCCGCCTATCGCGCCCAGCCCGAGCGTCACACTCATCAGTCCGGTCCGGCCCATCGTTCGCATGGCCCCGGCCTCCCCATCAGAGGTGCTGCCAAAGGTGAATGCGCCTTACCCTCTCGCATCGTATCCACGATGCGATTACACCGATACCGCCTAAAAGCAAAGAGCAGGCCGTGTTCCGGCATACACCGGACACGACCTGCTCTGGCTGGCCGGGCAGGCTCAACCGCGCTGCCGGCCCAGGAAGACTCAGTCCTCCGACTCGACGGACTCGCTGTCCTGGAGGCTCTGCTGAAGGACCGAGCCCTCGCCCGGAGCCAGCGATCCCAGGATCCGCTCCAGATCCTCCATGGAGGCGAACTCCACGGTGATCTTGCCCTTCTTCTGCCCCAGATCAACCTTCACCCGGGTCTCGAAGCGATCCGAGAGACGAGTCGCGAGATCGGACAGTGCGGGAGACACCCGCCCTCCGGCCCGCGGGCTCTTGGACCGCTGCGCCGTCTGCGGCCGCGACCCCATGAGCGTCACGATCTCCTCGACGGCACGCACCGAGAGGCCCTCAGCCACGATCCGGTGAGCCAGACGGTCCTGCTCCTCCGAGTCGTCGACCGAGAGCAGCGCCCGGGCATGGCCGGCGGAGAGCACTCCGGCGGCCACACGACGCTGGACGGCCGGCGAAAGCTTCAGCAGACGCAGAGTGTTGGAGACCTGAGGGCGGGACCGGCCGATACGGTCAGCCAACTGGTCGTGAGTGCAGTTGAAGTCCTTCAGCAACTGGTCATAGGCCGCCGCCTCTTCCAGCGGATTCAGCTGCGCCCGGTGCAGGTTCTCCAGGAGCGCGTCCAGGAGGAGCTTTTCGTCGTCCGTGGCTCGCACGATCGCCGGGATCGCCTCGAGCCCCGCCTCTCGGCAGGCCCTCCAGCGCCGCTCGCCCATGATGAGCTCGTAGCGCGCGGGACCCAGCTGACGCACGACGACCGGCTGAAGGAGACCGACCTCCTTGATGGAGGTGATCAGCTCCTGAAGGGCGTCCTCGTCGAACACCTCACGCGGCTGCCGCGGGTTCGGCGTGATGAAGTCGAGCGGCAGCTCGGCGAAGTGCGCACCCAGTGGGGGCGCGGGCGTCTCCGCGATGCTGCTCAGCGCCAGATCATCGGTTTCACGTGAAACAGACGGCAACGTGGCCACCTTGGCCGCAGCCACACCGCGGTCCGCGGTCAGCACCGGACCCGGTCCGGGAGCCGCGGAAGCGGCTCCCCCTATGGCAGGCGGAGTCGGCGTCGTCTCCGTCGGCGCAGCAGGGATCAGCGCGCCGAGCCCACGGCCCAGCCCCCTCCGTCGCTCACTCACTGGATCCCCTCCACCATGCTCGGGTCGCTCTGAGCGCCGATGTGAGCGTGTGTCGCGTCATAGCGGACGCCCACACCCCTCAGCGCAATTTCTCGTGCCGCCTCAAGATAGGAGAGGGCACCGCTCGATCCTGGATCGTAGGTCAGCACCGTCTGCCCATAACTCGGTGCCTCGGAGATACGGACCGAGCGAGGAATGCTCGTCCGCAGCACCTCCTCACCGAAGTGGGTGCGCACCTCTTCCGCGACCTGGGACGCCAGGCGCGTTCGGCCGTCGTACATGGTGAGCAGGATGGTCGACACGTGCAGGACGGGGTTGAGGTGCCCCCGTACCAGGTCGACGTTGCGGAGCAGCTGCCCCAGGCCCTCCAGCGCGTAGTACTCGCACTGGATGGGAATGAGTACCTCTTGGCCCGCGACCATCGCGTTGACTGTCAGCAGACCGAGCGAGGGCGGGCAGTCGATGAGGATGTAGTCCAGCGGCTGCTCGTACGCCTGGATCGCCCGCTGGAGGCGGCTCTCGCGTGCCACCAGGGACACCAGCTCGATCTCGGCACCGGCGAGATCGATCGTGGCGGGGGCACAGAAGAGACCCTCGACATCCGGGACGGGCTGAACGACCTCGGCCAGAGGCTTGCTGTCGACCAGGACGTCATAGATGGACGGGACCTCTGCGTGATGGTCGATCCCCAGGGCGGTGGATGCGTTGCCCTGCGGGTCGAGGTCGATCACGAGGACGCGGCCACCGTGCAGGGCCAAGGAAGCGGCAAGGTTGACGGTGGTCGTCGTCTTGCCCACGCCACCCTTCTGGTTGGCCACGACCATGACACGGGTCTGGTGAGGTCGTGGCAGACCCTCGCCGGCGCGGCCGAGAGCCTCCACCGCCAATTGGGCAGCACGACCGATCGGTGTGTCGTCCATGGGGGGCGGTGTTTCACGTGAAACATCCTCCCCCATCGACTCGGTACGGGGACCGGGGACCGGATCGGTCATCGGTCCCGCGATGTTGGCGTCGGACCGCAAGGATTCACTCTCCTCGACTTCAAGCTCGCAATGAACAGAGCCTCCCATGTCTTCGGGGTCGTGAACCAGTGAGCCCTGGGGTTCTGTGGAGAAATCCACCTCTGTGGACAACTCCGTGCCCCCTACGAGGGACATCTCGGCCCTGGAGGCAGGGGCCTCGCTGCGGGATCCAAGCGGCTTACGGTCGCGGGGTTGGGCCGCGGCGCGGCCTCGGCTGATGATTCCGTGCAGCAGGGAGCGATGTTTCACGTGAAACACGATGCACAGCGGTTGCGGCCGGGCCTTCGCGACACTCCGGGCTGCGCAGACGGGGAAGCTTGTGTGGAGTAGGTCTCACCCTCACGAAGGATCAGAGACACTCATCACACTGGACTCCAGTACTAACGGCGCCGCCTCGTTCGGCTCGTCCGGGCAGCCTTCGCACGCTTCGCCGCGAACCGTACGCCGCCAGGGCTTTCCCCGACCTCGACCCGTACCACCGTGGACAGCGGGTCCACCACGCCCTCACCCACGTGCAGGATGGACGTCTCCACGGCACCGAGCTTGCTCAGCGCCGTCGCGGCGCTCTTGAGCTCCTCCTCCGCGGTGTCGCCCTTGAGTGCCAGCATCTCCCCGTACGGCCGCAGCAGCGGGATGCCCCAGGTGGCCAGCCGGTCCAGCGGAGCCACGGCCCGGGCCGTCACGACATGGACCGGCTGGACCTTGCCCATGACCTCCTCCGCGCGACCGCGGACAACGGTCACATGGTCGAGCCCCAGAAGCTCGACCACCTCGGTCAGGAAGTTCGTACGCCGCAGCAGGGGCTCCAGAAGGGTGATCTTCAGGTCCTCCCGCACCAGCGCCAGAGGGATGCCGGGCAGACCCGCGCCCGAGCCGACGTCGCACACCGTCACGCCATCGGGCACGACCTCGGAAAGCACCGCGCAGTTCAGCAGGTGCCTCTCCCACAGGCGGGGTACCTCCCGTGGGCCGATCAGGCCACGCTGGACTCCTGCCTCAGCCAGGAGCTCGGCGTACCGGACCGCATCATCGAAGCGATCGCCGAATACCTCACGCGCCTGTTCGGGCGCAGGGGGGAGCTCCGCTGCCTCCGTCACGGGGGACCGTCCTTCCGTACCGCATCGGCGCTCCGAGCGCCGACCACCAGAACCATCAGGCTGACAAAGATCGGCCCCGCCTGCGCAACAGACGGGGCCGGAGAGATGTACGTACCGAATCAGTTGGGCAGTACGACGACGAACCGCTGCGGCTCCTCGCCCTCGGACTCGCTGCGCAAGCCTGCTGCCTTGACCGCGTCGTGCACGACCTTGCGCTCGAAGGGGGTCATCGGCTTCAGCTTCACCGGCTCGCCGGTGTTCTTCGCCTCGGCTGCGGACTTGGCCCCGAGCTCGGAGAGCTCAGCACGCTTCTGCGCGCGGTACCCGGCGATGTCCAGCATCAGCCGGCTGCGGTCCCCGGTCTCCCGGTGCACGGCCAGGCGGGTCAGTTCCTGAAGAGCCTCGAGCACCTCGCCGTCGCGGCCGACCAGCTTCTGGAGGTCCCGGCCGCCGGCGTCGCTGATGATCGAGACCGAGGCGCGGTCGGCCTCGACGTCCATGTCGATGTCGCCGTCGAGATCAGCGATGTCCAGCAGACCCTCGAGGTAGTCCGCGGCGATCTCACCCTCCTGCTCCAGGCGGGACAGGGTGTCTGCACCCTCGACAGCGGCGGAGGTGGTGCCTTCCGTCACGGGATGGGCTCCTTCTTACTTCTTGGACGGGGACTTGGGGCGCTGCGGGCCCTTGCGCTGACCGGACTGGGCCCTGCTGCGGCTGCTGCCGGTACCAGGCTTCGCGGCGGGGTTCTTCGCGGCGGCGGGCTTGGCGTCCTCCGGAGCGGGCTTGGCGTCCTTCGGCTCGTCCTCGGACTTGCTCAGCGACGTCGTAGGCTGCTCGGTCTCGCTGGCCGGCTTCGTGACACCGGTCTGACGCTGCGCCTTGGTCTGACGCTTGGGCTGCTGCCGCTTGGCCGCGGGCGCGGCCGACACGCCGTCCTCGGTCTGGAGGGCGACCTGGCTCTCGGCCTTGGTCACGTTGCCGTCGGCCTGCGCCGCGAGGCCGGCCTTGCTCAGGCCGTTGATGAACTTCCGCTCGAACTCGTTGCGGTCGCGGCCCTTGGTCACGATGGCCTTGACGATGGCCTTCTCACGGCGGTTGCGGGTCTTGCCGTGGTTCGTGACGTGCTTGTGCAGGCGCTCCAGGTACGCGGCCTGGGCCTTGGAACCCGGGGTCGGGTTGTTGTGGATGACGTACATCTGCTGGCCCATGGTCCACACGTTGGTGGTCAGCCAGTAGACGAGGACACCGACCGGGAAGTTGATGCCGAAGACGGCGAACATGACCGGGAAGACGTACATCAGCATCTTCTGCTGCTGCATGAACGGCGTCTTGACCGTCGTGTCGACGTTCTTGGTCATCAGCTGGCGCTGCGTGTAGAACTGCGAGGCCGACATCAGAACGATCATGATCGCGGTGACGATCCGGACGTTGGTGATGTCAGCACCGAGCTGGGAGACCGCGGCCGCGCTGTCGGTGAACTTCGCGGCGAGCGGGGCGCCGAAGATGTGGGCCTTACGGGCGCTCGCGAGCAGCTGCTCGTCGATCACACCGATCGTCGTGCCGGTCGCGATGCCGTTGAGCACGTGGTACAGCGCGAAGAAGAACGGAGACTGCGCCAGGATGGGAAGGCACGAGGAGAGCGGGTTGGTACCCGTCTCCTTGTACAGCTTCATCATCTCTTCGGACTGGCGCTGCTTGTCGTTCTTGTAGCGCTCCTGGATCTTCTTCATCTCGGGCTGCAGCGTCTGCATGGCCCGGGTCGCCTTGATCTGCTTCACGAAGAGCGGGATCAGGCAGATGCGGATCAGGATCACCAGGGACACGATGGACAGGCCCCAGGCCCAGCCCGTGTCGGGGCCGAAGACCTTCCCGTACACCGAGTGGAACTGGACGATGACCCAGGAAACGGGTGTCGTGATGAAGCTGAAGAGGCTGGCAATCGTGTCCACTAATCATGCTCCTTGGACATGGGACGGGGTCTCTGCGGCCGGGCTCGAGGGGTGGTCGGACATCCCTTGTCCCTCGGTGGCCGGTTCGGCGGCGGAGGTCCCGCCCTTGCGTGCGCGCCATGCGTTGCGCAGCAGTTCGTGCCACCGCGGACGCTTGCGCGGCGGAACATGGTCCACGCCACCGAGCGACCACGGGTTGCACCGCAGGATGCGCCAGGCGGTGAGTGCCGTTCCCTTGATCGCGCCGTGCCGGTCGATGGCCGTATAGCCGTAGTGGGAGCACGACGGGTAGTACTTGCAGACCGGCCCCAGCAAGGGACTGATCGTCCACTGGTACAGCTTGATCAGAGCCAGCAGCGGGTACTTCATCGCGCGCCCCCTCCCAGCAGCCGCTGAACTGCGGCGTCCAGGTCTCGGGCCAGCTGTGCATGGTCGGCGTCGCCCGCTCCGGGCAGCGCTCTTACGACTACCAGGCTACCGGGGGGAAACAGGGCGACTCGGTCACGCATCAGATGGCGCAGTCTGCGCTTCACCGTGTTGCGCACGACCGCGCCACCCACGGCCTTGCTCACGACGAAACCCGCACGTGTCCGGGGAGCGCTCTCCCCAGGCGCGTGCGGGTCCGTGACACCGCTACGAAGGTGGACGACGAGGAGCGGGCGTCCTGCCCGGCGACCCCGTCGTACCGCGGCCGCGAAGTCCTCGCGCCGCCTCAGCCGATGCTCGGTAGGCAGCACGACGTCACGACCTGTGAAATCAGGCGGACAGGCTGGCGCGACCCTTGCTGCGGCGGTTCGCCAGGATCGCGCGACCGGCACGGGTGCGCATCCGCAGGCGGAAGCCGTGGGTCTTGGCGCGACGACGGTTGTTCGGCTGGAAGGTGCGCTTGCTCACTCGGGGGCTCCAGAAATCAATCGGTAGTTGCGGGGTGCCGTCCTGGCTGTCACCGTGCGCCCACGAGTAGCTCGCGTTACGCCCGAGTGCACCGCTTCCCGATCACCGAAACGCGATCTGTGCCCATCGGAGGCAGGCGGCAGCAGCCATCGACAACTCGACCTGGTTACGGTACGCGGGGCTGCGCCATCCGGTCAAACCGGGGCTCCCTGGGGGACACTATCCACAGGCTGGGGACAACAACTTGAACCACACCCGCTGCCCTGACTACCGTGGCTGACCTCCGATTCGTTCCCCTTGACCCCTGCCCCGCCCGATTTGAAATCCCGATCCGTCCCGCAAACACACCCGCGTGGGACCCCGTGAGAAAGCGTGCCCCGTGGCTGACGTACCTGCCGATCTTGCCGCAGTGTGGCCACGCGTACTCGAACAACTTCTCGGCGAGGGTCGCGGGCAGGGCGTCGAGGTCAAGGACGAGCACTGGATCCGGCGCTGTCAGCCGCTCGCGCTGGTCGCGGACACGGCCCTGCTCGCCGTACCGAACGAGTTCGCCAAGAACGTTCTCGAAGGACGCCTCGCCCCCATTGTCAGCGAGAGCCTGAGCCGCGAGTGCGGCCGTCCCATCCGGATCGCGATCACCGTCGACGACTCCGCCGGCGAGCCCCCGGCCCCGCCGGCGCCCCCCGCTCCGTCGCCCTCGCGCTACGAGGACCCCGAGTCCTCCTCCGGTCAGTACGAGGGATACGGCCGCCATCGCGCCGAGCCGTCCGCCCCCGCGCAGGGCGACCAGCGTTCCCACCAGCGCGGTGAGCAGATGCCCACCGCCCGTCCGGCCTACCCGTCCGAGTACCAGCGCCCCGAGCCCGGCGCCTGGCCGCGCCCGGCGCAGGACGAGTACAGCTGGCACCAGCAGCGTCTCGGCTTCCCGGAGCGCGACCCGTACGCCTCGCCCTCGCGTGACGCCTACGGCGCCCCGCAGGACTCCTACGGCTCCACGGGCCCGGACTCCTACGGCCCGCCCTCCCAGGACTCCTACGGCTCCACGGGCCCGGACTCCTACGGCCCGCCCTCCCAGGACTCCTATGGCTCCACAGGGCAGGACTCCTACGGCCCTCCGTCGGACTACCGCCCCCAGCCCATGGACCGGCCGTCCTACGACCAGCAGCGCTCCGACTACGAGTCGTCACGCCCGGACTACGACCAGCGCGACGCCGCCCGCCGCGACCTGCCCGAGCCGCCCGCCGGTTCCGGCCCTGCGCACCGCGGCGGCCCGGTCGGCTCCGGCCTGCCCGCCGCCGGCGCGCCCGGCCCGCTGGCGGCGAAGCCCGCGCCGGCGGCCGGGCCCGGTGAGCCCACCGCGCGGCTGAACCCGAAGTACCTCTTCGACACCTTCGTCATCGGCGCCTCGAACCGGTTCGCCCACGCGGCCGCCGTGGCCGTCGCCGAGGCGCCCGCGAAGGCCTACAACCCCCTGTTCATCTACGGGGAGTCGGGCCTCGGCAAGACACACCTGCTGCACGCGATCGGACACTACGCGCGCAGCCTGTACCCCGGCACCCGCGTGCGGTACGTGAGCTCCGAGGAGTTCACCAACGAGTTCATCAACTCCATCCGCGACGGCAAGGGCGACAGCTTCCGCAAGCGCTACCGCGAGATGGACATCCTGCTCGTCGACGACATCCAGTTCCTCGCGGACAAGGAGTCGACGCAGGAGGAGTTCTTCCACACCTTCAACACGCTCCACAACGCCAACAAGCAGATCGTGCTCTCCAGCGACCGGCCGCCCAAGCAGCTGGTGACCCTGGAGGACCGGCTGCGAAACCGTTTCGAGTGGGGTCTGATCACCGACGTCCAGCCGCCCGAGCTGGAGACGCGGATCGCGATCCTGCGCAAGAAGGCGGTCCAGGAGCAGCTCAACGCCCCGCCGGAGGTGCTGGAGTTCATCGCCTCGCGGATCTCGCGCAACATCCGTGAGCTGGAGGGCGCGCTGATCCGGGTGACGGC
This sequence comes from Streptomyces sp. NPDC104096, assembly GCF_055584385.1. Taxonomy (NCBI): domain Bacteria; kingdom Bacillati; phylum Actinomycetota; class Actinomycetes; order Kitasatosporales; family Streptomycetaceae; genus Streptomyces; species Streptomyces sp. NPDC104096. The sequence continues at coordinate 221,943 of NZ_JBVJMD010000002.1, forward strand.
TTTCGCCTCGCTCAACCGGCAGCCGGTGGACCTGGGTCTGACGGAGATCGTCCTCAAGGACCTCATCCCCGGCGGCGAGGACTCGGCTCCCGAGATCACCTCGACGGCCATCATGGGCGCCACCGCCGACTACTTCGGGCTGACGGTGGAGGACCTGTGCGGCACCTCGCGCGGCCGCGCGCTGGTGACGGCCCGGCAGATCGCCATGTACCTGTGCCGCGAGCTGACGGATCTCTCCCTGCCGAAGATCGGGGCGCTGTTCGGCGGCCGTGACCACACGACGGTGATGCACGCCGATCGCAAGATCCGCAATCTGATGGCCGAGCGGCGCTCCATCTACAACCAGGTGACGGAGCTGACCAACCGCATCAAGAACGGCTGAGCGAGCGGCTGACAGGACGGGCCGTGAGGGCCGCCGACGACGCGCCGAGGGCGCCCCCGGGAGCAGATCCCGGGGGCGCCCTCGGCCGTTCCCTGCCGTGCGAGCGGCCCCCTCCGCCGTTCCCGGGCGTCTGCTCAACGGGCCCACCGAACCGGGTCCGTGGGCCTGTTGAGCCGGGTCCGACGGACCCGCCGAGCCGCTCACGGGGCCGTCGGACCGGGTCCGTGAGCCCGTTGGACCGGGTCCGTGGACCCGCCGAGCCGGCCGCGGGCCCGTCGCATCGGCCGTACGACCCCCGCTTCGGGGAGCGGGCCGGTCGTCGGCACGCCATCGACTGTTCGATTACTTGCGGGGTTACGGCCACTCTCCACAGATTGGGCGACTTTTTTCCGTCCACATCCTGGGGACCGGGAAGTTGTCCAGACGGTTTCCACAGGCGGCCCGGTTGAAGGAGCATCAGACCAGGTCAGGTGGTTGTGGATTCGTGGACGAAGGATCTCCACAGACTGTGGACAACCTGCCGGTCCACAAGCTGTGCACGAGGTTGTCCACCGACAACCCACAGGCTGGGGCTGCTTGTCCCCAGTGATCCCCGGCTTCTCCACAAGGCTGTCCACTGTTCGGCAACCCGTAGCCCCTGCTCACTGGGTCGAGTGAAAGGCGTCACACGAAGGTGCCGGGTTGGGCTGTGGGAAAGGCGGGTAAAGCTGGGGACGACGCTGGGGAGAAGTGGCCCCCGGCTGTGCACGGTGTGTGCAGAACTTTCTGTTCTCCACAGAAACCCCGAGTTGTCCACGGCCGTCACCCACAGGACCGGTGGATAAAAAATCGCCTCTGAGCTGCGAAAACGGGGTTATCCACGGTATCCACAGCCCCTACTACTACTCCCGACTAGAGAGAGCGAGAAATCAGCTTCGAAGGGGGTCCTGTGCACAACTCGCTCCTCGGTGCCCGGCTGCCCCTCGTCACGACTTGACCTCGATAGGCACCTACTGTCAGTGCCGTGCGTCAGACTGTTCCCCGGTGGCCCTCCCCGCCACGGGGACCGACGGCACCGAGACAGACGACGAAGGCCAGGCAGAGCGAGAAGCGCCGGCAACAGCAGGAGGCGGCAACGGTGAAGATCCGGGTGGAACGCGACGTACTCGCGGAGGCAGTGGCCTGGGCGGCGCGCAGCCTCCCGGCCCGTCCGCCGGCGCCGGTCCTCGCCGGCCTCCTGCTGAAGGCCGAGGAAGGCCAGCTCAGCCTGTCCGGCTTCGACTACGAGGTCTCCGCACGCGTGTCGGTGGAGGCCGAGGTCGAGGAGGAGGGCACGGTCCTCGTCTCCGGCCGGCTGCTCGCCGACATCTGCCGCGCCCTCCCCAACCGTCCGGTGGAGATTTCCACAGACGGTGTACGGGCGACGGTGGTCTGCGGCTCCTCCCGGTTCACCCTCCACACCCTGCCTGTGGAGGAGTACCCGGCACTTCCCCAGATGCCGAACGCGACGGGCACCGTCCCCGGCGAGGTCTTCGCCTCCGCCGTGCAGCAGGTCGCCATCGCGGCCGGCCGTGACGACACGCTGCCCGTCCTGACCGGTGTGCGCATCGAGATCGAGGGCGACACCGTCACGCTGGCCTCCACCGACCGCTACCGCTTCGCGGTCCGCGAGTTCCTGTGGAAGCCGGAGAACCCCGACGCGTCCGCGGTGGCCCTGGTGCCCGCCAAGACGCTCCTGGACACCGCCAAGGCCCTCACGAGCGGCGACAGCGTCATCCTGGCGCTGTCCGGCTCGGGTGCCGGCGAGGGTCTGATCGGTTTCGAGGGCGCCGGCCGTCGTACGACCACCCGGCTCCTGGAGGGCGATCTCCCGAAGTACCGCACGCTGTTCCCGACGGAGTTCAACAGCGTGGCCGTGATCGAGACCGCCCCCTTCGTGGAGGCCGTCAAGCGCGTCGCCCTGGTGGCCGAGCGCAACACCCCGGTGCGGCTCAGCTTCGAGCAGGGCGTGCTCATCCTGGAGGCCGGCTCCAGCGACGACGCACAGGCTGTGGAAAGGGTCGACGCCCAGCTCGAGGGCGACGACATCTCCATCGCCTTCAACCCGACGTTCCTGCTGGACGGCCTGAGCGCGATCGACTCCCCGGTGGCGCAGCTGTCCTTCACGACGTCCACCAAGCCCGCGCTGCTCAGCGGCAAGCCGTCGGTGGACGCCGAGGCGGACATCGCCTACAAGTACCTGATCATGCCGGTGCGGCTGAGCGGCTGACGGTTGTCCACAGCGTCCGCGGGCCCGGTGGACAACCGGCCCGCGGACGAAGCCACAGGTGAGGGCGTACGTATGAGCGGGTATGCCCACAGGTGTGCGTGAGCGTCCGGGTTTAGGGTCGGACACAGGTACGAAAGTGCCCTCGCCACACAGCAACCTAAGGAACAACTGATGGAGCTCGGTCTCGTCGGCCTCGGCAAGATGGGCGGCAACATGCGCGAGCGGATCCGCCGCGCAGGTCACACCGTCATCGGATACGACCGCAACCAGGACCTCGCCGACGTCCACAGCCTGGAAGAGCTTGTGGGCAAGCTCAGCGGCCCGAGGGTGGTCTGGGTGATGGTCCCGGCCGGTGCCGCGACCCAGGCCACGATCGACGAACTGGGCGAGCTGCTGGAGCCCGGTGACATCGTCGTGGACGGCGGGAACTCCCGCTGGACCGACGACGAGCAGCACGCGCGGGAGTTGGCGGCCAAGGGCATCGGCTTCGTCGACTGCGGTGTCTCCGGCGGTGTCTGGGGCCTGGAGAACGGCTACGCGCTGATGTACGGCGGTGACGCCGACGACGTCGCCAAGGTGCAGCCCGTCTTCGACGCCCTCAAGCCCGAGGGTTCGTTCGGCGCGGTGCACGCGGGCAAGGTCGGCGCGGGTCACTTCGCGAAGATGGTCCACAACGGCATCGAGTACGCCATGATGCAGGCTTACGCCGAGGGCTGGGAGCTGCTGGAGAAGGTCGACTCCGTCACGGACGTGCGCGAGGTCTTCCGCTCCTGGCAGGACGGCACGGTCATCCGGTCCTGGCTGCTCGACCTCGCGGTGAACGCCCTCGAAGAGGACGAGCACCTGGACGAGCTGAAGGGTTACGCACAGGACTCCGGCGAGGGCCGGTGGACCGTGGAAGCCGCCATCGACAACGCCGTGCCGCTGCCCGCGATCACGGCCTCGCTGTTCGCCCGGTTCGCCTCCCGCCAGGAGGACTCGCCGCAGATGAAGATGATCGCCGCCCTGCGCAACCAGTTCGGCGGCCACGCGGTCGAGAAGAAGTAATCCGCTACCCGAAGGATCTGGGGGAGGTCGGTACACGACCATGCACGTCACGCATCTGTCGCTGGCCGACTTCCGCTCGTACGCCCGGGCCGAGGTTCCGCTCGACCCGGGCGTCACCGCCTTCGTCGGCCCCAACGGCCAGGGAAAGACGAACCTCGTCGAGGCCGTCGGCTATCTGGCCACCCTGGGCAGCCACCGCGTCTCCTCCGACGCGCCGCTGGTCCGGATGGGCGCCGACCGCGCGATCGTCCGGGCCCAGGTCAGGCAGGGCGAACGGCAGCAACTGGTCGAGCTGGAGCTCAACCCGGGCAAGGCCAACCGCGCCCGTATCAACAGGTCGTCGCAGGTCAGGCCGCGTGACGTGCTGGGCATCGTACGGACCGTGCTGTTCGCCCCCGAGGATCTCGCACTGGTCAAGGGCGACCCCGGCGAGCGGCGCCGCTTCCTCGACGAGCTGATCACCGCGCGCTCCCCGCGGATGGCCGGCGTGCGCGCCGACTACGAGCGGGTCCTCAAGCAGCGCAACACCCTCCTGAAGTCGGCCGCGCTCGCTCGCCGCCACGGCGGCCGCTCCATGGACATGTCCACGCTCGACGTGTGGGACCAGCACCTCGCGCGCACGGGCGCGGAACTGCTCGCCCGGCGTCTCGACCTGGTCGCCGCGCTCCAGCCGCTCGCCGACAAGGCGTACGAGCAGCTGGCCCCCGGCGGCGGGCCGGTCGTCCTGGAGTACCGGCCGTCCGCGGCCGGGATCACCGGCCACAGCCGTGAGGAGCTCAACGACCAGCTGATGGCCGCCCTGGCCGAGGCCCGCAAGCAGGAGATCGAGCGGGGCGTCACCCTGGTGGGGCCGCAGCGCGACGATCTGCTGCTCAAGCTCGGGCAGCTCCCCGCCAAGGGCTACGCCTCGCACGGCGAGTCCTGGTCCTACGCGCTGGCGCTGCGACTGGCGTCGTACGAGCTGCTGCGGGCCGAGGGGAACGAGCCCGTGCTGATCCTCGACGACGTCTTCGCCGAGCTCGACGCCCGTCGCCGGGAGCGGCTGGCCGAGCTGGTCGCCACCGGTGAGCAGGTCCTGGTGACGGCCGCGGTCGACGACGACGTCCCCCATGTGCTGGCGGGCGCGCGGTACGCCGTGGCCGACGGGACGGTCGAGCGGCTGTGAGCGGCCAGGAACCGGCCCGCGAGAAGGACTCCGGGCAGATATCCGGGAAGACGCCCGAGCCCTCGGGTGTGGACCTCGCGCGGGTGGCGCTGCGGGCGGCCCGCGAGCAGGCACGCGCGCGCGGGGACGCGGCGCAGCAGAAGAGGCAGGCGCGCCGGGGCGGCGGTCTGCGTTCCGGGGCACGCGCCGACGGCCGTGACCCGATGGCGCTCGGCTCCGCGATCAGCCGGCTGCTCACCGAGCGCGGCTGGGAGACACCCGCCGCGGTGGGCGGGGTGATGGGTCGCTGGCCGGAGATCGTCGGCGCGGACGTGGCCAAGCACTGCGTTCCGGAGAAGTACGACGAGGACGAGCGGGTGCTGGTGGTGCGCTGCGACTCCACGGCCTGGGCGACGAACCTCCGCCTGCTCGCCCCGACGCTGGTGGCCCGGCTGAACGAGGACCTCGGACACGGAGCGGTGAAGCTGATCAAGGTGTACGGGCCCACCGCCCCCGTCCGCCGGTACGGTCCGCTGCGCGCTCCGGGCAGCACCGGCCCCGGTGACACCTACGGATGAGCCGGGAGTGATCGCGGGTCGGCCCGTGCCCGGTGGGACGGGCCGCCGCCGGCTTGCCTGAGGGCTCCGCGGGACCGCCCCGGGGCCGTTCCGCGCCGCCGCGAGCCCGATCCGGGGCCGATTCAGGGCCGGCCGGGGGTTGCGCGAGAGTGACTTACCTCACGTGATGCGGGTACACGGTGCTTTCGTCGTACGACCGCACACGGTTGCGAATTCTGATCCGACCCTTGAGTAGCAACGGGTTGACACCTCAAAGCGCTGAGTGCCGCTGTGAGCCTCTTGGAGCCCCCTTCCGTATATCGGGACCCGGAAGAGCCCGGTTCAGGGCGGCACATGCGGACTCAGGTACCGGCAAACCCCCATCACTGTCGGCGCAACCGGTAGACTGGAAGCAGATCCCGCCCCAAACGTGGGGACCGCCCGGGAGAAGCTGAGCAACGCTGATCAAGGCTTACCAACGCAACATGCCGCAGCCGCTCCGGCAACCTGCCGACGAGCCTGGCTCGTGCTGTGCCAGAAAGGGCGCTTCGTGGCCGATTCCGGCAACACCGACGAGAACATCCCGTCCACCGACGAAGGCACGAACGACGTGGCCACCCCCTCGGGCGGCGAGGTGACCGCCTCGTACGACGCCAGCGCCATCACCGTCCTCGAGGGTCTGGACGCGGTCCGCAAGCGACCCGGTATGTACATCGGCTCCACCGGTGAGCGCGGTCTGCACCACCTCGTGTACGAGGTCGTCGACAACTCCGTCGACGAGGCGCTGGCCGGGCACGCGGACACGATCGACGTGACGATCCTCGCCGACGGCGGTGTCCGCGTGATCGACAACGGTCGCGGCATCCCGGTGGGCATCGTCGCCTCCGAGGGCAAGCCGGCCCTGGAGGTCGTGCTGACCGTGCTGCACGCGGGCGGCAAGTTCGGCGGCGGCGGCTACGCGGTCTCCGGCGGTCTGCACGGCGTGGGCGTCTCGGTGGTGAACGCCCTGTCCAGCAAGGTCTCCGTCGAGGTCAGGACGGACGGCCACCGCTGGACGCAGGACTACAAGATGGGCGTCCCCACGGCGCCGCTGGTCAAGCACGAGGCCATCGAGTCGACCGGCACCTCGGTCACCTTCTGGGCCGACGCGGACATCTTCGAGACCACCGAGTACTCCTTCGAGACGCTCTCGCGGCGCTTCCAGGAGATGGCGTTCCTCAACAAGGGCCTGACGATCAAGCTCACCGACGAGCGCGAGTCGGCGAAGGCCACGGCCGGGGCGGACGAGGCGGGTGCGGACGAGAAGAGCGAGGTCAAGACCGTCACGTACCACTACGAGGGCGGCATCGTCGACTTCGTGAAGTACCTCAACTCCCGCAAGGGGGAGCCGGTGCACCCGTCGGTCATCGACCTGGAGGCCGAGGACAGGGACAAGAGCCTGTCCCTCGAGGTCGCGATGCAGTGGAACAGCGGTTACAGCGAGGGCGTGTACTCCTTCGCCAACATCATCCACACCCACGAGGGCGGTACGCACGAAGAGGGCTTCCGCGCGGCGCTCACCAACCTGATCAACAAGTACGCGCGCGACAAGAAGCTGCTGCGCGACAAGGACGACAACCTCACGGGCGACGACATCCGCGAGGGTCTGACGGCGATCATCTCGGTGAAGCTCAGCGAGCCGCAGTTCGAGGGCCAGACCAAGACCAAGCTGGGCAACACCGAGGCGAAGACCTTCGTCCAGAAGGCGGTCTACGAGCACCTCGCCGACTGGCTGGACCGCAACCCGGTGGAGGCCGCGGACATCGTCCGCAAGGGCATCCAGGCGGCCACCGCGCGCGTGGCGGCCCGCAAGGCGCGCGACCTCACCCGCCGCAAGGGCCTGCTGGAGTCGGCGTCGCTGCCGGGCAAGCTCTCCGACTGCCAGTCGAACGACCCCACCAAGTGCGAGATCTTCATCGTCGAGGGTGACTCCGCCGGCGGCTCGGCCAAGTCCGGCCGCAACCCGCAGTACCAGGCGATCCTCCCGATCCGCGGCAAGATCCTCAACGTGGAGAAGGCCAGGATCGACAAGATCCTGCAGAACCAGGAGATCCAGGCGCTGATCTCCGCCTTCGGCACCGGTGTGCACGAGGACTTCGACATCTCCAAGCTCCGCTATCACAAGATCATCCTGATGGCGGACGCCGACGTCGACGGCCAGCACATCAACACCCTGCTGCTGACCTTCCTGTTCCGCTTCATGCGGCCGCTGGTCGAGGCGGGCCACGTGTTCCTCTCCCGCCCCCCGCTCTACAAGATCAAGTGGGGCCGGGACGACGCGGAGTACGCGTACTCGGACCGGGAGCGCGACGCGCTGATCGAGCTCGGCCGGCAGCGCGGCAAGCGGGTCCGGGAGGACTCGATCCAGCGCTTCAAGGGTCTCGGCGAGATGAACGCCGAGGAGCTGCGCATCACCACGATGGACCAGGAGCACCGCGTCCTCGGCCAGGTCACCCTGGACGACGCGGCCCAGGCCGACGACCTGTTCTCGGTCCTGATGGGCGAGGACGTCGAGGCCCGGCGCCAGTTCATCCAGCGCAACGCCAAGGACGTCCGCTTCCTCGACATCTGAGTCGGTCTCAGCTGACCGCATCAGGAAGGATCCTCACCAGCAATGACCGACGAGAACACGCCTGCCACCCCTGAAGAGGGCGGCGAGACCGTCCTTCGTGTCGAGCCCGTCGGGCTCGAGACGGAGATGCAGCGCTCCTACCTCGACTACGCGATGTCCGTCATCGTCTCGCGTGCCCTGCCCGACGTCCGGGACGGCCTCAAGCCCGTCCACCGGCGCGTGCTGTACGCGATGTACGACGGCGGCTACCGGCCCGAGCGCGGCTTCTACAAGTGCGCCCGCGTCGTCGGCGACGTCATGGGCAACTACCACCCGCACGGCGACTCCTCGATCTACGACGCGCTGGTCCGCCTCGCGCAGCCGTGGTCGATGCGGATGCCGCTGGTGGACTCCAACGGCAACTTCGGCTCCCCGGGCAACGACCCGGCGGCGGCGATGCGGTACACCGAGTGCAAGCTCGCGCCGCTGTCGATGGAGATGGTCCGTGACATCGACGAGGAGACCGTCGACTTCACGGACAACTACGACGGCCGCTCCCAGGAGCCGACCGTCCTGCCCGCCCGCTTCCCGAACCTGCTGATCAACGGCTCGGCGGGCATCGCGGTCGGCATGGCCACCAACATCCCGCCGCACAACCTGCGCGAGGTCGCGGCCGGCGCCCAGTGGTGCCTGGAGAACCCCGACGCCTCGCACGAGGAGCTGCTGGACGCGCTCATCGAGCGCATCAAGGGCCCGGACTTCCCGACCGGCGCCCTCGTGGTGGGCCGCAAGGGCATCGAGGAGGCCTACCGCACGGGCCGCGGCTCGATCACCATGCGCGCGGTCGTCGAGGTCGAGGAGATCCAGAACCGCCAGTGCCTGGTGGTCACGGAGCTGCCCTACCAGACCAACCCCGACAACCTCGCGCAGAAGATCGCCGACCTGGTGAAGGACGGCAAGATCGGCGGCATCGCCGACGTGCGCGACGAGACCTCGTCCCGTACCGGTCAGCGGCTGGTCATCGTCCTGAAGCGGGACGCGGTCGCCAAGGTGGTGCTGAACAACCTCTACAAGCACACGGACCTGCAGTCGAACTTCGGCGCCAACATGCTGGCGCTCGTCGACGGCGTGCCGCGCACGCTCTCCCTGGACGCGTTCATCCGCCACTGGGTGACGCACCAGATCGAGGTCATCGTCCGCCGTACGCGCTTCCGGCTGCGCAAGGCCGAGGAGCGGGCGCACATCCTGCGCGGCCTGCTGAAGGCCCTGGACGCCATCGACGAGGTCATCGCGCTGATCCGGCGCAGCGACACCGTCGAGATCGCGCGCGGGGGCCTGATGGAGCTCCTGGAGATCGACGAGATCCAGGCCAACGCCATCCTCGAGATGCAGCTGCGCCGGCTGGCCGCCCTGGAGCGTCAGAAGATCGTCCAGGAGCACGACGAGCTCCAGGCGAAGATCACCGAGTACAACGCGATCCTGGCCTCCCCGGTCCGCCAGCGGGCCATCGTCAGCGAGGAGCTGGCCGCGATCGTCGAGAAGTTCGGCGACGACCGCAAGACCATGCTGGTGCCCTACGACGGCGACATGTCCATCGAGGACCTCATCGCCGAGGAGGACATCGTCGTCACCGTCACGCGCGGTGGCTACGTCAAGCGCACCAAGGCGGACGACTACCGGGCGCAGAAGCGCGGCGGCAAGGGCGTACGCGGCGCGAAGCTCAAGGAAGACGACATCGTCGACCACTTCTTCGTGTCGACCACGCACCACTGGCTGCTGTTCTTCACCAACAAGGGCCGCGTCTACCGTGCGAAGGCGTACGAGCTGCCCGACGCCGGCCGGGACGCGCGCGGCCAGCACGTGGCGAACCTGCTGGCCTTCCAGCCGGACGAGGCGATCGCCGAGATCCTCGCGATCCGTGACTACGAGGCGGTGCCGTACCTGGTGCTGGCCACGAAGGCCGGTCTGGTCAAGAAGACCCCGCTGAAGGATTACGATTCGCCGCGCTCCGGTGGTGTCATCGCCATCAACCTGCGCGAGCGGGAGGACGGATCCGACGACGAACTGATCGGAGCCGAACTTGTCTCGGCCGACGATGATCTCCTGTTGATCAGCAAGAAGGCCCAGTCGATCAGGTTCACCGCCTCGGACGACACTCTGCGGCCCATGGGCCGTGCCACCTCGGGCGTCAAGGGCATGAGTTTCCGCGAGGGCGACGAGCTGCTCTCGATGAATGTTGTTCGACCGGGTACGTTCGTGTTCACTGCCACCGACGGCGGATACGCGAAGCGGACCGCTGTCGACGAGTACCGCGTCCAGGGTCGCGGCGGCCTCGGCATCAAGGCCGCCAAGATCGTCGAGGACCGTGGATCACTCGTCGGGGCGCTGATTGTCGAGGAGAGCGACGAGATCCTCGCCATCACGCTGTCCGGTGGTGTGATTCGCACGCGAGTCAGCGAGGTCAGGGAGACAGGCCGTGACACCATGGGCGTCCAACTGATCAACCTGGGCAAGCGCGATGCCGTCGTAGGTATCGCACGTAACGCCGAGGCGGGACGCGAGGCGGAGGAGGTCGACGGCGACGGCGCCGTGGACGAGGCCGCCGAGGACGTCACGGTCATCGGCACGGACGAGGGCGCGGAGCCCTCGGCCGAGTAGCACGAGGAGTGAGTCATCGTGAGCGGAGCCACAGGCGCCGGACCGTCTGGTACCTCGATCGGTACGGAAACGGACGGCGGCGGACGTGGCTCCGCCACGAATGCGACAGACTCGCACTCGACTGACACTCATGGATCCCAGGGGGGAACTGTGACGGACACCCGAGGCCCGCAGGCCCAGCAGACGGCTGGATCGGGCCCGGCCGCCCCGGCCGCCCCGGCGCAGCCGCCCGGCCAGCCCGGCGTGCACGCCGGCTCACCGCTGCCGGGGGAGCGCCAGCCCCAGCAGCCTGCCGGGCCCTACCACCCGCCGCAGGCCTATCAGACGCCCGCGCCCGCCGCCCCGGCGTCCGCGGTGCGCAGGCCGCGTACCGGCGCCCGTACGACGCCACGGGTGCGCAAGGCCCGCCTGCGGGTCGCCAAGGCCGACCCGTGGTCGGTGATGAAGGTCAGCTTCCTGCTCTCCATCGCCCTGGGCCTCTGCACGATCGTCGCGTCGGCCGTGCTGTGGATGGTCATGGACGCGATGGGCGTCTTCTCGACCGTCGGCGGCACCATCTCCGAGGCCACCGGCTCGAACGAGTCGAACGGCTTCGACCTCCAGTCGTTCCTGTCGCTGCCGAACGTCCTGATGTTCACGACGATCATCGCGGTGATCGACGTCATCCTCGCGACGGCTCTCGCGACCCTCGGCGCGTTCATCTACAACCTCTCGGCGGGCTTCGTGGGCGGCGTCGAGCTGACGCTGGCCGAGGACGAATGAGCCCTGCGGACAGGCTCGCCGACGCCCCGGCGACAACCGATTTTGGGACTGCGCAGGTCGTGCGCTAATCTTCAGGAGTCAGCGCGCGGGACACACACCGCAAAGCGCGGCGGGGCTATAGCTCAGTTGGTTAGAGCGCATCCCTGATAAGGATGAGGCCACAGGTTCAAATCCTGTTAGCCCCACCAGCGAAAAGACCCCCGGTCCATTTGGGCCGGGGGTCTTTTGCGTCGGCGGTCGACATCCGCCGCCCGGCCGGCCGGTGCCTCCACAGGAGCGGCTGAGGGGGCCGGTGAGAGTCCGAAGGCCCGCGGCGCGGTGCGGGCCCCCCGAGGCGTCTGGTGGGCAGCTGAGGGGGCCGCACCGCGCCGCCTGGTCCGACCGGACGGCCGTGGCGTCCCGTGACGGCCGGCCGTGCGGGAGGTCATGGGGGGACGCGGACCGGACGCGGACCGGCGGAAGTCTAAAGTCCCTTTGCCAGATGGGGACTTGGGGAGCGGGGTGGGGCCCGCGGGAGGGGTGGACATCGATGTCGTACGACGATGAGGGGAACCTGGCGCCGGGATCCGGGGCGCTCACGTACGCGACGCTGACGGCCGGGGCGCGGCGCCAGGCAGCGCCGCCCGGACCGAAGGGGCGCGCCCGCCGGGAGGCGGACGTCCGGAGGGTGCCGTGGTGGCGGGTACGGACGCTGCGGGGGATCTCGGGTCTGTCCGTACTGGTCCCGGCGGTGATCTATGCGGTCGTCGTCCTGGTGATCTACGCGCTGACCGGGGTGCCGCAGGCCCTGGTCCTGCTCGTGTTCGCGGTGGGCCCGGCGCTCTTCGGGGGCTGTCGCCTGCGCGGTGGTGGAGGTGCCGCGGCCAGGGCCCTGGCCGGCGCGGGGGACGGGGAGGCGGTCGAGTCGTGAACTCCTCGCCCGAGCCGTCGGCCTCACTGCCCGACCTGCCTGGCCTGCCCGACCCGGTCGTCCGCGTGCCCGATCTGGTCGTGCGCCTGCGCGCCGCGGCGTACGAGCGGCGTGCCGTCCGTCCACGGGGTCCCGAACTTCCCCGGGTGGAGGACGCCTTCGTCACCACGGACGCCGGAGCCGTGCCCGTCCGCCGCTACCGTCCCGGCGACGGGCCGCGCCCGTTGCTGGTGTACCTGCACGGCGGCGGGTTCGTCTTCGGCGACCTCGACACCCACGACCGCACCTGCCGTCGTATCGCCCGGGCGTGCGACCTGGACGTCCTCGCGGTCGACTACCGGCTGGCCCCCGAGCACCCCCACCCGGCCGCCGTACGGGACGCCGTCGCGGTGCTGCGCGCCGTGCGGCCCGACGCGGTGGCCGGTGACAGCGCCGGCGGCTTCCTCGCCACCGCGGCATGTCTGGTGCTGCGCGACGAGGGCGGGCCGCTGCCCGCGTTGCAGGCGCTGTTCTGTCCGAACACCGATCTGTTGCTCCGTCAGCCGTCCATCGCCGAGAAGGGCACCGGACACGGCCCGGACGCGGACGAGCTCGCCCTCTTCGTCGAGCAGTTCGTCCCGGACCCCGCCCGGCGCCGGGCCGCCTCCCCGCTGCACGCCGACGACCTGTCAGGACTGCCCGGCGCCCTGATCGTCACCGCCGAGCACGACGCGCTGCGTGACGAGGGCGACGCCTACGCCCACCGGCTCGCGCGGGCCGGTGTGCCGGTCCGGCACCGGGTCGAACCCGGGCTCGTGCACGGCTTCATCCAGGGGATGGACCTCACCGACCCGGCCGCGGCGGCCGCCCACGAGCGTCTCTTCGCCGATCTGCGGGAGCTGATCCCGCGCCGTCAGGGCCTGTCCGGCTGACAGAGAGGCCCTCGACCTGAATCAGGTCGAGGGCCTTCGTGTCCGGTCGTCGGCGCCGTGGAGGGGTTCGCCGGCCGCGCTGTCACTGCTGGAGGGGCGTGGGCGGTTCGTCCGGGGCGTCGGAGCCTTCACAGAGGGACCGGACCGGCGGGGCGGCCGCCTCGGTGTCCGCCGCGGAGCGGTTGCGGCAGCCGGGGGACTTGCCGTGGGCCTCGGCGCGGATGCGCTGTTTCATCGTGGGAGGCAGGGTCCGGTCGAGGGACAGGAGCCAGGGGGCCGGGGCCGGCACCGTCGTTCCCAGGGCGTTGCTGTTGCTCTTGCGGATCGGCTCGGTCCGGGCTACCGCCGTCGTGGCGGTCGTCGTGACGAGTCCGAGCGCCGTGCACAGCGCGAGGAAGGCGGTGACGATGACGGTCCAGAGCTTCATGACCTGGTTGCGGCCCATGGCCCCTCACATTCGGGTCGGTCGATTTGCGTACTTTGTTCATGATGTGTATGTCGGTCGCGAAGTGGTGGACCGACGCCCGCGGCGCGTCGATCTTCGGATCAGCACCACACGGATGGGCGCAAGGGAGGCCGAAAATTGGAAGAGGGGGAGCGGACGGGCAGGACGCGGTAGAAGTCGCTGTGCGTGGAGGGGTGCTCACTCTCCGGCGGCCGTGCTGGTCGGAGCGGTTCGAGCCGCTCGTACTGCGCTGTCCCGGGCCGCAGTTGGGGGCCCCGGTGCAGGTCACTGATCGATATCGGCCGGTGTGTATAGTCGGGCGCCAGAGGTCCCCTACGTCAAGGAAAGACGAGGTCGCGCGGTGAAGAAGCTTCTCCTGGTCGCACTGGCCGCCATCGGCGGGCTCCTCGTGTACCGCCAGATCCAGGCGGATCGCGCCGAGCAGGATCTGTGGACGGAGGCGACTGACTCCGTGCCCACGGGTTCGTGAGTACCGACACCGGATTCTGAACAGACCCCGACCGCCCCTGCGGTCGGGGTTTTGCGTTGTCCGTGGCCTCCGGTTTCGGACGCTCGTACGGATTTGCCGGGTGGTCCACCTCGCGGCGGGGCAGGATGGGCGACGTTCCGGTCCGGCAGCGGCGAGGGGGCGCGTGGTGGGGCGCGTGTGGGGACGGCGTACGAGGGCGTGGGGACACGCCGGGGTCCGGCGGAGGCGACCGCGGGCGCGCGCGGTCGCCGCGGCAGCGGTTCTGTGCTCCGTCGCGGCCGTACCGGGCGCGGCGGCCGCCCCCCGCACGTCCGCCGCCTCCGCGGCGTCCTCGGCGGCTCCCGGGTACGCCTTCGCCGACGGCGATCGGAGGGTCGTCGGCGCGGCCGGGACCGCGGACGCCGGGCGCCTGGATCCCGGGGAGACCTACCGGAGCACCCTCGCCGGGAGCGGCAAGGTCTACTACCGCCTGGAACTCGACACCACGTCGAGCGTGTACGCCTCCGCCACCGCCGTGCCCGCCCCGGACGCCTCGATCGGCGCCGTGGACGGGATCAGGGTCTCCGTGCAGGACTCCGACGGTCACGCCTGCTCGTACGACTCGGCGACCTTCGGAGCCGCCCGCAGTCCGCGGCCCGTCACTGCGTGGGGCGCGCGGGAGGTGTCCCCGGCCAAGGCCCTGTGCCGGCAGTCGGGCACGTACTACCTGGTCGTGGAGCGGCTCGGTACGACGGACACCGCGCCGGGGGACTGGGACCTGGAGCTCGCCGTGTTCTCGGAACCCCGGCCGGAGGAGGCCGGCGCGACGCGTGCGCCCGACGTCTGGAACTCCGCCTCCCCCGCTCCGCTCGCGGACGAGCCGCGCGAGCGGCAGGGCGGCGCGGGCTTCGGCTCGGCGACCGCGGTCGGGCAGGGGGTCTGGCGGGCCGACATCGTGCCCGGACAGACGCTCTTCTACAAGGTGCCCGTCGACTGGGGGCGGCAGCTCCACGCCACCGCCGACCTGGGCAGCGCGAGCGGCGGCAGCGGCTACGCCGTGGGAGCGCTGGTGCTGTCGCTGTACAACCCGGTGCGAGCACAGGTCGAGGACGTGGGCGTCAGCTACGACGGCAGGCAGAAGTCGGCCGCGCTCGCCCCCGTGCCACCGGTCCGCTACGTCAACCGCTACGACCCCACCGACGCGGTCGGCGCGGTGCGCTTCGCCGGTTCCTACTATCTGGTGGTGCATCTCGCCGCGCAGGTGGCCGACCGGTTCGGCACCGGGCCGTTCGGGCTGACGCTGCGGGTGCGGGTCGACGGCGCGGGGGAGGCCGGGCCCGGATACGCGGGCCGGTCCGCGCCACAGGGCGTTTTCGAGGTCACGGAGGGGGACCGGGCGGCCGCGGACGGCGGCGCGGTCCGCAGCACCGCGATGACGGCGCTGGCCGCGGGCGGGATCGGCACGGGCAGTGTGCTGCTGCTGGGTCTCGGGGTGTGGACGGCGGCAGCGCGCCGCAGGGACGCTCAGACGCGGGCCAGCGCCCAGAACCCCACGGCGTAGCAGGCCAGCGCGAGCAGCAGCAGCGGGACGGTCACCCGGGCGGGCGGGCCGGGGCGGCGCCGGGCACGGTGGCGTGCGGTCTCCCGGGCCGCCGTCGGCGTCCGCGGGACCTCGGCGGTGTACGAGGCGGTGGAGGCGTCGGCGTGGCCCGGCTGCGGGTGGGCGGCCGGGAGCGGGGGCGCGGGCGGGGCGTACGTGGGCTCGTGGGGGGCGGCGGGCACGGGGTGCCGGGGCGCGGGGACTTCGGGGACGGGCGTCCCGGGCGGCGGAAGGTGGAAGCTGCCGGTGTCGGACATGGACGCGGGGCGGGACGGCGCCGGGGCGGCCGCGTGGGCGGACCGGGACGCGGCGGAGTGTTCCGGGGCCGGAGCGGGAGCCGGTGAAGCCGCGGAAGGAGACGGGGCCGGGGAGGGGGACGGGGGGCTCGGACTCAGGCGGGGGTCGGTGGGGGCGGTGCCGGGGCCTGCCGCGCGGAGCGTGGTGCCGGTGCCGTGCCCACTGGCCGGAGGGCCGGCCGCCGGACCGGTGGCGGTGTTCCCGTCCGGAGCGGCGGGGGTGTCCGGGGTGTGGCCGGCGTCGGGGGTGGTGCCCGGGTCCGCCAGAGCGGCGGAGGCGGCCCGCGGCGGCCGGGGTCCGGGGGACGGTGGTGGCCCGTGGGGCCCGTCGGGCCCGAACCCGGCGGGGAGCGGACCGAGTTGGTCGAAGATCTCGATCAGTTCGTCGTCGATGCCGGGCTTCGGCAGCAGTTCGGCGGCTGCCCCGAGCGCCTTGCGCGCTCCCGTGGCCGTACGGAACCGGGCCTGCGGGTCCGGCTGCAACAGCATCGCCACGACCTGCCAGAGCGGCTCGGGGATGCCCTCGGGCGCTCCCGGCGTCCCGTGCGCCGCGAAGTACTGCACCAGCGCCTTGGCGTCGGGCTTGGCACCCTCCAGCAGATACAGCGCGACCAGCCCGACGGCGAAGAGGTCGGCCGCGAAGTCCGGTTCCGCGCCCATCAACTGCTCGGGCGCGAGGTAACCGGGTGTCCCCACCACGAGGTTGGTCTCCGTCAGACGGGGCTCACCGAGCCGCATCGCGATGCCGAAGTCGGACAGCCGCAGCCGGGGACGGCCCGTCCCGGTGGCTTCGAGCAGCACGTTGGCGGGTTTGATGTCGCGGTGCACGACGCCTTCCGTGTGCACCGCGGCCAGTCCGGCCAGGAGCTGGTCGATCAGGGTGCAGACGAACGCCGGCGGCAGCGGGCCGTAGTCGCCGATCAGGTGGACCAGCGAACCACCCGCGACCAGGTCCATGGTGAACAGGACCTTGTCGTCGTCGGCGGCCCAGCTGGCGGGCGCGAGCACATGGGGATGGTCGATGCGCATCGCCTGCTCACGCACGAAGCGCAGCAGCGAGTGCGCGTCGCTCTGCTGGAGGACCTTGGCGGCCACGTAGCGGCGTCGGCGGTGGTCCCAGGCGCGCCAGACGGCACCGACCCCGCCGCGTCCGATCGGGTCGGCCAGTTCGTACCGGCCGGCGAAGACCTCACCCATGGCTGTGCGCTGCTCCTCCCCCTGAGGCGTTCCCTCTTGCCCTCCCCCGCGGCAGGGGCGACGACTCCTCCCACGGTGGGCGCGACGGCTTCCGCCTGCCCCCTCAGGGCATCGGCCCGGTCCCCGAACCCCCTTCGGTCACCGGGCCGTCGGCGTCAGCTCTGGTGGGACTGGTAGTGCGTCACCGCGTCCGAGGTGCGGCCGGCGCCGTAGACCCGGAGGAACTCTGCCAGCTCCGGGTGGGTCGGGGCGAGGGTGTCCGCGGCCTCGATGATGTCGCCGGCGGCGGCCACCGACCGCAGCAGCGACTGGATCTCCCGGACCACCCGCTTGACCGTGGGCGCACCGGAACTGCTGGTCGCCTGTGCGTTGTTGCTGAGCACCGAGCCCCCCTGTGACCTCTTGATCTCGTCCATCCGCTCGGTGGCCTCGGCGGCGCTGACGCTGCCGTCCGCGACCTGCCCCGCGAGTTCCTGGAGCAGCTGGACCCGCTGTACCACGGCCGGATTGCCGATCTTCGCCCGCTGACCGCTCATCAGCTGGGACAGCATCGGTGCGGACAGGCCCAGCACCCCCGCCAGACGGGCCTGGTTGAGGCCCAGGTCTTCTATGAGCTTACGGAAGAGCGCCCCCAGCGGCTCCCCGTACCAGTTCCGCTGCAGTTCCCGCGCTCTCGCGGTCGCTTCCTGCTGTGCGGCGTCCATTGCGTCTCCCCATCGCTTCCCCAAGAACCGCGGTTCGCTGTAGCGAACCACGTCGAGCATCTTACGGAGAGTGGTCGCCCACGGGGACCCCCCAACTTTTTGCGAGATACTCGGGATGACCCGGTACTCTGGTCTGCGGCGCCCACCGGGATCTGGTTTCTCCGGTCGGACGCCTTGCTTCCGGGGCCTTAGCTCAGTTGGTAGAGCGCTGTCTTTGCATGGCAGATGTCAGGGGTTCGACTCCCCTAGGCTCCACGGAACGGACCGGCCGGACACCTCGCAGGTGTCCGGCCGGTCTTTTGCGTGTTCCGTGAGGTGTGTCACTCGAATGGTTCGGGGAGGGGTCCGGGGCGTTGCAGTTCTTTGCGCAAATATGCGCGGAGAGTGGCGTCGGCGGACCGTCCCGAAGGGGCTGGTCAGGGAGGCGTGGCGGACCTTCTCCGACACGGCGGCCTTGTGTGAAACGGCTTCCGCGCGGCCGCGTGACCGGACGGGTGCGTTGCGTCAAGGAAACGTGTGGGGATTGTGGAGGGTCGGTGCGTTGCAAACGTCACCGCAAAACACGCCTCCGTGGTTCCACGTGAAACATCGCCGAGGGGCGGAGAACCGCCAGGTTCTCCGCCCCTCGGCGTTACTCGGCCGACGTCAGCCGCGGTCCTCGCGGTCCGCCGCCTCTTCCTCGGCCTCCTTGGCCTGTACCTCGGGATCGAGCGCGGACTGGCTGCCGTCCACCGACGCCAGCCGATTCGACTCGGGCACTTCCGTCGCGGCCGGCGGTTCGACGAGCCACTCCGGGTTGGCCTGCCTGTCCCACCACTTCCATGCGGCGAAGGCGCAGGCTGCCAGCGCGGTCAGACCGGCCATCACCTTCACGGCCCGCCCGGCCTTCGCCCGCCGCTTGTGCTTGCGGGCGAGCTGCTGGATCTCCTTCGGGGTCACCTGACCGCGCAACGCGGCCAGCGCGGCGAGGCTGCGGGCGGCCGCCTCGTCCTTGACGGGACCGGCCGCCGCCACCGCCTGCTCGATCTTCGGGCGGGAGTAGTCGGCGGCCTGCCGGGCGACCTCGCGGGTGCGGGTCGCCGCCTCCTGTGCGGCCTGGTCGACCTTGGGCGGCACATGGGAGAGGGCCTGTTCCAGCCGGGGCGCCAGGTGGGCGTCGTACTGGACGCGGGCCTGCTCCGCGGCCTGCGACACCTTGGGCGCGAGCCGTACGCGGGCCTCGGATGCGTAGTACGCGGCCTTCTCCTTGGCCGTGTCGGCGTAGGGCGCCACAACTTCCGCGGCGTGCAGCACGCTGTCCTTCGCCGTTCCGGTCGCGGCGCGCACGCTGTCGATGCGGGTCACGGGTTCCTCCTCCTCGGTGGCGTACGGTAATTCGACTTTCCACGCTTTTACGGATCATGCCTGTCAACGGGCGCCGGGTCATGCGCGGACGGTCATACGGGTCATACCGTCCGACTTATGATCACTTCCGTTCGAGAGCGTCTCGGTTGGTGATCAAGCGCAATAGCGGATGAATGCGGAGAACGTGAGCTTGTCGTCGACAATGCCACGGATCGTCGCCGAGTGCCCGTGTCGTGGGAGTACTGGCCTCGTTTTCCGCAAGCAAGTACCCGGATATCCGCCCGGAAGGGGTCGTCGGGCGCCGTGTCGCCCGGGCCGTGCGAGGATTCGGACAGTCACAGGAAGACAACGGAAGGCAGACCGTGGCCGAGCAGCTCTACGCCACTTTGAAGACCAACCATGGCGACATCGAGGTTCGGCTCTTCCCGCACCACACGCCCAAGACGGTCAAGAACTTCGTCGAGCTCGCCCAGGGCGAGCGTGAGTGGACCAACCCCGAGACGGGCGAGAAGTCCACGGCCAGGCTCTACGACGGCACGGTCTTCCACCGGGTGATCAGCGGCTTCATGATCCAGGGCGGTGACCCGCTGGGCAACGGCACCGGCGGCCCCGGTTACCAGTTCGAGGACGAGTTCCACCCGGAGCTCCAGTTCTCGAAGCCCTATCTGCTGGCCATGGCCAACGCCGGCCCGGGCACCAACGGCTCGCAGTTCTTCATCACCGTCTCCCCGACGGCCTGGCTGAACCGCAAGCACACCATCTTCGGCGAGGTCACCGGCGCGGCGAGCCAGAAGGTCGTCGACTCCATCGCGTCCACCCAGACCAACCCGCGCACCGACCGCCCGGTCAACGAGGTCGTCATCGAGTCGGTCGTCGTCGAGACCCGTCAGAGCTGACGCCGAGGCGGCCACGCGCCCGACGCGCCGCCGTCCGCACGTCGAGGCAGGGAACCTTATGCCCCGCTCGTCCGTAAGGATGGGCGGGGCAAGGCATTGCAGACGACGACCTAGGGGATGTCATGGACCAGGCTCGCGGCAGTCGGCAGGACGCCCAGAGTCTGCCCGGTTGCTACCGGCACCCGGACCGTGAGACCGGAATCCGCTGTACCCGCTGCGAGCGCCCGATCTGTCCCGAGTGCATGGTCAACGCCTCGGTCGGCTTCCAGTGCCCCGACTGCGCCCGTGAATCCGGCGCCGGCCCGGCCGCGGCCCGGCCCCGCACCCTCGCGGGCGGCGCCGTCGCCGCCGATCCGCGGCTCGCCACCAAGGTGCTGATCGGCGTCAACCTGGCTCTCTTCCTGGTCCAGCAGATCGTCGGAGACCGCTTCAGCGAACGGTTCGAGCTCCTCGGGCAGGCCTACGTCCCGCTGCTGCACTCCGTCGAGGGCGTCGCCCAGGGCCAGTGGTACCGGCTGCTCACCTCGATGTTCCTGCACGGCAGCTATATCCACATCCTGTTCAACATGCTCAGCCTGTGGTGGATCGGCGGCCCCCTGGAGGCGGCCCTCGGCCGGGTCCGCTACCTCGCGCTCTACTTCGTCTCCGGGCTGGCCGGCAGCGCGCTCTGCTATCTGATCGCCGCGCCGAACCAGCCCTCGCTCGGAGCCTCCGGCGCGATCTACGGTCTCTTCGGCGCGATGGCGGTGCTCATGCGCCGGCTCAACTACGACATGCGTCCCGTGATCGCCCTGCTGGTGATCAACCTCGTCTTCACCTTCGGATCAGGCATGAACATCGCCTGGCAGGCGCACATCGGCGGTCTCGTCGCCGGTGTCGCCATCGGCTTCGCCATGGTCCACGCGCCCCGCCGGCGCCGTGCTCTGGTGCAGTACGGCAGCTGTGCGCTGGCGTTGGCCGTCATCGTGGGCGTGACGCTGTTGAGGACGTTCCAGCTCACCTGAGCGGATGGTTGTCCACAGCGTGTGGCGGATCTTGTGCACATCGTGCGGGAACAGCTGTGCCCCCTGTCACCGACCCGTGTTTCCGCAGGTCAGGCAGGGGGCGAACAAGCTTTCGACGATGAGGGATCCCGTCACGCCGACGTCATCCCCCGATGGGTTATCCACAGATCGTCGTTCTTTTCCCCACTGTGGAAAACGGCTGTGGATAACTCAGCGGATAGCCGTGGGCAGAGCCCCGGACGGCCCTACTTCCACTGGGTGGAGACGCCGAATCCCGCCGCGATGAAGCCGAAACCGACCACGATGTTCCAGTTGTCCAGCTTGTCGATGGGCAGAGAGCCGTCGGACACGTAGAAGACGACGATCCAGGCGAGGCCGATGAGGAACATGGCCAGCATGACCGGCGCGACCCAGGCACGGCTGTTGAGGTTGATGGTGGTCGCCTGCTTCGCCGGGGGCGGCGTGTAGTCGGCCTTCTTGCGGATACGTGACTTCGGCACGAGGGTCTCTCCTGTCGATGCGCTGCGTGGCCGCGCAGGGAACTGTGGCTGGCTCGGGGCAGCGTACAAGGGGACTCTTAGCGCTCCCCCGGGCGTCCGTTAGCGTAGTGCTTCCGTGGCGTCGAAGGAGATAAGGGTACGTTGAGCAATTCTGCCGACTCTCCCGGGACCGAATCCAGTCCTGTCCACCGCCGGGTCGGTCTCCGGCCCGTGCGGGTGCTCACGGTGGCCGTCTTCGCGCTGGCCGGGCTGCTCTTCTTCACCAGCTTCAACACGGCCAAGGGCACCAACATCCGTACGGACACCTCGCTGCTGAAGCTCTCCGACCTCATCCAGGAGCGCAGCCGCAAGAACGGCCAGCTGGACGAGTCCAACGCGACCCTGCGCAACGACGTCGAGTCCCTCGCCGCGGGCGACGACGGCAGCACCGCCGCGGAGGACGCGAAGGTCACGGCCCTGGAGAAGCGGGCGGGGACCCAGAAGCTCAAGGGGGAGGCCATCACGGTCACCCTCAACGACGCCCCGCCGGACGCGACGGCCAAGCTTCCCGGCTACCCCGAGCCGCAGCCCGACTATCTGGTCATCCACCAGCAGGACCTCCAGGCCGTGGTGAACGCCCTGTGGGCGGGCGGCGCCAAGGGCATCAAGGTCATGGACCAGCGGCTTATCTCCACCAGCGCCGTGCGCTGCGTCGGCAACACCCTGATCCTCCAGGGCCGGGTCTACTCGCCGCCGTACAAGATCACGGCGGTCGGCGACCCGGAGAAGCTCCAGAAGGCCCTCGCGGAGGCCCCGGCGATCCAGAACTACATGGTGTACGTCAACGTCTACGGGCTCGGCTGGAAAGTCACCGAGAACGGCACGGTGACTCTGCCCGGCTACTCGGGCACAGTGGATCTGCACTACGCGAAGCCTGTGGGGTAGAAGCACGTGGAGTAGGGCGGCCGCCGGGGGGTCCTGTGTCGGTGCGTGTGATCGTCAGGACCGTCAGCGAGCTCTGCATCACCGTGGGCACGGTGATCGTGCTCTTCGTCGTCTACGTGCTGTTCTGGACCGGGGTGAAGGCCGACCGGGTCATGGACCACCAGATCGACCGGTTGCGGCAGGAGTGGGCGCACGGGAGCGCCCGGCCGTCGGCGGCCCCCGGTGCCGCCGCCTCCCCCGCCCCGGCGCCGACGGCGTACCGCAGCGGCAGGCCCTTCGCGATCATGTACATCCCCCGGCTCGGTTTCACGTGGAACAAGCCGGTCCTGGAGGGCACCGCCACCGCCACCCTGAAGAAGGGCCTGGGCCACTACGCGGGCACCGCGCGGCTGGGGCAGACGGGCAACTTCTCCGTGGCCGGGCACCGGCGTACGTACGGTGATCCGTTCAAGGACTTTCCGCGGCTGCGCCGGGGGGACGCGGTGGTGCTGACGGACGGGACGACCTGGTTCACGTACCGGATCGACAAAGGGCCCTACAAAACCGTGCCCACGGACGTTGAGGTGATCGCCCCTGTGCCACGTAAGTCCGGGTATACGAGGGCGGGCCGCTATCTGACGTTGACCACGTGCGATCCCGAGTGGGGGCACAGTCACCGGCTGATCGTGTGGGCGCACCTGGACTCCACACAGCCCGTGGAGGCAGGCGAACCCGAGGCGCTGCGCCGTTAGTCTGGTGCCGTGCGGCGTGAGTCTGGTGCCGTGGTACGAGGGGAAGGGACGGCATGTACGGCTGGATCTGGCGGCAGCTGCCGGGAAACGCCTGGGTCAAGGCGCTGATCTCGATCGTGCTGGTTCTGGCCGTGGTCTACGTCCTCTTCCAGTACGTCTTCCCGTGGGCCGAACCGCTGCTGCCCTTCAACGATGTGACGGTGGACAACCAGTGAGCGCGCGCATTCTCGTCGTCGACAACTACGACAGCTTCGTCTTCAACCTGGTCCAGTACCTGTACCAGCTGGGCGCCGAGTGCGAGGTCCTGCGCAACGACGAGGTGTCGACCGCGCACGCGCAGGACGGCTTCGACGGGGTGCTGCTGTCCCCCGGACCGGGCACGCCCGAGGAGGCCGGGGTCTGCATCGAGATGGTGCGCCACTGCGCCGCCACCGGTGTCCCGGTCTTCGGGGTCTGTCTGGGCATGCAGTCCATGCAGGTGGCGTACGGCGGCGTGGTGGACCGCGCGCCGGAACTGCTCCACGGCAAGACCTCGCCGGTGGAGCACAGCGGCAAGGGCGTCTTCGCCGGGCTGCCGTCCCCCTTCACCGCGACCCGCTACCACTCGCTGGCCGCGGAGCCGGCGACGGTGCCGGACGAGCTGGAGGTCACGGCCCGCACGCACGACGGCATCATCATGGGACTGCGCCACCGGGAACTCCCGGTCGAGGGCGTGCAGTTCCACCCCGAGTCGGTGCTGACCGAGCACGGCCACCGGATGCTGGCCAACTGGCTGGTCGAGTGCGGCTACGCGGGTGCCGTGGCGAGGTCGGCGGGGCTCGCCCCGGTGGTGGGCAGGGCCACGGCGTGACCGCGCTCGGGGACCGGTACGACGGCGCGTCGTACGGACGCCCCCTCGACGACGAGACCGTCGCGTTGCGGCTGCCCGACCCGTCGTACCTGGGGGCCGGTGGCCCTGTATCGGCTTCTGAGGCCTCAGCGGCCCCGTCCGCCACTCCAGCCACCCCGGGAGGCCGCGCGGCCCGCAGAAAGGCCGCCAAGCGCCGTGGTGGGCGTCATGGCGGCGGGGCACCCGAGACCCGTACGCCGTCGGGCGGCTCCGGATCCCGCGCACCCCTGTCCCGGGTCGAGGCGCGCAAGCAGGCGCGGGCGCGCAAGGCCGGCCCGGCCGTGGTCGCCAGCCGGGCGATCGGCGAGGTGTTCATCACGACCGGTGTGCTGATGCTGCTGTTCGTCACCTACCAGCTGTGGTGGACGAACGTGCGGGCCCACGCCGAGGCGGGCAAGGAGGCCAGCAGCCTCCAGCAGGACTGGGCGAGCGGGAAGCGGGCGCCGGGCACGTTCTCGCCGGGGCAGGGCTTCGCCATCCTGCACATCCCCGAGCTGGACGTCGTCGTGCCGATCGCGGAGGGCGTCAGCAACAAGAAGGTGCTCGACAAGGGCATGGTCGGCCACTACGGCGAGAGCCCGCTCAAGACGGCGATGCCCGACGCGAAGACGGGCAACTTCGCGCTCGCCGGCCACCGCAACACGCACGGTGAGCCGTTCCGGTACATCAACCGGCTCCAGGCGGGCGACGAGGTGGTGGTCGAGACCCAGGACACCTACTACGTCTACAAGATGACGTCGATGCTGCCGGTGACGTCGCCGAGCAACACCACCGTCATCAACCCCGTTCCCACCGGGTCGGGCTTCACCGGGCCCGGCCGCTACATCACCCTGACGACGTGCACGCCGGAGTTCACCAGCAAGTACCGGCTGATCGTCTGGGGCAAGATGGTCGAGGTACGGCCGCGCAGCAAGGGCAAGCCGGATGCGCTCGTCAGTTAAGGGCAGAGGAAACAGTGGCAGCGACCGCCGATGAGACCGAAGAGCACACCGCCGTGCCCGAGTCGGGGCCGGAGCCGCGGCACCGGGGCCGGGGCCGGATCGCCCTGGCGGTCAGTGTCTTCGGTGAACTGCTCATCACGGCGGGGCTGGTGCTCGGTCTGTTCGTCGTCTACTCGCTGTGGTGGACGAACGTCGTCGCCGACCGGGCGGCGCACAAGGAGGGCGACAAGGTCCGCGACGGCTGGGCCGCCGGGCAGGACACCGGCCCCGGCGCCCTCGACACCCGCAACGGGATCGGCTTCCTGCACGTGCCCTCGATGAGGAACGGCGAGGTCCTGGTCGAGAAGGGCACGTCGGCGAAGGTCCTCAACCACGGTGTCGCCGGCTACTACGTCGATCCGGTCAAGGCAACGCTGCCCACCACGGGCAAGAACGGCAACTTCGCCCTGGCCGCCCACCGCGACGGCCACGGGGCGAAGTTCCACAACATCGACAAGGTCGAGGAAGGCGACCCGATCGTCTTCGAGACCAAGGACAAGTGGTACGTCTACAAGGTCTACGCGATTCTCCCCGAGACCTCGAAGTACAACGTCAAGGTGCTCGGGTCCGTCCCCGGGGAGTCGGGGAAGAAGAAGGCGGGCCACTACATCACGCTGACGACCTGCACGCCGGTGTACACGAGCCGCTACCGGTACGTGGTGTGGGGCGAGCTGGTACGGGTGGACGCCGTGGACGGCGAGCGCACGCCGCCGAAGGAACTGCGCTGACGCGGGCTTCCGGCGGAGCGACGGCAACGGGTGACGGCGACGGCCCCCGACCGAGATCACTCGGTCGGGGGCCGTCGCCGTGGTGCGGTCGCCGTGCGCGGCGCTCCTGCCGTCAGCCGTTGCCGCCGCCGAGGAAGCCGCCGTTGTTGCCCTGCTTCACGGCGATCAGGTTGACCGTCGTGCCCGTCGGGACCGTGTTGCCCTGACCGGGGTCGGAGCTGAAGACGGTCGCGTCGTCGTCCTGGGAGCCCTGGATGCTGCCGACGTTGAGGCCCGCCTGCTGGAGCATCTGCTTGGCGTCCTTCAGCTTCTGGCCCTGGATGTTCGGGACCTGGACCTGCTGCTGTTGCTTGGCCTTGCCGATCTGGATCTGGACCGTGGAGCCCTTGTCGACCTGGGCGCCGCGCTCCGGGGTGGTCGCGATGACCTTGCCGACCTGGTTCTGGTCGTCGGTCTCCACCTCGGTGCAGTTGCCGGTGAGGTCGCTGGCCTGCATCTGGGCCTTGGCCTCGTCACAGCTCTTGCCCAGGACGTCCGGGACCGTGGACCGCTCCTCGGCCTTGGCGACCGTCAGCGTGATCGTGGAGCCCTTCTCGACCTCCTTGCCGAGCGCCGGATTCTGCTCCAGGACGGTGCCCGCCTCCAGGGAGGACACCGTCTCCTTGGTCTTGACGTTGAACTGGTACTTGTCGGCCTCGAGGATGCCCTTGGCGTCGTCGAGCTTCTTGCCGACGACGTTCGGCACGGCCACCTTCGGCGCCCCGGTCGAGACGACCAGGTTGACGGTGGACTGCTTCTTGACCTCGGTGCCCGCCGTCGGGTCCTGCGAGCAGACCTTGCCGGTCTCGGTGTTCTCGCAGGGCTTCTTGGTGATGGCGACCTTGAGGTCCGCGTTGTCCGCCATCTGCTGTGCCTGGGCGACGGTCTGGTCGACGAAGCTGGGCATGCTGACGGTGTCGTTGCCCGCGCCACCGCCGCCGAACGCCCACTTGCCGATCAGGATGGCGCCCACGAGGACCAGGACGGCCGCGACCGCCAGCAGGACCGTCGAGGTGTTGTTCTTCTTCTGACGGCGCCGGTCGGGGCGGTCGTCGTAGTCGTAGCCGCCGCCGTTGCCCGGGCTCATGGGCGGCATCATCGTGGTGGCGCCGCCGTCGGCGCGCAGGGCGGTGGTCGCCTGGTCGTCGCCGTAGCCGCCGTAGCCGACCGAGCCCATCGCCGCGGTGGCCGCCACCGGCTGGCCGTCGAGGCAGGCCTCGATGTCGGCGCGCATCTCGTCGGCGGACTGGTAGCGGTAGTTCGGGTCCTTGACCAGTGCCTTGAGGACGATCGCGTCCATCTCCGGCGTGATCTCGGGGTCGAAGACGCTCGGGGACTGCGGCTCCTCCCGGACGTGCTGGTAGGCGACCGCGACCGGGGAGTCGCCCACGAAGGGCGGCCGGACGGTCAGCAGCTCGTACAGCAGGCAGCCGGTGGAGTACAGGTCGGAGCGGGCGTCGACCTGCTCGCCCTTGGCCTGCTCCGGCGAGAGGTACTGGGCCGTGCCGATGACCGCCGCGGTCTGGGTCATCGTCATGCCGGAGTCGCCCATGGCGCGGGCGATGCCGAAGTCCATGACCTTGACCTGGCCGTTGCGCGTCAACATGACGTTGGCCGGCTTGATGTCACGGTGCACGATGCCGCTGCGGTGGGCGTACTCCAGGCCCTGGAGGATGCCGATGGTCATCTCGAGCGTGCGCTCGGGCAGCAGCTTGCGGCCGCTGTGCAGGAGCTCGCGCAGAGTGGAGCCGTCGACGTACTCCATGACGATGTACGGGATCGAGACCCCGTCGATGTAGTCCTCGCCCGTGTCGTAGACCGCGACGATCGCGGGATGGTTGAGCGAGGCGGCCGACTGGGCCTCCCGGCGGAACCGGGCCTGGAAGGACGGATCGCGCGCGAGGTCCGCGCGCAGCGTCTTCACCGCCACCGTGCGTCCGAGCCGGGTGTCATGCGCGAAGTAGACCTCCGCCATGCCACCACGGCCGAGCACATGGCCCAGCTCGTACCGGCCGCCTAGGCGACGCGGCTCTTCCATAGCTACCTACCAGCCCTCTCCGTCGGTCCCGACCCGCACGTCTGTGCGGTCGGAGGCTGTCGTCCGGGCATACCGTACCCGGATCGCTCTGTGTGACCTGGCCTAGCCCGTAACCCGATACAGGACCGGTATCGCAACGTGCACCGATGTGAAGGGGACGTGAGCGGGGTCACTTCTTGCTGTCGATGACTGCCTTCATCACGGCCTTGGCGATCGGAGCCGCGAGACCGCCACCGGTGATGTCGCCGCGGTTGGCGGCGCCGTCCTCGACGACGACGGCGACGGCCACCGGAGTGCTGCCGTCCGACAGTTTGGCGTACGAGATGAACCAGGCGTACGGCTTCTCGCTGTTGTTGAGGCCGTGCTGGGCGGTACCCGTCTTGCCGCCCACGGTGACGCCGTCGATCTGGGCCGAGGTTCCGGTACCGGACTTCACGACCGTCTCCATCATCTGCTGGAGCTTCTGGGCGGTCTCGGAGGAGACGGCCTGGGAGAGCTCCTTGGGCTCGTTCGTCTCGATGACGTCGAGGTTGGAGGCGCGCAGCTGGTCGACCATGTAGGGCTGCATCAGCTTGCCGTCGTTGGCCACGGCCGAGGCGACCATGGCCATCTGGAGCGGGGTGGCCGCGTTGGAGCCCTGGCCGATGCCGTCGAGGGCGTTCTGCGGGGCGTTGTCCTTGGGGTAGATGCTCTTGGCTGCGCGCACCGGGGTGTCGAGCTCGGCGTTGTTGAAGCCGAACTTCTCGGCCTGCTCGATCATCTTGTCGTTGCCGACGTTGTCGGCCATCTTCGCGAAGACGGTGTTGCAGGACACCCGCAGTGCCTCGCGCAGGTTGGCGTTCTCACAGCCGCTGTGCTCGTTGGTGAGGTTGGTGCTGGTCTGCGGGAGCTTGTACGGGTCCGGTGTCTTGGTGGGGTCGTCGATGCCGGAGACCACGCCGTTCTCCAGCGCGGCGGCGGCGGTGACGACCTTGAAGGTGGAGCCGGGCGGGTAGGTCTCGCGCAGGGCCCGGTTGAGCATCGGGTCGTCGGGGTTGTTCTTCTTCAGGACCTTGTTCCAGGCCTTCTGGTCGCTGTCCGAGGTGCCGGCGAAGGTCGACGGGTCGTACGAGGGGGTGGAGACCAGGGCGAGGATCTTGCCGGTGGCCGGGTCGATCGCGGCGACGGCGCCCTTCTTGTTGCCCAGGCCCTTGTAGGCGGCCTTCTGGGCGGCGGCGTTGAGGGTGGTGACGACGCTGCCGCCCTCCTTCTGCTTGCCCGTGATCATGTCCAGGGTGTTGCGGAAGAAGAGCCGGTTGTCGGTGCCGGTGAGGATGCCGTCCTCGAGCTTCTCGAGCTGGTTGGAGCCGAAGGCCTGGGAGGAGAACCCGGTGACCGGCGCCCACATGGCGCCGTCCTTCCAGGTGCGCTTGTACTTGAAGTCGTTGTCGCCCGACTCGACGGAGCCGGTGATGGCCTTGCCGCCGACGATGATGTCGCCGCGCGGGCTGGCGTAACGCGTGATGTTGACGCGACGGTTGTCCGTGTCGGAGGCCAGGGTGTCGGCCTTGACGTACTGGAGCCAGTTGTCGCGCAGGAGCAGGGTGAGGACCAGGAGGCCGCAGAAGATCGCGATCCGGCGCAGGGGCTTGTTCACGGGCGGACCACCTGGGTCATCTCGGCGTCGGGGTTGGAGGCGGGGGCGGGAGCCGGACGGCGCGCGGTGTCGCTGATGCGGATCAGGATGCCGATCAGGGCCCAGTTGGCGATGACGGAGGAACCGCCGTACGCCAGGAACGGCATGGTCATACCGGTCAGCGGGATGAGGCCCATCACACCGCCGGCGACGACGAACACCTGGAGCGCGAAGGCGCCGGAGAGGCCGATGGCGAGCAGCTTGCCGAACGGGTCGCGGGCGGCGAGGGCGGTGCGCACGCCGCGCTCCACGATCAGGCCGTAGATCAGCAGCAGCGCCATGATGCCGGCCAGGCCGAGTTCCTCGCCGAAGGTGGCGAGGATGAAGTCGGAGTTGGCGGCGAACCGGATGAGCTCGGAGTGGCCCTGGCCGAGGCCGGTGCCGAGGGTGCCGCCGGAGCCGAACGCCCACAGGGCCTGCATCGCCTGCTCGGAGTGGCCCGCGACGCCCTGACGGCTGAGGGCGTACTCCTTCATCGGGTCGAGCCAGGCCTGGACACGCTGCTGGACGTGCGGCTCGAAGCTCGCCACGCCGACCGCGCCGCCCGCCGACATCAGCAGACCGAAGACGATCCAGCTGGTCCGCTCGGTGGCGACGTACAGCATGATGACGAACATTCCGAAGAACAGCAGCGAGGTGCCGAGGTCGGTCTCGAAGACCAGGATCAGGATCGAGATGAACCAGACGACCAGGATCGGGCCGAGGTCGCGGCCGCGCGGCAGGTACAGGCCCATGAAACGGCGGCTGGCCAGGGCGAGCGCGTCGCGCTTGACCATCAGGTAGCCGGCGAAGAAGATCGCCAGGACGATCTTGGCGAACTCTCCGGGCTGGATGGAGAAGCCGGCGACGGAGATCCAGATCTTGGCGCCGTAGATGTTCTGGCCGAGACCCGGTACGAGCGGCAGCAGCAGCAGGAACAGGGCGCCGACCATGGAGATGTACGTGTAGCGCTGCAGCGCGCGGTGGTCCTTGAGGAAGACCAGGACGACGATGAACAGCGCGATGCCCATGGCGGTGTACAGCAGCTGGCGGGGCGCGGCGGTGCCTGCCTGCTTGATCGACTGGAGCAGTTTGGACTGGTCCAGCCGCCAGATGACGACGAGTCCGAGCCCGTTCAGCAGCGTGGCCAGCGGCAGCAGCAGCGGGTCCGCGTACGGGGCGAACTTGCGTACGGCGAGGTGGGCGACGCCGGCCAGGAGGCCGAGGCCGAGGCCGTAGCTCAGCAGGCCGGACGGCACCTTGTCGTCGATGGCCAGGCCCACGTTGGCGTAGGCGAACACCGGGATGACGACGGCGAACACCAGGAGCGCGAGCTCGGTGTTGCGCCGGCTCGGGGTGCCGATCGAGCCGATCGTGGACGTGTGGTGCGTCGGCGAGTTGGTAGTACTGCTCATCGTGTGACGGGGCCTCTCACGGCTTGCCTACTGCTTACCGCACAGCGAGACGACCTTCTGCTCCTCCTCCGAGAGGCTGGGGCCGGGGCTGGGAGTGGCGGTCGCGGACTTGGACGGGGTCGGGGACGTCGATGCCGACGCGTTCGGCGACGGCGATGCCTTGGACGTGCGGGAGGTGCTGGTGGTTCCCGTGGTGCCTCCGGCCTCGCCCTGGCCCGTCTTGGCGCTGTTCTCGCTCTCGGCGGTGCGGCGCTGGGCTTCCTTCTTGCACGCGGAGGCCTGGACCGACAGTTCGTCGATCTTCTTCTGGGCGGTGCCCAGGTTGCCTTCGGCGATCGTGGCCTGGACCAGCTTCTGCTGGTAGGGCGGGAGGTACTTGAGTTCGATGTCGGGGTGGTCCTTCTCCACCTTCGACAGCGAGACCCATGCCAGGTCCTGGCTGATGCCGCGGTACAGGGCCACGTGCTCGCCCTTGGTGCCGACGTAGTACTGCGTCTGCGTCCAGCGGTAGCCGCCGTAGAGGCCGCCGCCGATCACGGCGAGGGCGAGGACGCTGTAGAAGGATCTCTTCAGCCACCTGCGGCCCTTGCCGGGCTTGACGAAGTCGTCGTCCGTGTAGTCGCCGAAGCTGCCGGCCGGGACGTAGCCGGTGGTGTCGCCGGAGCCGGGCGGGCCGAACTCGCCGCCGCCGCCCTGTCCGGGCACCTGGCGGCCGAGGCCGGAGGCGCGTCCGGCGGGCGTCTGCATGATGCCGTTGTCGTGCAGCTGGTTCTGGTTCTCGGCGACCGCGCCGACCACGACCGGGGTGTCCGAGAGCTGCCCGGCGAGGGTGTCACCGGTGTCCAGGTCGAGGACGTCGGCGACGATGACGGTGATGTTGTCGGGGCCGCCGCCGCGCAGCGCGAGCTGGATCAGCTCCTGCACGGTCTCCTGCGGGCCCTGGTAGCTGGCGAGGGTGTCCTCCATCGTCTGGTGGGAGACGACCCCGGACAGTCCGTCGGAGCAGATCAGGTAGCGGTCGCCGGCCCGGACCTCGCGGATCGACAGGTCGGGCTCGACGTGCTCGCCGCTGCCGAGCGCGCGCATGAGGAGCGAGCGCTGCGGGTGCGTGGTCGCCTCCTCCTCGGTGATGCGGCCCTCGTCGACCAGGCGCTGCACCCAGGTGTGGTCCTGGGTGATCTGGGTGAGGACGCCGTCCCGCAGCAGGTACGCGCGCGAGTCGCCCACGTGGACCAGGCCCAGTCGCTGGCCGGTCCACAGCAGGGCGGTGAGCGTGGTGCCCATGCCTTCGAGCTGGGGGTCCTCCTCGACCATGGCGCGCAGCTGGTCGTTGGCCCGCTGGACGGCGGTGCCGAGCGAGGTCAGGACGTCGGAGCCGGGGATGTCCTCGTCGAGAGCGACGATGGTGGAGATCGCCTCGGAGGAGGCGACCTCGCCGGCGGCGGCGCCGCCCATTCCGTCGGCGATGGCGAGCAGACGGGGACCGGCGTAGCCGGAGTCCTCGTTGCCCTCCCGGATCATGCCTTTGTGCGATCCGGCGGCGAAGCGCAGTGAGAGACTCATGCGCACCTCGCCCGTCGGCTCCGGATACATCCGCACGGTGCCCACCCTCCGGTCGGGAGCGCGCCGGGGTCCGGGGTGTGGACCGCGCCTGCGTGCTCGCTCCGCTCGCTCATTGTCGTACTACTTCCGCAGCTCGATGACGGTCTTGCCGATGCGGATCGGCGCACCCGGCGCAATCGGCGTGGGAGTCGTCAGCCGGCTCCGGTCGAGGTACGTGCCGTTGGTGGAGCCCAGGTCCTCGACGATCCACTGACCGTCCCGGTCCGGGTAGATCCTGGCATGGCGGCTGGAGGCGTAGTCGTCGTCCAGCACGATCGTGCTGTCGTGCGCCCGGCCCAGGGTGATGGTCTGGCCCTGCAGCGCGACCGTGGTACCGGTGAGGGTGCCCTCGGTCACGACCAGCTTGGTGGGGGCGTTGCGGCGCTGGCGGCCGCCGGCGGCCTGCTGGCGCTGCTGCGGAGGCGCCGCCGCCTGCCGGGCGGCCTGCGCCTGAGGCCGGGCGGCCTCCCGCCGCGCTCCGCGCTGGGTGACACGCGTACCGAACAGGTCGCTGCGGATGACCTGCACGGCCACGATCACGAACAGCCACAGTACGGCCAGGAAACCCAGCCGCATGACCGTGAGGGTCAGCTCTGACATTGCCCCCGCTTCACCCTTCGGCTTGCCGGTAAATGATGGTGGTGCTGCCCACGACGATCCGCGAGCCGTCGCGGAGCGTAGCGCGGGTGGTGTGCTGCCCGTCCACCACGATGCCGTTGGTGGACCCGAGATCCTGGATCGTCGAGGGCGTTCCGGTCCGGATCTCACAGTGCCGGCGGGATACGCCGGGGTCGTCGATCCGCACGTCGGCCTCGGTGCTGCGGCCCAGCACCAGGGTCGGGCGGGAAATCTGGTGACGCGCGCCGTTGACCTCGACCCAGTAGCGGGTGCGCGCGCCGTGGGCCGCGCCGCCGGGCTGGGCCGGCTGCGGGTAGCCGTAGCCACCGGGGCGCGGGCCCGCGCCGGGCGGCGGTGCGGCCGGCATCGGGGGTGCGCCTGCGCCGGGCTGCGGGTAGCCGTGGCCGCCCGGACGCCGGCCGCTCGCGGACGACGGGTCGGGGCCCTGCGGTCCCTGCTGGCTGCTGGACGAGGCGAGCGTACGGCTGCGCACCCGGTACAGGCCGGTGTCCAGGTCCGCGGCCTTCTCCAGGTTGACCTTGATCGGCCCCATGAAGGTGTAGCGCTGCTGCTTGGCGTAGTCGCGCACCATGCCGGCGAGCTCGTCGCCGAGCTGGCCGGAGTAGGGGCTGAGGCGCTCGAAGTCGGGCGTGCTCAGCTCCACGATGAAGTCGTTGGGGACGACCGTGCGGTCGCGGTTCCAGATCGTGGCGTTGTTGTCGCACTCGCGCTGGAGCGCGCCGGCGATCTCCACGGGCTGGACCTCGGACTTGAAGACCTTGGCGAAGGTGCCGTTGACCAGACCTTCGAGGCGCTGCTCGAACTTCTTCAGGACTCCCATGGGGCACCTCCTCCGTCGTTGCCGCTGTGCCTGTGCCTGTGCCTTGTCCGGTGCTTGTACTGCTCGTACTGCTTACTGATCGTATCCACGCGCTGCTCGATCGGCTGGTTCCCCCTGTCGGCTCGGTCGACGGGCGTCGACGCCTGCGAGCTTCCCTGCGGAACTCCCCTTCGAACTCCTCTTGCCCAGGATCGTAGAGGGGGCCGCAGACCAGTGTCCCGCACCCGACTGTGCACCCTGACCGGCTCCCGGTCGGACGGCCGGTACCGGTACGAGGTTGATACGTGAACCGGTACGTGTCGAGACGTAGCCGCGACGGCACCGGGCGGGCCGACTGTGCCGCTGCTCACCGCCTGCCCAGGGGAAAGGGATGTGAACGCACCCCCGACCGCGTGCTAATGTTCTGCATGTCGGAAGGCGCCGCACCGAAAAGGAACGGAGCCGGAAGACGCACCCAATGCGCGGGTGGCGGAATAGGCAGACGCGCTGGATTCAGGTTCCAGTGCCCGCAAGGGCGTGGGGGTTCAACTCCCCCCTCGCGCACCAGACGAAACGGTCGGTACCGATTACGGTACCGACCGTTTCGCGTATGTGGGCGGAAACCTGGGGGCCGTTGCCGGGCCGAGGTCTTCGGTCGGGGTCGGCGGTGCGAGGGGTGCGGGCTCGGAGTCGCCGACTCGGGGCCGCCGGTCACCCGATCCTCGATGTGGATCTTCACTTGTTTTCGTCCTCCCCGGCGACGGGTGGATTGTGAGGAAGGTCTCAGCGCCCGGAAGGGCCGTCCTCCGCGGTCCGGGGTCCATGATCGAATTCGATGACGTCGGCGGGTGCACTCCGTGTCCGGGCGATCTCTCGGAGTGACCGCGATGTCGGGCCCGTGGGGCGGGACTTGGCTGTGCCGAAGGTGATGCGGCCGGGCCGCCCGCAGGCCGGGAGAGTCGTGAGCGGCGTGAAGTGCTCCTGGGTGCCGGACAGTTGATGATCCTGTCGGCTCGCCCTCCGTCCGGAGCCGGTGTTCCGGGGAGGGCATCCTTTGACCCGCAGGGGAGTTCTGCGTCCCGCGGAGGGAGTTCCGTGCCACCTACCGTCCTGATCACCGGAGCGGCCGGCTTCGTCGGCCGTCACGTGGTCGGCGAGGCCCGCGGCCTGGGCGTGGACCTGCGGCTGATGCTTCATCGCAGACCGCTGCCCGGCTCCGCCGGTCAGTCGCCGCCCGGCGCGCGGGAGCCCGTGACCGTCGAGGCCGATCTCGGCGATCCCGGCTCGCTGCGCGGAGTGTGTGCCGGGGTGGACGTGCTGCTGCACTGTGCCGCTCGGGTCGGCGGCAGTCCGGAGGACAACGAGAGCGTCAATGCCCGGGGTACGCAGGCCCTGGTCGCCGAGGCCCGACGGGCCGGGGTGTCCCGCATCGTCCAGATCAGCACGGCGTCCGTCTACGGGCGGGGCACCTACCGCCGGGCCCGCCCGCAGGACCTGGTCCGCAACCCGCAGTCGCCGACCTCGGCGACCCGGGCCGTCGCCGAGGACGCCGTGCTCGCCGCGGACGGGATCGTGCTCCGCCCGCATCTCGTCCACGGTCCAGGCGACACCTGGTTCGTCCCCGGTCTGCCCGGTCTGCTGCGCGCCCTGCCCGGCACGGTCGAGGGCTGGCCCGCGCGACTGTCCGTGGTCTCCGTGCACGAGCTGGCCCGTCTGGCGGTCATGGCGGGCCTCGCCCCGCGACGGAGCCTGACCGCGTCCGTCTACCACGTCGCCCCCGCCGAGCCGGTGACCGTCCGGGACCTGCTGCGGGCGGTGGCCGACTGCGCCGGACTGACCTGGCCGGAGCGGGACCTGACCGTCCAGCAGGCCCGGGACCTGCTGCACGGCGAACCGCGGCTGGGGCACGCGCTCGGCATGCTCGTCACCGACCACTGGTTCGACGGCGGGCCGCTTCGGACCGACCTGGCAGCCGCGCCCGGACCGGACTTCGCGGAGTCCTTCTCCCGGTACGCGCCCTGGTACCGGACGGTGCTGGACGGCTGCGCCCGGGGTTGAGGCGTCCGGGCCGGCCGGAGTGCCGGAGTGCCGGAGGTGAGGAGGGCCGAGAGCCGGCCCACCCGGCGCCCGGAGTGGGTGTTCTGCGGGTGGTTGTCCACAGGGTCTGACGCGTTTCGGCCACCGGCGGTACCGTCAGCACGCATTGATGTTCATGGAAGTTCGTGCGCGGGTGCGGGGGAGGCGGTCGTCATGACCGAGGTCGGTGCGGAGTTGGCGGAGCCGGTGGGGTCCGCCGGGTCGGCGGAGGCCGTCGGTGCTGCGGAGCCCGGCGTGGAACCGGTGGTTCCGGGGCAGTCGGCGCGTTCGGCGGCGCCGGAACGGGCGGTGGCGCAGGGACGGCCGGACGCGCCGGTGGTGGCCCGGCGCCTGTCCACCGTGCGGGGCTTCGCCGCGTGGCCCGTCGAGGGGTCGCCCAAGGAGGAGGGGAAGGCGCTGCGGCGCCGGGTGCCCCGCGCGGCCCACGCCGAACTGGACCTCGACGCCTCACGGCCCGACGCGGTCGCCGCGGTGGAGGAGTCCAACCGGGGCCGGATCGCGGAGCTCACGCCGATCCGGGTGGGCAGGATGGCGGCCACCCCGTTCGCGTTCCTGCGGGGCTCGGCGGGTCTCATGGCCTACGACCTGGCCCGCACGCCCATGACCGGGATCCGCGCGCAGATCTGCGGCGACGCGCACGCCGCGAACTTCGGTCTGTACGGTGACGCCCGCGGCGGCCTGGTCATCGACCTCAACGACTTCGACGAGACCGTGCACGGCCCCTGGGAATGGGACCTCAAGAGGCTCGCCGCCTCGCTCGTGCTCGCGGGCCGGGAGGCCGGCGCCGACGAGGACACCTGCCGCAAGGCGGCACGGGACGCGGTGGGCGCCTACCGCCGCACCATGCGCCTGCTGGCCAAGCTCCCGGTGCTGGACGCGTGGAACGCCATAGCGGACGAGGAGCTGGTCTCCCACACCGACGCCCATGACCTGCTCGGCACCCTGGAGCGGGTCTCCGAGAAGGCGCGGGCCAACACCAGCGGACGCTTCGCGGCCAAGTCGACCGAACCGACCGCGGACGGCGGCCGCCGCTTCGTCGACGCGCCCCCGGTCCTGCGGGGCATCGGGGACGCCGAGGCCGCGGCGGTCGCCGCGGCTCTGGAGCCGTACCTGGACACGCTCTCCGAGGACCGTCTCCCGCTGCTGGCCCGGCACGCGGTGCACGACGTCGCCTTCCGCATCGTCGGCACGGGCAGCGTGGGCACCCGGTCGTACGTGGTGCTGCTGCTGGACCACCGGGGCGAGCCCCTGGTCCTCCAGGTGAAGGAGGCGCGGGCGTCGGCGCTGGTGCCGCACCTGGTGAGCGCCGGGTTCGAGGTGCCCCGGGTCGAGCACGAGGGCCGCCGGGTCGTCCTCGGCCAGAAGCGGATGCAGGTCGTCAGCGACATCCTGCTGGGCTGGACGACGGTCGAGGGCCGGCCCTTCCAGGTCCGGCAGTTCCGCAACCGCAAGGGAAGCGTCGACCCGGCCGCGCTCGCCGCCGACCAGGTCGACGACTACGGCCGGATGACCGGCGCCCTGCTGGCCCGCGCCCACTCGCACAGCGCCGACCCGCGCCTGATCGCGGGCTACTGCGGCAAGAACGAGGAGCTGGACGAGGCGATCGGCACCTTCGCCGTCGCCTACGCCGACCGCACGGAGGCGGACCACGCCCGGCTGGTGGCCGCGGTACGGGCGGGCCGCGTCCCGGCGGAGACGGGCGTGTGAGGCCTGGCGGCCGTCTGCGCGTGGTCGCCCAGAGGGATCGGGAGGCTCGGCGGCCGTCTGCGCGTGGTCGCCGACGGGCGTGTGACGTTCGGCGGCTGTCCGTGTGTGGTCGCCGACGGGCGTGTGACGTTCGGCGGCTGTCCGTGTGTGGTCGCCGACGGGCGTGTGACGTTCGGCGGCCGTCCGCGCGGGGTCGTCTGCCGTCGCGGAACGTTCCGGGTGGCCTGCCGGGCCTCGGCGCGATCAGGGTGCGGGCGGTCTGTCCCGGCCCTGTGGAACCGGACCGGCCCGACGGTGGCCTACGCTGTTCGGGTGACGACCCCGGAAGCTGAGCAGGCACGGCCCGAGGAGCGGCTGGAGCGGGCCGTACGGGCCGCCGAGCAGGCGCTGATCGAGTACGAGATCGCGGTGGAGACCTTCCGTGTGGAGGTCGAGAATTTCTCGCGCCTCCATCACCAGAAACTCGGCCCGATGTACGCCCGGCTCGACGAGCTGGAAGCGCAGATCGCGGAGGCCAAGGCCGCCCGCACCGGCGACCCCGAGGATGTGCGCAAGGCGCAGGACGCTCGCGCGCGGGTGCTGCCGATGCCGGGCGTCGAGGAGCTGTTCCACGGCTGGATGGACGGCGAAGGTCTGTTCCCCGAGGCCGTGGCGATGCTCACGGACCAGCCGGTGCGGCCCCCGCAGCGGGTGCGCCCCAGCGACGAGGTCCGCAAGCTCTACCGCGAACTCGCCCGCAAGGCCCACCCCGACCTGGCCCAGGAGGAGGACGAGCGCCGGCGGCGCGAGGAGTTCATCACCCGGGTCAACGCCGCCTACGCCCGTGGCGACGAGAACCTGCTGCGTGAGCTGGCCGAGGAGTGGGCGGCCGGTCCGGCGCCCGCCGAGCGGGCCCCCAGCCCCAGCGAGGAGCTCTACGCCCGCCTGGAATGGCTGGCCGAGCGCAAGGAGATGCTCACGCACCTCGCGCGGGAGCTGGAGATCAGCGCGATCGGAGAGATGCTGCGGCTCGCTCCGGACGACCCCGACGCCCTGCTGGACGAGATCGCCGAGAAGCTCCTGGCCGATGTCGCCGCACGTGAGGCGGAGCTGGCCGCGTTGCTGGGGTAGCCCCGGTCGGGACGCGAGGCGTTTCGGGTAGCGTCGGTGGCATGAGTTTCGGAGCTGGTGTGCCCACGGTCGAGGTCACTGACCTCAAGGACGGCGACTTCCTGCTGGACGTCCGCGAGGACGACGAGTGGCAGGCGGGTCACGCCGAAGGGGCGCTGCACCTGCCCATGAGCGAGTTCGTGGCCCGGTACGGCGAGCTGACCGAGGCGGCGCCCCAGGACGGCCGCGTCCATGTCGTCTGCCGTTCCGGCGGACGCTCGGCCCAGGTCACGATGTACCTGGTCCAGCAGGGCATCGACGCCGTGAACGTGGACGGCGGCATGCAGGTCTGGGCGGCCGCAGGCCGTCCCGTCGTGACGGACGAGGGCCGGCCCGGACACGTCCTGTAGCGGTCTCACGGTCCCGCGACCCCGCAGGCTGCGGGGTCCCGCGGTCCCGGCGGCCGTTTCTGCCGGTTCATCCGGTCATTCGGTTCAGCCGAGCGGATGGGCGGCCAGCAGGTCGCCCAGCGCCTCCTCGTGGGCCGCCGCCGGACCGAGCGACAGCTCCAGATGCTTGGCCCAGGCGTGGTACCGGTGCAGCGGGTATCCGACGTCCGCGCCGAACCCGCCGTGCAGGTGCTGTGCCGTCTGCACGATCCTGCGCACCCCTTCCGAGGCCCAGATCTTGGCGACCGCGATGTCACCGGTCGTCGGCAACGCGCCCTGCGTCCCGGACGCGATCCGCCACGCGGCCTGCCACAGGGTGGCCTCCATCGCCCGCAGGTCGATGTAACGGTCGGCGGCCTGCACGGCGACGGCCTGGAAGGTGGCCACGGGGAAGCCGAACTGCTCGCGCCTGCCGGTGTACTCGGCGGTCATCCGCAGCACGTTCTCGCCCAGCCCGAGCGCGAGCGCGCACGTGCCCGTGGTCAGCAGCCCGCGCAGCCACTCCCAGGCGCCGTCGGCGTCGATGACGTCGGCCGCCGCGATCCGCGCGGACTCCAGGCGTACCTCGGCGAGGCGCTCGCCGGTGGTGGACACCTGCTCGGCGCGTACGACCCTCTCGTGATCGCGCGGGACCAGGGCGAGGATCGTGCGACCGGTCTCGGCGTGGTCGGTGT
This sequence comes from Streptomyces sp. NPDC104096, assembly GCF_055584385.1. Lineage (NCBI taxonomy): Bacteria > Bacillati > Actinomycetota > Actinomycetes > Kitasatosporales > Streptomycetaceae > Streptomyces > Streptomyces sp. NPDC104096. The sequence continues at coordinate 262,061 of NZ_JBVJMD010000002.1, forward strand.
CCGTGCGGTCGGCCCCGGTGCGCGGGGCCAGGTGGGCGGACACCTGGGCGGGTACGACCGTGTAGTCCGCGTCGTGCGCCCACGGCACGGCCGTCTGGACCCCGTCGAGGATCCAGGCGTCGCCGTCCTGGCGGGCGGCCACGGCGAGCTCGGCCGGATCGTGGCCGGTGCGGCCGTGGGAAGCGACGGTCAGGACGATCTCGCCCCGCCCCACCGCCGTGAGCAGCGCGGCCTTCGGCGCCGCCGCACCGCCGGAAGCCGGCCCGCCGTAGGCCTGTACGGCCGCGGCGGCCGCGCAGCTCTCCAGCAGCGGTACCCGGGCCAGCACCTTCGCCGACTCGCGCAGCACCAGACACAGCGCGACGGCGTCCAGCCCGGCCCCGCCGTACTCGGGCTCCAGCAGCAGACTCAGCAGGTCCGCGTCGGCGAGCCTGGCCCACAGTGCCCGGTCGAAGCCGTCGGCGACGGCGGCCCCCCGGGTGAGCGCGGGGCTGGGCACGCCGTCGGGCGCGACCCCGGCGAACACCCCCTGTGCCGCCTCGGCCGCCGCCTGCTGCTCCTCGGTGAAGGTGAAGTCCACGGTCCCTGTCCTCCCACGCGCACCCCGGCCGTGACGGGCCGACGGCCTGATCTGACGGACCGTCAAGATAGAACAGGTTCTAGAAGAAGGGAACGGTGGGCGAGGGTGTCGGCCGCTCGGGACGGCCGGTGAGTGCCCGCGCGAAGGACGCGACGGCGTCCGTGGTGAGATGGGCGCCGGCCCTCGGCGTCGACGGCCTGCCGGCCCGCCCGTCTGTTTGACCGACCGACGGTGCGAGGGCGTACGGAACTCGCGGCGGGGCGTACGGGGCTGTGCGGTGCGGATGGGTCTGAGTAACGTTCGCGTGCGACCGCCGTGGGGCGGCGCGTACGGGCGGTACGGTGCCCTGCGGCCGGGGGCCGGAACACGGACGGGGATCGGGAAACGGGGCGGAATGGATGCGTACGGCGGAACGGACGCGGCCGGCGGTGGCGGGAGCGCCTCGCCCGGTCCGGGCACCCCACCTGCGCAGGGGGCCGGGGTGACCATGCGGAGGGCCGGGGATGCGGACGTGACGGACGCCGGGAGCGAGCCGAGGGTGCAGACCGGGACGCCCGCCCCGACCGGACCGGCCACCACGCCTGAGCAGGCCACCACGCCGGATCCGGCCGCCTCGACCGATCCGGCCGCCTCGACGGACGCGGACGACGGCCGTCCGGCGGGACCGGAGCACGCCGAGCCGACGGAACCGCAGCACGCGACGGAATCGGACGACGCGACGACGGGACCGCCTCCCGAGCCGCGTACCGATGTCGCCGCCCTCTCGCCCCGCTACCAGATAGCCGCCGCCCTGGCGCTCGCCGTCGTGGCGGTCACCGTCTGCGTGCACCTCGGCATGGTGTTCATGCATGTCGCCCCGTCGAACACGGTCACCAAGAAGCACGGCAAGGCGATCGAGGAGTGGATCTATCCGGAGTTCGAGCAGAACTGGAAGCTCTTCGCGCCCAATCCGCTCCAGCAGAACATCGCGGTCCAGGCCCGCGCCCGGGTCCGTACGGCGGCCGGCGAGATCCACACCACCGACTGGTACGACCTGTCCGCCGAGGACGGGCGGGCCATCGACGCCAATCCGCTCCCGAGCCATGTCGACCAGAACGAGCTCCGCCGGGCCTGGGACTTCTTCACGGCGACGCACGACGCCGACAACCGGCCGGTGGGACTTCGCGGCAGCCTCTCCGAGTCGTATCTGCGCCGTATCGTCGAACTGCGGCTGGACCGGGACGGCGCGGCCGGGAACGGCGGCACGGTCGACAGCGTCCAGGTCCGCTCCGCCACCACCAATGTGCGTCCGCCCGCGTGGAGTGGCGAGCGGATCTCGCTGAAGCCGATGTACCGGGTGCTGTCCTGGTGGTCGGTCCCGGCCGACGAGGCCGAGGGGGCCACGAAGTGAACCGCATCGCCCTGTCGGTGTCCGGCGGCATCGCCCGCCTGACCGGTTCGGCCCTCGGCCCGTACCAGACCGCCGTGATCCGCATCGGTTTCAGCGCGACCTGGCTGCTGTTCCTGCTGCGCGAGTTCCCGCACCGCCACGAGATGTACGGGCCCGACGGCCCGTGGGACTTCGGCCTCGCCCAGCAGCTGATCGGACTCAACGGCGCCTTCACGGCGCTGATGTGGGCGGACAGCCGCGTCTGGTTCGAGATCGTCTACGCGCTCGCCGTGCTGGCCGCCGCGCTGCTGCTGCTGGGCTGGCGCACCCGCGCCATGTCCGTGGTCTTCATGGTGGGCGTGCTGTCGCTGCAGAACCGCAGTGTCTTCATGGGCGACGGCGGCGACAACGTCCTGCACCTGATGTCGTTCTACCTGGTGTTCACGCGCTGCGGCCAGGTGTGGTCCCTGGACGAGCGGCGGGCCCGGCTCGGCCGGGAGGCACGGGCGCGCGGTGAGCGGGTGGCGGACCGGACCGGGCCGCTGCTGTGGGTGGCGCTCGGGGCGGTGCTGGTGGGGGTGACCGCCGCGGGGCGGCTGGACGGCGATCCGACCGTGCCGGTGCTGCTGTGGGCGGTGTGGACGGCGTCGGCCCTGTGGTGGGCCGTCGGGCGCCGGGCGAAGTCGGCCGAGCCCCGGATACTTCTCGACGTCATCGCCAACATCGTGCACAACGGCGCGCTGCTCGTGATCATGGCCGAGGCCTGTGTGATCTACGCGACGGCCGGCTGGTACAAGATCCAGGGCTCGCGCTGGCAGGACGGCACCGCGGTCTACTACCCGCTGCACCTGGACTACTTCTCGCCCTGGCCGGCCCTGGCCGACCTGATGTCCGTCAGCGGCACGATCGTGATGGTCGTGACGTACGGGACGGTCATCGTGCAGGTGGCCTTCCCGTTCACGCTGTTCAACCGGCGGGTCAAGAACGTCCTGCTGGCGCTGATGATGACCGAGCACGCGGTGATCGCCGTGGTGCTCGGACTGCCGTTCTTCTCGCTGGCGATGATCGCCGCGGACTCGGTCTTCCTGCCGACGTCGTTCCTGCGCCGGCTGGGCGGCTGGGCGGCACGTGTGCGGGAGCGTCTGCTGCCGCGCGGCGGCCCCGTGCTGCCGGCGCAGCGGGACCGGCACAGCGCCGAGGCCGCCGAGAACAGCAGGGACGGCAAGGGCAGCGGGGGCGGCAAGGGCAGCGGGGACGGCGGGGACGCCGGGGAGGTAGAGGGCGCCGAGGCCGCCGGAGCCCCCGCGTAGGCTTCACGGCATGACCGATCCCGTCAGCGTCCGCCCGGAACCCGCGAGCGCCCGGCCCGATCCGCTGCCCGTCTGGCACCGGCTCGCCGACACCGCCGTGCTGCTCGACGGCTTCCACGCGCTCAAGCACGCGGTGCGCTTCGGGGCCCGGGTGCCGGTGGCGGTCACCGCCGACCGGCGGGCGGCGCTGGCGCTGGCGGCCGAGCTGGCCCCCGACGTACGGGACGCCCTGGACGCGCTGCTGACGGAGGTCCCGCAGGCGACGTACGCCTCGCTCGTCCCCCGCCCGCACCCCACCGCCGTGGCGGCCCTGGCCGTACGGCCCGCCCGCGAGGCGAATCTGGGCGCGCTGGAACGCATGCCCCGCACCGCTCCCGTGGTCGTCCTCGACAATCCGCGCAACCTGGGCAACGCGGGGGCCGTGATCCGGCTCGCCGCTGGTTTCGGGGCGACCGGTGTGGTCACCACCGGCACGCTCGACCCGTGGCACCCCACGGTGGTGCGCGGCGGGGCGGGGCTGCACTTCGCCACCGCGGTGGAGCGGCTGACCGTGGCCGAGCTGCCGCCGGGGCCGCTGTTCGCCCTCGACCCGGAGGGCGAGGACATCCGGGGGCTGAAGCTGCCGGAGGACGCGGTGCTCGCCTTCGGCTCGGAGCGCACCGGCCTCTCCGCCGAGCTGCGCGCGCGGGCCGACCAGCTCCTGGCGCTGCCGATGCGCCCCCAGGTCTCCAGCTACAACCTCGCGACCAGTGTGGCCATGACGCTGTACCACTGGAGCGTCACCGGGGGCGCGCCCGGCACCCGCTGAGCGCGCCGCCCCGCGCCGGCGCACCCGCTGAGCGCGCCGCCCCGCACACGCCCTAGGCCTGGCGCCGGACCTCCACCGTCCGGAACCGGTTGGCGACGAACGCGCCGTCGGTGAGCGCCGCGTTGGCCGCCGGGTTGCCGCCCGAGCCGTGGAAGTCGGAGAAGGCGGCCGTCTGGTTGACGTACACCCCGCCGGTGAGGTTCAGCGAGAGCTGGGCGGCCTCCTCCAGGCAGACCTCCTGCACGGCCGACTCGACCTCGGTGTCCGTGGTGTAGGCGCCCACGGTCATCGCTCCCTTCTCACGGATCGTGCGGCGCAGCAGCTCCACCGCGTCCGCCGCCGAGTCCATGGCGACGGCGAAGGAGACGGGCCCGAAGCACTCGTTCATGTACGCGGCCTCGTCGTCGGCCCCCTCCCAGTACTTGCGCGCGCCGTCCAGCTTCACGATCACGGGCGTACGGACGACCGCGTCGGGGAAGTCCGGGTTGCTGACCTGCCGGGACGCGAGGGCGACCTCGCCGAGCCCCGCGGCCGCCTCCAGGCGGGCCTTCACATCCGGGTTGACGATGGCGCCGAGCAGGGCGTTCGCGCGCGCGTCGTCACCGAGGAGGCCGTCCACGGACCGGGCGAGGTCGGCGACGACCTCGTCGAAGGTCCGGGGACCGTCCTCGGTGCGGATGCCGTCGCGGGGGATGAGCAGGTTCTGCGGGGTCGTGCACATCTGGCCGCTGTACAGCGACAGCGAGAAGGCCAGGTTGGAGAGCATGCCCTTGTAGTCGTCGGTGGACTCGACGAACACCGTGTTGACGCCGGCCTTCTCCGTGTAGACCTGCGCCTGGCGGGCGTTGGCCTCCAGCCAGTCGCCGAACGCGGTGGAGCCGGTGTAGTCGACGATGCGGATCTCGGGGCGGGTGGCCAGCGTCTTGGCGATGCCCTCGCCGGGCCGCTCGGCGGCCAGGGCGACCAGGTTCGGGTCGAAGCCCGCCTCGGCGAGCACCTCGCGCGCGATCCGCACGGTGAGCGCGAGCGGCAGCACCGCGCGCGGGTGCGGCTTGACCAGGACCGCGTTGCCGGTGGCGAGGGAGGCGAACAGGCCCGGGTAGCCGTTCCAGGTCGGGAAGGTGTTGCAGCCGATCATCAGGGCGATGCCGCGCGGGACCGCGGTGAACTGCTTGGTGAGCGCGAGCGGGTCGCGCTTGCCCTGGGGCTTGCTCCACTCCGCGGTGTCCGGGGTGCGGACCTGCTCCACGTACGCGTAGGCCACCGCCTCCAGGCCGCGGTCCTGCGCGTGCGGGCCGCCCGCCTGGAGCGCCATCATGAACGCCTGGCCGCTGGTGTGCATGACCGCGTGCGCGAACTCGTGCGTCCGGTCGCTGATCCGCTTGAGGATCTCCAGGCAGACCGCGGCGCGCAGCTCCGCGCCCGCGTCCCGCCAGGCTCCCTGGCCGGCCTTCATGGCGGGCAGCAGGACGTCCACGTCCGCGTGCGGGTAGGTGACGCCCAGCTCGACGCCGTACGGGGAGATCTCGCCGCCCACCCAGTCGTCGGTGCCGGGCTGGCCGAGGTCGAGACGGGTGTTCAGGACGGCGTCGAAGGCGGCCTTGCCCGCCGCGGCGTCCAGGCTGCCGTTCTCGCCGTAGGCCTTGGGGTGTTCGGGGTGCGGGGACCAGTACGCGCGGGTGCGGATCGCCTCGAGCGCCTGGTCGAGGGTGGGCCGGTGCTTGGCGATCAGCTCGTGGGCGGTCGATTCGGCGGCCATGCGGGACCAACTCCTCGTCTCAAGAACTCTTCGTCGAGCTCATGACCTGGGCAGAAACATGGGCAGGAACAGCTAGTCAGAGTTAGAGTAACCGAACGATCGGTCGGGACAAGGGGGTCCGCCGCATCTGTGGAAAACCCCGTGCGGGAGGATCGCGCACATGACAGCAATCGACCTGAACAGCCCCGTGGCCGTAGTCGGCACCGGCACCATGGGCCAGGGCATCGCCCAGGTCGCGCTGGTCGCGGGCCACACCGTACGGCTGTACGACGCCGCCCCCGGACGCGCCCTGGCGGCCGCCGAAGCGATCGGTGCCCGGCTCGACCGGCTCGTCGAGAAGGACCGCCTGAGCGCCGCGGACCGGGACGCGGCACGTGCCCGGCTCCGGCCCGCGCGGGAGATCGCCGACCTGGCGGACTGCGCGCTGGTCGTCGAGGCGATCCTGGAGCGGCTGGACGTCAAGCAGGAGCTGATGCGCGACCTGGAGGCGGTCGTCGGCGACGACTGCCTGCTCGCCACCAACACCTCGTCCCTGTCGGTGACCGCGATCGGCGGCGCCCTGCGCAATCCCGGGCGTTTCGTGGGCCTGCACTTCTTCAACCCGGCGCCGCTGCTGCCGCTGGTCGAGGTGGTCTCCGGGTTCGCCACGGACGTCACCTCGGCCACGCGCGCGTACGAGACGGCCCGGGCCTGGGGCAAGACCCCGGTCGCCTGCGCGGACACCCCCGGCTTCATCGTCAACCGCATCGCACGGCCGTTCTACGCCGAGGCGTTCGCGGTCTACGAGGCGCAGGGCGCCGATCCCGCCACCATCGACGCGGTCCTGCGCGAGTCGGGCGGCTTCCGGATGGGCGCGTTCGAGCTGACCGACCTGATCGGGCAGGACGTCAACGAGTCCGTCACGCACTCCGTGTGGCAGTCCTTCTTCCAGGACGCGCGGTTCACCCCCTCGCTGGCCCAGCGCCGGCTGGTCGAGTCGGGCCGGCTCGGGCACAAGACCGGACAGGGCTGGTACGACCACCGCGACGGCGCGGAGCGCGCCGAGCCGCACACCGCGGAGAAGGCGCAGCCGCCCGCGTACGTGGTCGTCGAGGGCGACCTGGGCCCCGCCGCGGAGCTGGTCGCGCTGATCCGCGAGGCGGGCATCCAGGTCCGCGAGGAGGACGAGGACCACGGCACGCGTCTGGTGCTGCCGTCCGGTGGCCAGCTGGCGCTCGCCGACGGACAGACGTCCGTCGAGTTCCGCGACGTCGTCTACTTCGACCTCGCCCTCGACTACCGCAGGGCCACCCGGATCGCCCTGTCGGCCTCGCAGGACACCGCCCCGGCGACGCTGGCCGAGGCCACCGGCCTGTTCCAGGCGCTCGGCAAGGACGTCAGCGTCATCGGCGACGTGCCGGGCATGATCGTCGCCCGTACCGTGGCCCGGATCGTCGACCTGGCGCACGACGCCGTGAGCAAGGGCGTGGCCACCGAGGAGGACGTCGACACCGCGATGCGCCTGGGGGTCAACTACCCGCTCGGCCCGTTCGAATGGAGCCGCAGGCTCGGCCGCAACTGGGCGTACGCCCTCCTCGACGACCTGCACCTGCGGGACCCCTGCGGCCGCTACGCGCCCTCCCTCGCGCTGTACCGCCACGCGTACGCCACCGACAAGCGGGAGGGGACCTCGTGACCACCGCCAAGCGCGACACGTACACCCCGGAGACGCTGCTGTCCGTCGCCGTCCAGGTGTTCAACGAGCGCGGTTACGACGGCACGTCCATGGAGCACCTGTCCAGGGCGGCCGGCATCTCCAAGTCGTCGATCTACCACCACGTCACCGGCAAGGAGGAGCTGCTGCGGCGGGCCGTCAGCCGGGCGCTGGACGAATTGTTCGGGATCCTCGACGAGGAGCACGCGCGCGTGGGGCGGGCCGTCGAGCGCCTGGAGTACGTCGTACGCCGCATGGTCGAGGTGCTGATATCCGACCTGCCCTATGTGACGCTGCTGCTGCGGGTGCGCGGCAACACCGGCACCGAGCGGTGGGCCCTGGAGCGCCGCCGCGACTTCGACCACCGGGTCGCCGACCTGCTGAAGGCGGCGGCCGCCGAGGGGGACGTGCGCGTCGACATGGAGGGGCGGCTCGCGACGCGGCTCGTCTTCGGGATGATCAACTCGATCGTGGAGTGGTACCGGCCCGGCGGCGGGGGGACGACCGCGGGCGACGTGGCCGACGCGGTGGTGCGGCTGGTCTTCGGGGGACTGCGCCGGGCCGAGTGACGCGGCGGACCGCCCGCACAGCTCCGGGCCGAGCGGCGCGCCGCTCGTTCCCGGGGCTCCGGCGCCGGCGGCGCGGCGGGACAGCGCCCTCCCGGGGCGCCGGGGCCCGGCGGGACCCCGCCGCGAGCCGTCCCCGTGACTCACCCCTGGGGCTCCAGGTCCTCCTCCTCGAACACGAGCAGCGTGCGGGTGCTGAGCACCTCGGGGATCGCCTGGAGCCGGGTGAGGACCACCTCGCGCAGCGCCCGGTTGTCGGGGGTGTGCACCAGCAGCAGCACGTCGAAGTCGCCGCCCACCAGCGCGATGTGGGACGCCCCGGGCAGCAGTCTGAGCTGCTCGCGCACCGTCCGCCAGGAGTTCTGCACGATCTTCAGCGTGATGTACGCGGACGTGCCCTGGCCCGCCCGCTCATGGTCCACGCGGGCCCCGAAGCCCCGTATGACGCCGTCCTCGACCAGGCGGTTGATCCGCGCGTAGGCGTTCGCGCGCGAGACGTGCACCCGCTCGGCGACCGACCGTATCGACGCGCGGCCGTCGGTCTGGAGCATCTGGAGGATGTCCTGGTCGATGGCGTCCAGCGGACGCGGGGGCGGCAGGGCGGTGCCGCCCTCCGGGCGCTCGGCCATTTGTTCAGGTGACATGTCCCCCCGCCTCTCCCTCATGGACGTACTGCGTCCATCTCAGGTTGTGGAGAACCGTTTGTCCACAGCCTGGGGGCGCATGTAGCCAAAATGTGCCGACGACCGAACAATCGGTAGGTGGGGCGGGTCACAGCCGACGCGCCTCCCGTAGCCACTCCCACGAGGAGGTGCCGTCATGACGGTGATGGAGCAGCGGGGCGGGTACCGCCCGACACCGCCGCCCGCCTGGCAGCCCAGGACCGACCCCGCGCCGCTGCTGCCCGACGCGGAGCCCTACCGCGTCCTCGGCACGCCGGCCGCCGCCAAGGCCGACCCGGAGCTGCTGCGGCGGCTGTACGCGCACGTGGTGCGCGGCCGCCGGTACAACGCGCAGGCCACCGCCCTCACCAAGCAGGGCCGGCTCGCCGTCTACCCCTCCACCACCGGGCAGGAGGCGAGCGAGGTCGCCGCCGCGCTCGCCCTCCAGGAGCGGGACTGGCTCTTCCCCAGCTACCGCGACACCCTGGCCGCCGTCGCGCGCGGGGTGGACCCGGTGCAGGCGCTCACCCTGCTGCGCGGTGACCGGCACACCGGCTACGACCCCTACGAGCACCGTGTCGCGCCCCTGTGCACACCGCTGGCCACCCAGCTCCCGCACGCCGTCGGCCTCGCCCACGCGGCCCGCCTCAAGGGCGACGACGTGGTCGCGCTCGCCATGGTCGGCGACGGCGGCACCAGCGAGGGCGACTTCCACGAGGCCCTGAACTTCGCCGCCGTCTGGCAGGCCCCGGTCGTCTTCCTGGTCCAGAACAACGGCTTCGCGATCTCCGTCCCGCTGGCCAAGCAGACCGCCGCGCCCTCCCTGGCCCACAAGGCCGTCGGGTACGGCATGCCGGGCCGCCTGGTCGACGGCAACGACGCGGCCGCGGTGCACGAGGTCCTCGGCGAGGCCGTGGACCGTGCGCGCCAGGGCGGCGGCCCCACCCTCGTCGAGGCGATCACGTACCGCATCGACGCCCACACCAACGCCGACGACGCGACCCGCTACCGAGCCGCCGACGAGGTCGAGACCTGGCGGGCGCACGACCCGGTCGTGCTGCTGGAGCGCGAGCTGACCGAGCGCGGCCTGCTCGACGAGGACGGCATCCGCGCGGTCCGCGACGACGCCGAGGCGATGGCCGCCGACCTGCGTGAACGCATGAACCAGGACCCGGTGCTCGACCCCATGGACCTGTTCGCCCACGTGTACGCCGAACCCACCCCGCAACTGCGCGAGCAGCGCGACCTGTTGCAGGCGGAACTGGCGGCCGGGCACGACGACCGGGAAGGTACCCACCGATGACCACGGTCGCCGTCAAGCCGGCCACCATGGCGCAGGCCCTCACACGGGCCCTGCGCGACGCCATGGCCGCCGACCCCGCGGTGCACGTCCTGGGTGAGGACGTCGGCACCCTCGGCGGTGTCTTCCGCGTCACCGACGGCCTCGCCAAGGAGTTCGGCGAGGACCGCTGCACGGACACCCCGCTGGCCGAGGCGGGCATCCTCGGCACGGCCGTCGGCATGGCGATGTACGGGCTGCGCCCGGTCGTCGAGATGCAGTTCGACGCGTTCGCCTACCCGGCGTTCGAGCAGCTCATCAGCCATGTCGCCCGGATGCGCAACCGCACCGGCGGAAAGATGCCGCTGCCGATCACCATCCGGGTCCCCTACGGCGGCGGCATCGGCGGTGTCGAGCACCACAGCGACTCCTCCGAGGCGTACTACATGGCGACCCCGGGGCTCCACGTCGTCACGCCCGCGACGGTCGCCGACGCCTACGGGCTGCTGCGCGCCTCCATCGCCTCCGACGACCCGGTCGTCTTCCTCGAACCCAAGCGCCTGTACTGGTCGAAGGACACCTGGAACCCGGAGGACCCGGGGACGGTCGAGCCGATCGGCCGCGCCGTGGTGCGGCGCACGGGCCGCAGTGCCACGCTCATCACCTACGGTCCGTCGGTGCCCGTCTGCCTCGAAGCCGCCGAGGCGGCCCGGGCGGAGGGCTGGGACCTCGAGGTCGTCGACCTGCGCTCCCTGGTGCCGTTCGACGACGAGACGGTCTGCGCCTCGGTGCGACGCACCGGACGGGCGGTCGTGGTGCACGAGTCGGGCGGCTTCGGCGGTCCCGGCGGGGAGATCGCCGCCCGGGTCACCGAGCGCTGCTTCCACCACCTGGAGGCACCGGTGCTGCGCGTCGCGGGATTCGACATCCCGTACCCGCCGCCGATGCTGGAGCGTCACCACCTGCCCGGCGTGGACCGGATCCTGGACGCCGTGGCGCGTCTGCAATGGGAGGCGGACAACTGATGGCACAGGTGCTGGAGTTCAAGCTCCCCGACCTCGGCGAGGGGCTCACCGAGGCGGAGATCGTGCGCTGGCTGGTGCAGGTCGGTGACGTCGTCGCCATCGACCAGCCGGTCGTCGAGGTCGAGACGGCCAAGGCGATGGTCGAGGTGCCCTGCCCCTACGGCGGTGTGGTCACCGCCCGCTTCGGCGACGAGGGCACCGAACTGCCCGTCGGAGCACCCCTGCTGACGGTCGCGGTCGGTGGACCGGCCACCGTCGAGGAGGACACGGGCTCCGGCAACGTCCTGGTCGGATACGGGACGGGAGCGGCTCCGGCGCGACGCAGGAGGGTCCGTCCCACGGACCGGCCGGTGTCCTCCGGAGGTTCACTGCCTTCCGGCGGGCAGCCGGCCTCCGCCGGGACCGTGGCCGCGGGGCGCGAGCCCGTGGCCGGTTCGTCCGTGGCCGGTTCGTCCGTTGCCGGTTCGTCCGTGGCCGCGTCGCTCTCCGACGGGCCCGTGCCCGTGATCTCTCCCCTCGTGCGCAGGCTCGCCCGGGAGAACGGGCTGGATCTGCGTGAGCTGACCGGCTCCGGGCCGGACGGGCTGATCCTGCGGGCGGACGTCGAGTACGCGCTGAAGGCCGCCACCGCCCCGCAGCGGGGGGCCGAACCCGCCGCCGCACCGCACCCGCGGGTGGCACCGGCGGCCGCGCAGCCGTCCCCCGCCGCGACCACCGCGACCGGCGAAACCCGAGTCCCCCTCAAGGGCATCCGGGGCGCCGTCGCCGACAAGCTGTCCCGCAGCCGGCGCGAGATCCCGGACGCGACCTGCTGGGTGGACGCCGACGCGACGGAGCTGATGCGGGCCCGGGCCGCCATGAACGCGGCCGGGGGACCGAAGATCTCCCTCATCGCGCTGCTGGCCCGGATCTGCACCGCGGCCCTGGCCCGTTATCCGGAGCTCAACTCCACCGTCGACCTGGAAGCCAGGGAGATCGTCCGGCTCGACCGGGTGCACCTGGGCTTCGCCGCGCAGACCGAACGCGGGCTGGTCGTCCCCGTGGTCCGGGACGCGCACGCACGGGACGCGGAGGGACTGACCGCGGAGTTCGCCCGGCTGACCGAGGCGGCCCGCACCGGCACGCTGACCCCCGGGGACCTCACCGGCGGGACCTTCACCCTGAACAACTACGGGGTGTTCGGCGTCGACGGTTCCACGCCGATCATCAACCACCCCGAGGCGGCCATGCTCGGCATCGGCCGCATCGTCCCCAGGCCCTGGGTGCACGAGGGCGAACTCGCGGTCCGGCAGGTCGTCCAGCTCTCGCTCACCTTCGACCACCGGGTGTGCGACGGCGGCACGGCGGGCGGGTTCCTGCGCTATGTGGCGGACTGCGTGGAACAGCCGGCGGTACTGCTCCGTTCCTTGTGATCGCCGCGGCGCGCATACTCGGTGCGTGACCGACTACGAGCCCTTCGGCGCCCCGGGGGCCCCGGGTGACCCCGGCGACGGTACGGCGTACGACGCCGTGGTGCTCGCCGGGGGCGGCGCCCGACGGCTCGGCGGCGCGGACAAGCCCGGAGTGCGGGTGGGCGGGCGGACGCTGCTCGACCGCGTGCTCGGCGCCTGTGCCGACGCGCGGACGACCGTCGTGGTGGCCGACCCCAGGCCCACCGCCCGGACCGTGCGATGGGCGCGGGAGGACCCGCCCGGCGCGGGACCCGTCGCCGCGCTCGACGCCGGGCTCCGGCACACCACGGCGGAACACGTCGTGGTGCTCTCCGCCGACCTGCCGTTCCTCGCGCCGGGAACGGTACGGCAGCTGCTCGGCGTCCTGCGGTCCTCGGGCGCGGACGGCGCGCTGCTCACCGACGCCGACGGCCGCGAACAGCCGTTGGTGGCCGCCTACCGCGTCCGGGCGCTGCGCCACGGTCTGCGCGCGCTCGCCGAGGAACACCCCGCCCACGAGGGCCGGGGCGGTCTCGTCGGACTGCCGCTGCGCAGGCTGACCGCCGGTCTCGATCTCACCCGTGTCCCGGACCCGGTCGCCTCTTTCGACTGCGACACCTGGGACGACATCGCCACCGCCAGGTCACGCATCAGGGAGCATGGGCACGTGTTGGATGAATGGATTTCCGCGGTCAAGGACGAACTGGGCATCGACCTGGACGTCGACACCGGCGTGCTGCTCGACCTCGCCAGAGACGCCGCCCACGGTGTCGCACGGCCCGCGGCGCCGCTGACCACCTTCCTGGTCGGCTACGCGGCCGCACGGGCCGAGGGCGGCCCCGAGGCGGTCGCGGAGGCCGCCCGCAAGGCCGCCGCGCTGGCGCTGCGCTGGGCGCAGGAGGATCCCGCAGGGGACAAGCCCGCCGAGCCGGCTCCGGACGCCGCCCCGGACAGCCGCCCGGACGCCGGGTGACCGCCCGTCGTGCCCCGGCCGGGCCGGGCGCCGAGAGTGTCCAGGACCCGGAGGACCTCGACGTCGAGGAGGTGCTCGCCCTCGTGAACGAGAACAGGGGTCCCGCCCCGGCCGCCCCTCGTCCCGCGACCGCCCCGAAGGCGGCCGACGAGCACGGGGAGGCGGCCCGCGCGCCGGAGGACCGTCACCACACGGCCACCCCCTGGCCCGAGGCACGCGCGATCGCCGAGCGGGCCGCCCGGCGCGCCGCCGCCCGCCGCGTTCCCGTCTCCGTCCTCCTCGACGGCGCCCTCGGCCTCGTCCTTGCCGCGCCGCTCGCCGCCCTCACCGACCTCCCCTCCTTCGACACCTCGGCCATGGACGGCTGGGCGGTCGCCGGTCCAGGCCCCTGGGACGTAGGGGGCGAAGGGATACTGGCGGGCCAGGCGGATCCCGGGGCGCTGGGCGACGGCCAGGCCGTCCGGATCGCCACCGGCGCCCGCGTCCCGTCGGACACGACCGCGGTGCTGCGCAGCGAGCACGGCCGCACGGACGACAAGGGCCGTCTGTACGCCACCCGTGGGGTCGCGCACGGGCAGGACATCCGCCCGCGTGGTCAGGAGTGCCGCAGCGGCGACCAGTTGCTCCCCACCGGCACCCTGGTGACCCCGGCCGTGCTCGGTCTCGCCGCGGCGGCCGGGTACGACACCCTCAGCGTGGTCCCGCGCCCCCGCGTCGACGTCCTCGTCCTCGGCGACGAACTGCTCACCGAGGGCCGGCCGCACGACGGTCTGATCAGGGACGCACTGGGCCCGATGCTGCCGCCCTGGCTGCGCGCCCTGGGCGCCGAGGTCACCTCCGTCCGCCATCTGGGCGACGACCCCAAGGCCCTGGGCAAGGCCCTCGCGACCTCCGACGCGGATCTGATCGTGACCACCGGCGGCACCGCTTCGGGTCCCGTCGACCACCTCCACCCCACGCTCGACCGGCTCGGTGCCGAGCTCCTGGTCGACGGCGTCCAGGTGCGTCCGGGACACCCCATGCTGCTGGCCCGGGTGCAGAGCGACCAGCATCTCGTCGGGCTGCCCGGCAACCCCCTCGCGGCCGTCTCCGGCCTGCTCACCCTTGCCGAGCCGCTGCTGCGCACCCTGGCCGCGCGTCCCGCTCCGGAGCCGTATGCCGTGCGCCTCCAGGAGGAGGCGCACGGGCATCCGAACGACACCCGGCTCATCCCCGTCGTGCTGCGCGGCGACCGTGCCCTGCCGTTGCACTACAACGGCCCGGCGATGCTGCGGGGCATCGCGGCGGCCGACGCCCTCGCGGTCGTACCGCCGGGCGGGGTCCGGCGGGATCAGGAGGCGGACCTGCTCGACCTGCCGTGGGCGAGTGGCGGCGTCGCCGCCTGTTTCACGTGAAACATCCCCACCCGCGCCACCGTCAGAGCGTGGCGGTGGGGACGGCCCGGCTCACGACGATGACGTGGTCCCCCGCGTGCATGTCGGTCAGCCGGGCGTCGGTGTAGTCCAGCAGCTGCCCGCCGCGTACTACGGCGACGACGAGGTCCGTGCTGTCGCGGGGCGCACGGCCCACCTCGTCGTCCAGGACGGGCCGCTCGATCAGGTCCAGGCCGCTGCCGAGGGTCATCAGGTCCTCCAGGGTCCGGGCCACCGACGGGCTCACCATGGCGACCCCGAGCAGCCTGCCCGCCGAGCTGGAGCTGGTGATGACGGTGTCCGCGCCGCTCTGTTTGAGCAGGGGCGCGTTCTCGTCCTCCCGGACGGCGGCGACGATCGTGGCGCGCCGGTTCAGCTGCCGGGCGGTCAGGGCGACCAGGGCGGCCGTGTCGTCGCGCTGCGGGGCCACGATCACCCGTGCGGCGTTCTGGACCTCGGCCTTGAGCAGGGTCTCGGAGCGGGTGGCGTCCCCGGTCACGGACACCAGTCCGTCCTCCCCGGCGAGGTCGGCTGCCTTGTGCTGGGCGTCCACGACGACGATCCGGTCCTTGGCGACGCCCTGACCGACCAGTGTCTGGACGGCGTGCCGGCCCTTGGTCCCGTAACCGATGACCACGACGTGGTCGCGGGTCCGGGCGCGCCAGCGGTGGATGCGGACCTGTTGGCGGGTGCGCTCGGTGAGGACCTCCAGAGTGGTGCCGACCAGGATGATCAGGAACAGCACACGCAGGGGCGTGACCAGGAGGATGTTGGTGAGCCGGGCGGAGTCGCTGACCGGGGTGATGTCGCCGTAGCCGGTGGTGGAGAGGGTGACCGTGGAGTAGTACGCGGCGTCGAGGAAGTCGACGGAGTCGTCGGCGTTGTCGTGGTAGCCGGCCCGGTCGACGTAGACGATCAGCGTGGTGACGGCCAGCACCAGCAGAGCCAGGGCCAGGCGGCGCAGTACCTGCTGCAAGGGAGGTGTGGTGCTCTGGGTCGGCATGGAGATGGACCGGCCCGCCTCGGCGTCGTCGCGCGCCTCGGTGTTGGTCCGGTACCAGACGGAACGCAGAAGCGAGAGCCTTTTCGTCCGGTATGGCGGTTGTCGCCGGTCGTTCATCGCGTGCCCCCTGTGGCGGTGATCGGGAAAGTCGGCACCATGGTGGCCGACACGGGCGTACACGTCACGAGCAACACGTCCGCCGCGGCGCGCCCGTCGCGGTCCATCACCATCGGAGGCCCACCTTGCGCGACCATATTGTCGTCGTCGGCTTCGGCACGAAGGGCCGGTCCGCGATCCGGTCCGCCTGTGCGTCCGGCCTGAAGAAGAACCAGGTCGTCGTGATCGACCCCAGCGCGACGGTGATCGCCGCCGCGACGGCCGAGGGCTACGAGGGGATCGTCGGGGACGCGACACGCAGCGATGTGCTGCGGCAGGCCGAGGTGCACCGGGCGGGTCGGATCATCATCGCCACCCAGCGCGACGACACGGCCGTCCTGGTGGTCCTGACGGCCCGGCAGCTCAACCGCACGGCGAAGATCGTGGCCGCCGTGCGCGAGGAGGAGAACGCCCCGCTGCTGAAGCAGTCCGGTGCCGACGAGGTCATCACCAGCGCCGGTGCAGCCGGCCGTCTGCTGGGCCTGTCGGTGCTCAGCCCCTCCGCCGGGCGGGTCATGGAGGACCTCATCCAGCAGGGCGTCGGACTCGATCTCGTCGAGCGGCCCGTCACCAAGGCCGAGGCGGGCCGCGGTCCGCGCGAGACCGACGACCTGGTGGTCAGTGTCGTACGGGGGCACCGCCTTCTCGGTTACGACGATCCGGCGGTCGGCCTCCTGGAGCCGACGGACCGGCTGATCACGATCGTCCGGGTGGCGCCGGACACCCCCCGGGGCACCTCCGGCGCGTCGAGTGTCCCGCCGCTCCCACCGGCCTGAGCGACGGCCCGGGCGCCGTCCTGCCGGTCCTGCGGCGCCGCTCCGAGGCCGGTGGGCGCCGCTCGCGGTCGGCAGACGCGGCGGGAGTAGCGTCGGTTCCATGTATGCGATCACGATTCCCGAAGCAGGCGGACCCGAGGCCCTGGTGTGGGCCGAGGTCCCCGATCCCGTACCGGGCGAGGGCGAGGTCCTGGTCGAGGTGGTGGCCAGTGCCGTAAACCGCGCCGACATCCTGCAACGGCAGGGCCTCTACAACCCCCCGCCGGGGGCGTCGCCGTACCCGGGCCTCGAGTGCTCCGGCCGGGTGGCCGCGGTGGGCACCGGCGTCTCCGGCTGGAACATCGGCGACGAGGTCTGCGCGCTGCTCGCGGGCGGCGGCTACGCCGAGAAGGTCGTCGTCCCGGCCGGTCAGCTGCTGCCCGTGCCCGAGGGGGTCGACCTGCGCCAGGCCGCGGCGCTGCCCGAGGTGGTGTGCACGGTCTGGTCGAACGTCTTCATGATCGCCCACCTCCGTCCGGGCGAGACGCTGCTCGTGCACGGCGGTTCCAGCGGCATCGGCACGATGGCGATCCAGCTCGCCAAGGCCGTCGGGGCCAGGGTCGCCGTCACCGCGGGCAGCAAGGAGAAGCTGGACGGCTGCGCGGAACTCGGCGCGGACATCCTGATCAACTACCGGGAGCAGGACTTCGTCGCCGAGGTCGAACGGGCCACGGGCGGCGCCGGTGCGGACGTCATCCTCGACAACATGGGTGCCAAGTACCTGGACCGCAACGTCCAGGCGCTCGCCGTCAACGGCCGCCTGGCGATCATCGGCATGCAGGGTGGGATCAAGGGCGAACTGAACATCGCCACCCTCCTCAACAAGCGCGCCGCGGTCGCCGCGACCTCACTGCGGGCCCGCCCGCTGTCCGAGAAGACGGCCATCGTCGCGGCCGTGCGCGAGCACGTCTGGCCGCTGATCTCGGGCGGCCGGGTGCGACCGGTGGTGGACCGCGAGATCCCCATGGACCAGGCGCCGGCCGCCCACCGGGTCGTGGAGGAGAGCGGCCACATCGGCAAGGTGCTGCTGGTGGCGGAGCACAACGTGGCCTGACCGCTCCGCCGGGGGTCCGGACGACGTGTTCTGCGCGGCGCGCTCAGCCGCGCCGCAGGCGCAGGGCCACGAACGCGAGGCCGAAGCCGAGACCCATCAGCATCAGACCGCTGCCGAGCGGCAGTATCCGCAGGACGGGTTCGGGGGTGCCCGCGGAGCGCGCGACGGTCTGGTGCGCGGGATCTCCGGGGGGCGTGGCGGGCGTCAGACCGGCTTCCTGGGGCGCCTCGGTGGACCGGCCGGCCGTCGAGGCGTCCGGGACGGCGGAGGCATCCGCGTCGTCCGGGTCCTCGTCCGTGCCGTCCGGGTACAGCGAGTCCTCCTCGCCCTCGATCCGCACCGCCGTGTCGTCCCGGCGTCCGGGCCGCTGCCGCCCCTCACCGGCCCGGCTGCCGGCCCGCTCGGGGTCGGCGGCGGACGCGGCGGACGCGGACGCGGAGGCGGAGGCCGAAGCGGAGCTTGAGCTCGACGCGGAGGCCGACGACGAGGCGGATGCGGATGCGGAGTGATGCGCGGAGCCGCCGTGTGAGGACGTGTGCGAAGACGTGTGCGAGGACTTCGGCGCGGCGGGCGCGACCGGTGCCACGGGTATGGGCGCGGCGGGTATGGGTGCCGCGGGTATGGGCGGGGCCGGGGCGGGCGAGGCCGCGCGGGGACGGACGCAGTCCGTCGCGTACGCCGGTCCGCTCCCGCCGACGAGCCCGCAGGCCAGTCCCAACAGTCCGCACACGCCCGCCGTGCGCCATATGTACCGCCTTGGAGTCACGTCGGTGACCCCCTCCCGCTGCCCGGTCGTCAGATTGCCAAGATCGAGGCAATCAGCGTCACACGGGAGGACGATCCGGGCATTCCGGATTCGGCCGAGGGAGGGACGTGACGGGGTGTGGTGGTGCGAGAGAATGACGGCATGGAGATGCCGAGCAACGAAAAGTCGCCGGAGAACGCCCAGAAGATCCTGGTCGTGGGCCAGGATGGCATGGCACTCGGTGGCACGGACGCGGACGACGACTCGCGCGAGATCCCGGTGACGGAGATGGTGGAGCAGCCCGCGAAGGTCATGCGGATCGGCAGCATGATCAAGCAGCTGCTCGAGGAGGTGCGGGCAGCTCCCCTGGACGAGGCGAGCCGGGTCCGGCTCAAGGAGATCCACGCGAGCTCGGTGAAGGAACTGGAGGACGGACTGGCTCCGGAGCTCGTCGAGGAGCTGGAGCGGCTGTCCCTGCCGTTCGCGGACGAGGCGACCCCGAGCGACGCGGAACTGCGCATCGCGCAGGCCCAGTTGGTGGGCTGGCTGGAGGGCCTCTTCCACGGGATCCAGACCACGTTGTTCGCCCAGCAGATGGCGGCCCGCGCCCAGTTGGAGCAGATGCGCCGCGCCCTTCCGCCGGGCGCGAGCCACGAGGGCCTCGAGGACCCGCGCACGGTCGGCCGCACCGGTGGGCCGTATCTCTAGATCACCGGACGTGTGAGCACGCCACGGCCCTGTTCCGGACCCGACGGTCCCGGGACGGGGCCGGTCGCTTCTCCCGGGGCAGGACGCGGGTCAGGACGGGGGGTTGCCCGTCGAGACGGTGAGCGTGATCTCGGGTACCGCCTTGGGGTCGACGTCCGTACCGGCCGGCGGGAACTGGTCCCGGACCGAGCCCTCGCCGTAGGTGTTCTCGTCGACCTCCGTGATCTTCATCTTCCAGCCGGCGGCCTGGAAGCACTCCTTGACCGACTTGATGTACTTGAACTGGAAGTCCGGGAGCCGGATCTTGTTCGGGTCGTTGTACGACTCCTGCGGCTCGCTGCACTCCGTCGGGTCGATCGTCTTCGACGTGTCCGGGCCGCGATAGCCCGCCACCTTGCCGTCCGAGGTCGGCGCCGAGGCCGAGGTCGAGGCGCTCGTGCTGCTCCCGCCCTGGCCCCCGTTGTCGTCGCCGTCGCCGTTCATGTCGAGGGCCACGAGCAGACCGCCCACCGCGACCAGCGAGACGAGGATCGCCCCGACGACGACCGACCGGTTGCCGCCGCCCGAGGGCGTCTTGGCGGTCACGGTCTGCGGGGTGTGGTGGTACGGGGCAGGCGTGGACGGCCCGTGCTGCGGGGAGTACCCGGGAACCGGCGTCCCGTAGCCGCCCTGGTGGCCCGGGGGCGTCGGGTGCGCCTGCTGCGGGTAGCCGTACGCCGGAGCCGGACCGGGCGGCGTCGGCGCCGCGGTGCCGTACGGGCCGGGCGGTGTCGGCTGGTACGGCGTCTGCACCGGGCCGGTCGGCACCGGGCCGGTCGGCGCCGCAGTCGCCTGGTCGACCGGCGGGAACACCGCGGCGCTGACCCCCGCCCCGCTCGACGTCTGGGCCCCGGGGACGATGCTCGGCGCGGCCGCCTGGAGGGAGGCCGCCACCCGCAGGCACTCGTCGCGCATGGCGACGGCGGTCGGAAAGCGCTCGTTCGGGTTCTTCTTCAGCGCGCGGGCGATCAGCGCGTCCACGGCGGGCGGCAGCGCGCGGTTGATCGAGGAGGGAGCCACCGGCTCCTCCTGGACATGCGCGTACGCGATCGCCAGCGGCGAGTCCGCCTCGAACGGCAGCCGCCCGGTGACCAGCTGGAACAGCATGATGCCGACCGAGTACAGGTCGCTGCGCGCGTCCACGCCCCGGCCGAGGGCCTGCTCGGGGGAGAGGTACTGCGGGGTGCCGACGACCATGCCGGTCTGCGTCATGGAGGTGACGCCGGACTGCATGGCGCGGGCGATGCCGAAGTCCATCACCTTGACGACGCCGCGCTTGGTCACCATCACGTTGCCGGGCTTGATGTCACGGTGCACCAGCCCCATCTCGTGGCTGATCTCCAGCGCCGCGAGCACGTCCGCGGTGACCTTCAGGGCCTTGTCGGCGGGCATCGCGCCGAGCGTGCGCACGTCCTCGTCGAGGACCGACCCGAGCGGACGGCCCTCTACGTACTCCATGACGATGTACGGAGTCGTCGTCCCGTCGACGTCGTCCTCGCCGGTGTCGAAGACGGAGACGATGTTGGTGTGGGTGAGCTTGGCCACGGCCTGGGCCTCGCGGCGGAACCGCTCCCGGAAGGCCTGCTCCCGGCCCAGTTCGGTGTGCAGGGTCTTCACCGCGACCTGGCGGTCGAGCACGGCGTCGTAGGCGAGGTGCACGGAGGCCATGCCGCCTTCGCCGAGCAAGTCGCGCAGCTGGTAGCGGCCGCCGGCGAGGGCGCGCCCCGCGTACCGGCCGTTCGCCCCGTCCTGGCTCATCTCCGCTTGTCCCCCATAGCCGTCTGCGCATATCCGCCTGCGCCATGACCGTCGTTGATCGAATGACCCATTCTCGGCCAAGTCTGCCCCAGGGCACGGACACGTCAAGCTCGGTGCCCGTTCCGTGACCGTACGCGAAAGAAGCGTCGCGCAAGCGTTACAGGTGCCGAACCGGCGGTGGACAGGATTTGCGCGACAGCGCGTGCTACGGCTTTGATGGCCGATCCGTCCTCGGCCGATCGAGGGGGTCGCCCCGGACCGGAGGCTTGCGCCGAGGCTGTAGCGTGGCCGACGGAGACCGTGAAAACACCGCGCGCACCGCGGGCAGAAACGACGGCGAGGACCGATGGCACAGCAGCAGCGCGCCCAGGGCCCGTCCGACCCCGAGGCGACTGGCGGCGGAATGTCAGATGCGCCGGAGTTGTGGGGTAACGGCGGACTGGTGGGGGACGGCCGGTACCGGCTCACCCACAGACTGGGCCGGGGCGGAATGGCCGAGGTGTTCGCGGCCGAGGACGTACGGCTCGGGCGCACCGTCGCCGTCAAGCTGCTGCGCGCCGATCTCGCCGAGGACCCGACCTCCAAGGCCCGCTTCACGCGCGAGGCACAGTCGGTGGCCGGCCTGAACCACCACGCGATCGTCGCCGTGTACGACTCCGGCGAGGACATCGTGGGCGGCCAGTCGGTGCCGTACATCGTGATGGAGCTGGTCGAGGGCCGCACCATCCGCGATCTGCTGATCGACGCCGAGGCGCCGGGGCCCGAGCAGGCCCTGATCATCGTCTCCGGGGTGCTGGAGGCGCTCGCCTACTCGCACCAGCACGGCATCGTGCACCGCGACATCAAGCCGGCGAACGTCATCATCACCGACAACGGCGCCGTGAAGGTGATGGACTTCGGCATCGCCCGCGCCCTGCACGGGGCGTCGACGACGATGACGCAGACCGGCATGGTCATGGGCACCCCGCAGTACCTCTCCCCCGAGCAGGCGCTGGGCAAGGCCGTCGACTACCGCTCCGACCTGTACGCGACGGGCTGCCTGCTGTACGAACTCCTCGCGCTGCGTCCGCCGTTCATCGGCGAGACCCCGCTGTCGGTGGTCTACCAGCACGTCCAGGACATCCCGACGCCGCCGTCCGAGCACGCCGACGCCGCGCCGCCGGAGCTCGACGGGCTCGTCATGCGCTCGCTCGCCAAGGACCCCGACGACCGGTTCCAGACGGCGGAGGAGATGCGCGGCCTGGTCCAGTACGGCCTGCAGATGCTGTACGACCAGGGCAGCCACACCGGCACCTGGAACACCGGCCCGGTGCAGGCGCACGACGGCCGGCACGCCCCGTCGGCCGGATTCGCGAACACGACCGTGCTGCCGCACGGCGGCGACGGCTCCGGCACCACGATGATCCCGCAGCCGATCCTGCCGGCCGGGTACGGCAGCGGTGACGACGGCGGTTTCGAGGGGCACGGCAACCGGGGCAGCGGCCGCGGCAAGCTGTGGATCCTCGCCGTCCTCGCGGTGATCGCGGTCGTGGCGGGCGTGGCGCTGGCGCTGAAGAACGGGGGTGGTACCGGGTCCGGCACGGGCACCTCGCCGTCGCCGACGGTCTCGCACAGCGCCGTGGACGACAAGGCCACCGAGACCCCGAGCGACGAGGTCACCGACGACTCCTCGGACACCTCGTCGGACGACAGCCAGGGCAACGGCTCGCACTACAAGCCGTCGTACACGCCGTCGTGGACGCCGTCCGAGACGCCCTCCAGCGAGCCGTCGTACGAGCCGACCGACGACCCGACCACCGGCGACGACCCGTCGTCCGCGCCCTCGCAGACGGCGTCGAACCCGTCCACGCCCGCGGACCCGACCGACGGCGGCACGGACACCGGCGGCGCCACGGACGGAGCGGCGGGCGGCCTCTGACCGACCGCCGGCCCGCCCGGCGACGGCCTTCCGGCCGTCCGGCGGCCGCCCGACAGCACTGCGACGCGCGCGTGCACCCGAGGACCGGGTGCACGCGCGCGTCGCGTCACCCCGCGAACGCCTCGCACACCGCGTCGTACTCCCGTGTCCACCACATCACGAGCGCCGAGGCCGCCGGGAACTGGGGATCCGCGCGGGTGTCGCCCCGCTCGTAGTGCCAGCGCAGCATCCAGAAGTCGTTCAGGCGCTCCCACCAGACCCGGTGGACGGCCGCGGCGAGCTCCGAGGGGCCGGCCCCCGCCGAGCGGCGGTAGGCGCGCGCGTAGGCCCGCGTCTTCGGCAGGTCGAGGGCGCCCACCGGTCGTACGAAGAAGATCGCGGCGGCGCGTACGGCCTCCTCGGCGCGGGGCTGCACGCCCAGACGGTCCCAGTCGACGATCGCGGCCGGGGCGTCGCCCTTGTAGAGCAGGTTGAACGGATGGAAGTCGCCGTGCACCCAGCCCACCGAGGCCCCGCGCGGCGGCCTCCGGTCCGCGTGCCGCTCCAGCAGGGCGCGGCGTTCCAGCAGCCGGTGCCGGGCCAGTTCGTCGAAGGAGTCGGCGGGGCGGTGCCGGCCGACCCGGGCGAGCAGGTCGTCGATCAGGGCGAACGTGGAGTCCGGATCGGCGCTCTCCACGGGATGGGGGCTCGTGGCGGGACGGGTGCGCCCCTTCGGTGGCATCACACGCTCCAGACAGGCGTGCACGGCCCCCAGCAGCCCGCCGAGGCGTGCGCACTGCCCGGTGGTGAGCTGGCCGCCGTGGCGGTGGCGGCCGTCGATCCAGGGGTGCAGGGCGTAGGCGTGGCCGCCGACCACGGCGACGGTGCGCCCGTCGCGGCCGGTCAGCGGCGGGGCCACCGGGACGCCCAGGTCCGCCAGGCGCTGGGTGGCCCGGTGCCGGCGCTCGATCGCGGCCGGGTCGGCGGTGTCGGGATCGAAGTGGTGCTTGAGGAAGTAGCGGCCGCGGGTGGTGCACAGGCGGTAGCCGCGGTTCAGCAGCCCCTGGTCGACGGGCTCGCAGGCGAGGGCGGACCCGGCGGCGTACTGGCGCAGGAGGGCGCTCAACGGCGGCGACGGGGGCGCGTGAGGTGCACGGGGTGGTACGGAAAGGCGCGGCACGCGCCAGATGCTAGGGCACCGGACAAGGCTGTGAGCTGGGCGTTGTCACAGTAAGTCGCGGTCAGTCGCTTGTGATCACATAGTGTGCTCGAACCGGTCCCGGCGGCCTTCGACGCCGCCCATGAGGATCACCGCGCACGCGTGTTCACTCTTTTCCGGCCTGCATCCGGGCCACGAAGGCGGCGGCCTGGGAGCGCCGCTGCATCTCGAGTTTCGCCAGCAGACCCGAGACGTAGTTCTTGATCGTCTTCTCGGCGAGGTGCAGCCGCTCGCCGATCTGGCGATTGGTGAGCCCCTCGCCGATCAGGTCGAGGATCCTGCGCTCCTGCTCCGTCAGCCGGGCGAGCCGGTCGTCGGCCCTGGCCCGCCCGCCCTCGTGCAGGCGCTCGCGCACGCGCGCGGCGGCCTGCGGGTCGAGCAGCGACTTCCCGGCGGCGACGGCACGGACGGCGGTCAGCAGCTCGTTGCCCCGGATGGCCTTCAGCACATAGCCGGAGGCACCCGCCATGATCGCGTCCAGGAGGGCCTCGTCGTCCGCGAACGAGGTCAGCATCAGACATCTGACCGAGTCGTCCCGGGACCGGACCTCCCGGCACACCTCCACCCCGCTGCCGTCCGGCAGGCGGACGTCGAGGACCGCCACGTCGGGCCGGGTGGCCGGAATTCGCGCCAGGGCCTCGGCGGCCGTACCGGCCTCGCCCACCACCTCGATGTCGTCCTCGACGGAGAGCATCTCGTGCACTCCGCGGCGCACCACCTCGTGGTCATCGAGGAGGAAGACCCTGATTTTTCCCTCTTCGCGCACCTGGTCAGTTTCCCACGTCAGCTCTTCCCGTGACATGGGTGACCGGGATAACGTGCCGTTGCTCCGGCCTCCTGCAAGGCTGTGACCAGCGACCTTCCCGTCCATCCCGATTTACTTGGAAATCCAAGCAAAATCGCAGGTCAGGAGGGGTTTCACAGAAATGTGGAGCACTGGGTAACGTGACTGTTGCAGGGCGCTCGCCGGGGCACCTGTCACGCCTGTTCCCGGCCGAGTGGCACCCACCCCGTGCACGGGTGCCGGAACAGGTGAGCCGCTCCCCCCGGCTCCAAAAAGGAGCAGGGGGGACCCCAGCCTGCCGGCAACCCCGGGGGCCGGACCGACGGAGGAGCTACACGTGACCGTGGAGAGCACTGCCGCGCGCAAGCCGCGACGCAGCGCCGGTACCAAGCGCACGAGCGCCGGCAGGACGCCGGACACAGCGGGCGCGGAGCCGGAGCTCGTCCAGCTGCTGACGCCCGAGGGCAAGCGCGTCAAGAACGCCGACTACGACCAGTACGTCGCCGACGTGACGCCCGACGAGCTCCGTGGTCTGTACCGCGACATGGTGCTCACCCGACGCTTCGACGCCGAGGCCACGTCCTTGCAGCGCCAGGGCGAGCTGGGCCTGTGGGCCTCGCTGCTCGGCCAGGAGGCCGCCCAGATCGGCTCCGGCCGCGCCCTGCGCGACGACGACTACGTCTTCCCGACCTACCGCGAGCACGGCGTCGCCTGGTGCCGCGGGGTCGACCCGACCAACCTGCTCGGCATGTTCCGCGGCGTGAACAACGGCGGCTGGGACCCCAACAGCAACAACTTCCACCTGTACACGATCGTCCTCGGCTCGCAGACCCTGCACGCCACCGGCTACGCGATGGGCGTCTCCAAGGACGGCGCGGACTCCGCCGTGCTCGCGTACTTCGGCGACGGCGCCTCCAGCCAGGGCGACGTCAACGAGTCGTTCGTCTTCTCGGCGGTCTACAACGCTCCGGTCGTGTTCTTCTGCCAGAACAACCAGTGGGCGATCTCCGAGCCCATCGAGAAGCAGACCCGCGTCCCGCTCTACCAGCGCGCCCGTGGCTTCGGCTTCCCCGGCGTCCGGGTCGACGGCAACGACGTCCTGGCCTGCCTCGCGGTGACCCGCGCGGCCCTGGAGCGCGCCCGGCGCGGCGAGGGACCGACGCTGGTGGAGGCGTTCACGTACCGCATGGCCGCCCACACCACCTCCGACGACCCGACCCGCTACCGCCGCGACGCGGAGCGCGAGGCGTGGGAGGCCAAGGACCCGATCCTGCGCCTGCGGGCCTACCTGGAGAGCGAGGGCCACGCCGACGCGGCCTTCTTCGAGGAGCTCGAGACGGAGAGCGAGACGCTCGGCAAGCACGTCCGCGAGGTCGTCCGGGCCATGCCCGTCCCGGAGCACATGGCGATCTTCGACAACGTGTACGCGGACGGGCACGCGCTCGTCGACGAGGAGCGCGCGCAGTTCGCCGCCTACCAGGCGTCCTTCACGGGCGGAGAGGCCGAGTAATCATGGCTGTTCAGACGCTTCCTCTCGCGAAGGCGCTCAACGAGTCGCTGCGCAAGGCCCTGGAGACCGACCCCAAGGTCGTCATCATGGGCCTGGACGTCGGCAAGCTGGGCGGAGTCTTCCGGATCACCGACGGCCTCCAGAAGGACTTCGGCGAGGACCGGGTCATCGACACCCCGCTCGCCGAGTCCGGCATCGTCGGCACGGCGATCGGACTCGCGCTGCGCGGCTACCGGCCGGTCGTGGAGATCCAGTTCGACGGCTTCGTCTTCCCGGCGTACGACCAGATCGTCACCCAGCTCGCGAAGATGCGGGCCCGGTCGCTCGGCGCCGTGAAGGTGCCGGTCGTCATCCGCATTCCGTACGGCGGCGGCATCGGCGCCGTCGAGCACCACTCCGAGTCCCCCGAGTCGCTCTTCGCGCACGTCGCGGGCCTCAAGGTCGTCACCCCGGCGAACTCCTCCGACGCCTACTGGATGCTCCAGCAGGCGATCCAGAGCGACGACCCGGTCATCTTCTTCGAGCCCAAGCGCCGCTACTGGGACAAGGGCGAGGTCGACACCGACGCCATCCCGGGCGAGCTGCACAAGGCCCGCGTCGCCCGCGAGGGCACGGACCTGACGCTCGTCGCGTACGGCCCGATGGTCAAGACGTGCCTGGAGGTCGCCGCCGCGGCCGCCGAGGAGGGCAAGTCCCTGGAGGTCGTGGACCTGCGCTCGGTCAGCCCGCTGGACTTCGACACCATCCAGGCCTCGGTCGAGAAGACCCGACGCCTGGTCGTGGTCCACGAGGCGCCCGTGTTCTTCGGCTCCGGCGCGGAGATCGCCGCCCGGATCACGGAGCGCTGCTTCTACCACCTGGAGGCTCCGGTGCTCAGGGTCGGCGGCTACCACGCCCCGTACCCGCCCGCCCGCCTGGAGGAGGAGTACCTGCCGGGCCTGGACCGGGTGCTCGACGCCGTCGACCGTGCCCTGGCGTACTGAGGAGAGGGTCGTGACGACGATGACCGAAGGGTCCGTACGCGAGTTCAAGATGCCCGACGTGGGCGAGGGACTCACCGAGGCCGAGATCCTCAAGTGGTACGTCCAGCCCGGCGACACGGTGACGGACGGCCAGGTGGTGTGCGAGGTCGAGACCGCCAAGGCGGCCGTCGAACTCCCCATCCCCTATGACGGAGTGGTCCGCGAACTGCGGTTCCCCGAAGGAACCACGGTGGACGTGGGCACGGCGATCATCGCGGTGGACGTGGCGGGCGGGGCCGCCCCCGTCGAGGCCCCGGCGCCCGCCGCGGCGCAGCAGGAGGAGCCCCCGGCGCAGAAGGAGCCGGCGGCGCCGGCCCGCACGCCGGTCCTCGTCGGCTACGGCGTGGCCACCTCCTCCACCCGGCGGCGCCCCCGCAAGGGAACGCCGGCCCCGGGCCAGGAGAACCAGGCCGCGGCGGCGATCCAGGGCGAGCTGAACGGCGCGGGCGCGACCGCCACCGCCGGGCAGCGTCCGCTGGCGAAGCCCCCGGTGCGCAAACTGGCCAAGGACCTGGGCGTGGACCTGGCGCAGGTGGTTCCGTCCGGTCCGGACGGCATCGTCACGCGTGAGGACGTGCACGCGGCGGCGGCCGCCGCGCAGGCTCCGGCCGCAGCGGCTCCGGTGACCGAGGCGGCGCCCGTCCCGGCCGTCACCCCGGCTCCGGTGCAGGCTCCGGCTCCGGTCGCGGCGTACGACGCCGCCCGCGAGACCCGGATCCCGGTCAAGGGGGTCCGCAAGGCGATCGCGCAGGCCATGGTCGGTTCGGCGTTCACCGCGCCGCACGTCACGGAGTTCGTGACGGTCGACGTGACCCGCACGCTGAAGCTCGTCGAGGAGCTGAAGCAGGACAAGGACATGCAGGGGCTGCGGGTGAACCCGCTGCTGCTGATCGCCAAGGCCCTGCTGGTCGCCATCAAGCGCAACCCGGACGTCAACGCGTCCTGGGACGAGGCCAACCAGGAGATCGTGCTCAAGCACTACGTCAACCTGGGCATCGCGGCGGCCACCCCGCGCGGTCTGATCGTGCCGAACATCAAGGACGCGCAGGCGAAGACCCTGCCGCAGCTGGCCGAGGCACTGGGCGAACTGGTGTCCACGGCGCGCGAGGGCAAGACCTCGCCGACGGCGATGCAGGGCGGGACGGTGACGATCACCAACGTCGGCGTCTTCGGCGTCGACACCGGTACGCCGATCCTCAATCCGGGTGAGTCCGCGATCCTCGCGGTCGGTGCGATCAAGCTCCAGCCGTGGGTCCACAAGGGCAAGGTGAAGCCCCGTCAGGTCACCACGCTGGCCCTGAGCTTCGACCACCGTCTGGTCGACGGCGAACTGGGCTCGAAGGTGCTCGCGGATGTCGCGGCGATCCTGGGGGAGCCGAAAAAACTGATCACCTGGGCATGACGGTCGCCTCGACCGGATAGGCTCGACGCAGAGAGGGGCCGGCCGCAACTTCGGTTTGCGACCGTCCCCTCTCTGCTGTTCCGGGTCAGGTGTTCCGCATCAGGGCCGGTTGAGCACGTAGACCGGCGCCCCGTCCTCACCGGCGCCCCGGGAGTGGATGCAGGCGTGCTTGCGCAGCATGCGCAGGCTGTCGTTCACCCGGTGCACCGAGAGCCCCGTACGGGCCGCGATGGACTCCAGCGGCTGACGCAGTTCACCCGTCTCGACCAGGACCGGGACGATCGCCACCGCCACCGCCCACACGTCCGACGTCACGGACAGCCGCTGCCGCCAGTCGGCCAGCACGGACTCGGTGGTCGGGTTCACCGGGAAGGCCGCGGCGGGCGCCGGGCGGTCGAGGGCCAGGGCGTCGAGCCGGTTCGCGATGCGCTCC
Organism: Streptomyces sp. NPDC104096; assembly: GCF_055584385.1. Taxonomy (NCBI): domain Bacteria; kingdom Bacillati; phylum Actinomycetota; class Actinomycetes; order Kitasatosporales; family Streptomycetaceae; genus Streptomyces; species Streptomyces sp. NPDC104096. The sequence continues at coordinate 291,472 of NZ_JBVJMD010000002.1, forward strand.
AGGGCCAGCGCCACGGCCTGCTGCGCCGCGAGTGCCTCGCGCTGCATCTCCACCAGGGTGCGCTGCATCTCCGTCATGTTCGTCTGGAGGTCCACCGTGGTGCGTTGCAGGGCGAGCGACTCCTGCCGGGTGACGGCGAGTTGCTCGTCCGCCTGGATGTTGCGCTCCTCCAGTCGGACGATGGCGTCGGCGACCTGCTGCGGCATGGCGTACGCGATGGGGCCGCCGGGTGCGGCGGGCTGCACCTCGGCCTCCTCCAGCGTGTAGGAACCATCGCGCTGGACGGTCTCGATCACCTCGGCGCACCACTGCTTGAAGGGTGCGCAGGCGGCCTTGGTGCAACCGTTGACGAGGAGGATCAGACCCTGGAGGTCGATCATCTGCAAGTCTCGGCGCCACCCCCTGCCTGCGGGAATGCTGACACCGTAACTTCCAGTGACGGTCTCGAGCATGTCTCGATGGTCTTCGGGCACGTGGTCGGAGAGCGCCTTCCGGGAGTTGCTGTAACCCAACTCCTTGCACACGTCCACCGCCGGGAACCAGTGCGCCCCGCCGGGCAGGGTCAGCCTTCGGACCCGGGCGCCCGTGGCCGCGTAGACGAAGTCGCCGACGTCGATCGCGTCGTGCTGCTTGCCCGCGTCGGGCCGCTTGCTGGGTTCATTCATGTGAACCACCTCCGCTGCGGAACGTAGAGCGGAGCAAATCGAATATGCCAGCCAGCTCAATGATGTTCACCGTTGCGGGTGAAATCGGGCGGGAAACACCGAGGGGGTCCTTCCGCCGCCGCGGAAGGACCCCCTCGATCAGATGCGTCAGGCCAGTCGCGCGAAGCCGTAGTTGAGGAGCTTCGTGGCGTCCGTGGCGCGCTGCGTCGCGTTGGTGTCGGCGAGGATCGTGCCGATGACGGTCTTGCCGCCCCGGGTCGCGGCGAAGACGAGGCAGTACTTCGCCTCGGCGCCCGAGCCGGTCTTCACACCGATGGCACCGCTGTAGCTGCTGAGCAGCGTGTTCGTGTTCGTCCACGCGGCCATGGTGCGGGTGCTGCCGGTCTTGGTGATCGTCTTCGCCGTGTACGACTTGGTCTTGACGATCGCGCGGAAGTTCGCGCTCTTCATCGCGTTGCTGGCGAGCTTCGTCAGGTCCTTCGCCGTCGAGTAGTTGCCACCGTTGCCGATGCCGTCGAACGAGTCGAAGTGGCTGTTCGTCATGCCGAGGCTCTTGGCGGTGGCGTTCATCTTGGCGAGGAACGACTTCACCCGCAGGGCCCTGGTCGAACCGGTGCCGTACTTGTCGGCCAGCGCGTACGCGGCGTCGCAGCCGGAGGGCAGCATCAGACCGTAGAGCAGCTGGCGGACGGTGACCTTGTCACCGACGATCAGGTGGGCGGACGACGCGCCCTTGGCGACGATGTAGTCGCTGTACGCCTTCTGGATGGTGACCTTGGCGTCCAGGTTGAGGTTGGACTGCGAGAGCACGACCTTGGCGGTCATGATCTTCGTGGTGGAACCGGTGGACAGCTTGGTGTCCATGCCCTTGTTGTAGAGCGTCGCACCGTTCGCGTTGTTCATCACATAGCCGGTCTTGCCCAGGATCGACGGCGTGGTGACGGCCTGCGCGGGTGCGGCGGCGAAGGCTCCGGTGGCCAGCACGGCGCCCGCGGTGACGGCTACGGCGGCGACACGGCGGCGACGGATGCCCTTAATGCCCTTTATCAAGTGAGTTACCCCGAATAAGTTGAATGCCCCTGTTGTGCGGCCGAGTTGGCGGGCTACAGCGAGAGGGCCGCAAGTGTGTGACACGTAAGTAGCACAGAAGGTTGTGCGGTTGCTGGGTCGGAATTCCCCGAACGGGTGAAGGGCGAGGGGCTCGCCCGCTCCGGGGTCCGGATGCTGGAACGGGCGCCACCATGCGTACGTGATGTATCTATCCTGTGGGCATGAGCCTGGCCGTCAAACAAGCACCCGCCGCCGACCGCGTCTACAGCCACGTCAAGCAAGCCGTCCTGGAGCGTCGTTACGAGGGCGGCACCCTGCTCACCGAGGGCGAGCTCGCCGAGGCCGTCGGGGTCTCGCGCACCCCCGTGCGCGAGGCACTGCTGCGGCTGGAGGCCGAGGGGCTGATCAAGCTCTACCCGAAGAAGGGTGCCCTGGTCCTGCCGGTCTCCGCGCAGGAGATCGCCGACGTCGTGGAGACCCGGCTGCTGGTGGAGGAGCACGCGGCGCGCAAGGCCGTACCCGCCCCCGCCGGTCTCGTCGAACGGCTGGAGGGGCTGCTGGCCCGGCAGAAGGCCCAGGCCGCCGCCGGGGACCTGGCGGGCGCCGCCGTCACCGACCGCTGCTTCCACGCGGAGATCGTCCGCAGCGGGGGCAACGAGATCCTCTCCCGCCTCTACGACCAGCTCCGCGACCGCCAGCTGCGGATGGGCGTGGCGGTGATGCACTCCCACCCCGACCGGATCGCCAAGACCCTCGCCGAGCACGAGGAGATCCTCGGCGCGCTGCGCGCGGGGGACGCGGAGGCGGCCGTCTCCCTGGTCCATCGGCACATCGGCTGGTTCTCCCATCTGGCCCGGGGCGAGGTCCGATGAGCGGCGGTGCCAGGCCCGCGACCGTGCTCCCCTCGGACCCGCCGGGCGGCCGTCGTGCCGTGGCCGTCTGGTCCATCGGCGTCGCCGTCTACTTCGTCGCCGTCATCTTCCGTACGTCCCTGGGCGTGGCCGGACTCGACGCCGCCGACCGCTTCCACGTGGGCGCCTCCGCGCTGTCCACCTTCTCCATCCTCCAACTGCTGGTGTACGCGGGCATGCAGATACCCGTGGGGCTCCTGGTGGACCGGCTCGGCACCAGGAAGGTGCTGGCCATCGGCGCCGTGCTGTTCACGGCCGGGCAGCTGGGCTTCGCGTTCTCGCCGACGTACGGCACGGCGCTCGCGTCGCGGGCGCTGCTCGGCTGCGGTGACGCGATGACGTTCATCAGCGTGCTGCGGCTCGGCTCGCGCTGGTTCCCGGCGCGCCGCGGACCGCTGGTCGCGCAGCTCGCGGGTCTGGCCGGCATGGCAGGCAACCTGGTCTCGACGCTGGTGCTGGCCCGGCTGCTGCACGGCGTCGGCTGGACGGCGGCGTTCGCGGGCAGCGCGCTCGCCGGTGTCGTGGTGCTCGTCCTGCTGCTGCTGTTCCTGGAGGACCACCCCGAGGGGTGCGAGCCGGAGCCGTTCCCGCACCGGGGCGCCGCCTACGTCCGCCGTCAGATCGCCGCGTCCTGGCGGGAGCCGGGTACGCGGCTGGGGCTGTGGGTGCACTTCACCACCCAGTTCCCCGCGATGGTGTTCCTGCTGCTGTGGGGGATGCCGTTCCTGGTCGAGGCGCAGGGGCTCAGCCGGGCCACCGCCGGTGAACTCCTCACGCTGGTCGTGCTCTCCAACATGCTGGTCGGCCTGGTGTACGGCCAGGTCGTGGCCCGGCACCACGAGGCCCGGCTGCCGTTGGCGCTGGGGACGGTGGGGGCCACGGCCGTGGTCTGGGCGGTGACGCTGGCCTGGCCCGGCGCGCACGCGCCGATGTGGCTGCTGATCGTGCTGTGCGCGGTGCTCGGGGCGTGCGGACCGGCGTCGATGCTCGGCTTCGACTTCGCGCGGCCGGCGAATCCGCCGGAGCGGCAGGGAACCGCGTCCGGCATCACGAACATGGGCGGGTTCGTCGCCTCGATGACGACGCTGTTCGCGGTGGGCGTGCTGCTGGACGCCACCGGCGACGACTTCACCGTCGCCTTCTGCGCGGTGTTCGTCCTCCAGGCGCTCGGCGTCACCCAGATCCTGCGCCTGCGCGGTCGGGCGGCCCGGCGGGAGCGGGAGCGGCTGGTGGCGTCCCGGGTGGAGACGGTGCACGTACCGGTGTGAGGGTGAGCGGTCGGGCGGGTGTCCCCCGCCCGTGGCCGGCCCCACCGGGCCGGCACGCCTCCGCATCACCGCGTCACGGCATCACCGCGTCACGGGGTCACCCGCACCACCGGACTACCGGGTCACCGCGAAGTTCCGCAGGATCGCCTCGGCGAGCTCCGGGTCGCCCTCCGCCTTGATCCGGTCCGCCACCGCGTCCGCGGACACCCGGCCGCAGGCCAGACGCACGAAGGTCTCCCAGTCGAGGGTGAGGGTGGCGGCGGGGCCGAGGGCGGGGGCCGTCTCCAGGGTGCCGCGGCCCTGGATGTCGACGCGGATCGTGCGCAGGAACTCGACGGGTCCGTGCACGTCGAGGACGACCGCCGAACTGCGCGGAGCCTGCGCCTTGTCGGCCACGACCTGGGGCAGTCCGGCGAGCAGCACGTCGCGGGCGATGTGCGCGCCGGGGGAGTCGAGGTTGCCCGGACGGCCGAGCGCGGCCCGGAGGTCCTGCTCGTGCGCCCAGACGTTGAACGCGTGGGTGCGCATGGACTCCTCGAGGGTGACCTCGGTGCTGAGGTGGCCGCGCACCTTCGTGCCGGGATCGCGGGACTCGTTGCGCAGCTGACGGTTGCGGCGGATGACCGTGTACTCCAGCTCCGACGTCATCTCCGGCGCCGTGTGGTGGCGGCGGACGTCGACCTGCATCTCCATGTAGCGCTGGTGCTCGTTGGTGACGTGGAACAGGTCCCGCGGCAGGGTGTGGATGGGGCGCGGGTCGCCCAGCATCTCGCAGTCCAGGCCGATCACATGCGAGACGACGTCCCGGACCGACCATCCCGGGCACGGGGTCCGCCGGTTCCACTCGCCCTCCACGAGCGGCTGGACCAGTTCGGATATCGCGTCGATGGAGTGGGTCCAGGCGTCGGCGTAGGGCTGGAGGGTGGGATGCAGACTCACGGAACGGGACCCCTCGGCGGTCGGTACACGGTTGGTTTACGGCGGCGTTGCCAGCGGGAGGTGACAATCGGTGGGTGCCTTGGCTCCCCCTATTCTCGGCTCCGCTCGAATCGGGGGGACCCCCAAGTTACGCTGCTGCGAGGCACCCCGGCAGTGCTTTCGTGTGACGATCGTAGGCCCGTGTGGACGGCTCGAATGCCAGGACGGTGGTAGTGTGCGCGCCTCTTTGATCCAAGTCGCCGTGGACGAAGGCGAATCGACCGCGTCACGCCGGGCGCGGGTGGCTTCTCTGGTACGCGATCGGGCCGGCGCCGCCGACCTGGTGATGCTGCCCGAGCTGTGGACCACGGGCGCCTTCGCCTACGAGCGGTTCGCCGACGAGGCGGAGCCGCTCGACGGGCCGACCCACGAGGCGATGGCGAAGGCCGCGAGCGAGGCGGGCGTGTGGCTGCACGCGGGCTCGATCCCGGAGCGGGACCCGGAAGGCTCCCTCTACAACACCTCGCTCCTCTTCTCCCCCTCCGGAGAGCTCGCCGCCGCCTACCGCAAGATCCACCGCTTCGGGTTCGACAAGGGCGAGGCCGTGCTCATGGGCGCGGGCACGGAACTGCGCACCGCGCGCCTGGCCGGCACGACGGTCGGTCTGGCCACCTGCTACGACCTCCGTTTCCCCGAACTCTTCCGCGGGCTCGTCGACGCCGGCGCCGAGGTCCTGCTGCTCCCGGCCGGCTGGCCGGAGCGCCGGCGCGCGCACTGGACGCTGCTGGCCCAGGCGCGGGCGGTGGAGAACCAGGCGTTCGTGCTCGCGTGCGGAACGGCCGGGACCCATGCGGGAGTTCCCCAGGCGGGTCACTCGATCGTGGTCGATCCCTGGGGCGAGGTCCTCGCGCAGGCGGGTCCCGAGGAGGAGGTCCTCACCGTGGAGTTCGACCCGGCGAAGGTCGCCACGGTCCGGGAGCAGTTCCCCGCCCTGAAGGACCGCGTCCTGGGACTGGCCGCCCCCCTTCGCTGAGGAGCCGGGATCAGTCCCGCACCCGTTCCCCCTCCCGCTCCTGCTCCGCCAGGTGGATGACGCACACCGCCACCGCGATCAGCAGCGCCGGATCGGCGTCCTCCCGTACGACGTCGACGCCGTACGTCTCCCGTACGTGCAGCCACCGCCGGGAGACGACGGCGAGCAGTTCGCCGTCGTACTCGACGGCGAACTCGCGGTCGAGGACCCTGCCGCCGACGTCCAGCTCGGTGCCGTCCACGAGGGACACCCGGTAGTGGTTGCGCAGCAGGGAGAGCCGTTTGCGGCGGATCGTCGCGAGCGGCTCGCCGTCCCGCTCGATCGCCATCGTGTCCCGCAGCGTCAGCATCCTGCGGTGGAAGTCGATCAGGACGCGGCCGCGGGCGTCCTTCAGCTCGAAGGTGTCGCGCAGCCGCATCGCCTTGCCGTCGACGAGGAAGACCTTCTCGCCGTGCTCGTCCTCGATCCAGTAGTCGTCGCCGAAGCCGAGCAGCCGGTCGCGTACCAGGAATCTCATGCCCGCATGACTTCCCCGAAGCGGTCCGGTCGTCACGGAGCGATCACCCTCTGTGTCCGGGGTCCCGTTCCCCGGCACGGATGTGATCCACCAGGGCGGGACCACGCCCCAGCAGCGGTGATGGCACTCTGGGGTCATGAGCGACTCCTCTCCCCGCCGTGCCCGTGTCCGTGCCCCCGAGCTGATCGGCAAGGGCGGCTGGATCAACACGGGCGGGAAGGACCTGAAGCTCGCCGACTTCCGAGGCCGCATATTGATCTTGGATTTTTGGACCTTCTGCTGCATCAACTGCCTGCACGTCCTCGACGAGCTGCGGGAGCTGGAGGAGAAGCACCGGGACACCGTCGTGATCGTCGGGGTCCACTCGCCGAAGTTCGTGCACGAGGCCGAGCACCAGGCGGTCGTGGACGCGGTCGAGCGCTACGGGGTGGAGCACCCCGTGCTCGACGACCCGGAGCTCGCCACCTGGAAGCAGTACGCGGTGCGGGCCTGGCCGACGCTGGTCGTGATCGACCCCGAGGGGTACGTCGTCGCGCAGCACGCCGGTGAGGGACACGCGCACGCGATCGCGCGGCTCGTCGAGGAACTGGAGGCCGAGCACGAGGCGAAGGGCACGCTGCGCCGCGGCGACGGGCCGTACGTGGCGCCGGAGCCCGAGCCGACGGTGCTGCGCTTCCCCGGCAAGGCGCTGCTGCTGCCCTCCGGGACCTTCCTGGTCAGCGACACGACCCGGCATCAGCTGGTGGAGTTCGCCGAGGACGGCGAGACGGTCGTGCGGCGGATCGGATCGGGCGCGCGCGGGTTCGCGGACGGTACGGCGGACACGGCGACCTTCAACGAGCCGCAGGGGCTGACGCTGCTGGACGGGGACGTGGTGGTCGCCGACACGGTCAACCACGCCCTGCGGCGCCTGGAGCTGTCGACCGGCGAGGTGACGACCCTCGCGGGCACCGGCCGCCAGTGGTGGCAGGGCTCGCCGTCGTCCGGACCGGCCCGGGAGGTCGACCTGTCCTCGCCGTGGGACGTGGCCGTCTTCGGCGGCCGGGTGTGGATCGCGATGGCGGGCGTCCACCAGCTGTGGGCGTACGACCCCGCCGCCGGGACCGTCGCGGTCGCGGCGGGGACGACCAACGAGGGGCTCGTCGACGGGCCGGGGGCCGAGGCCTGGTTCGCCCAGCCCTCGGGGCTCGCGGCCACCGCCGACCGGCTGTGGCTCGCCGACTCCGAGACGTCCGCGCTGCGCTGGGTGGATCTCGACGGCGTCGTCCACACGGCGGTGGGCACCGGCCTGTTCGACTTCGGGCACCGGGACGGTGCCGCCGGGCAGGCGCTGCTCCAGCACCCGCTGGGGGTGACCGCGCTGCCCGACGGTTCGGTCGCCGTCGCCGACACCTACAACCACGCGCTGCGCCGCTACGACCCCGTGACCGGCGAGGTGAGCACGCTGGCCACGGATCTGCGGGAACCGAGCGACGCCGTGCTCGTCGGCGAGGACATCGTGGTCGTGGAGTCGGCCCGGCACCGGCTGACCCGGCTGCGGCTGCCGGAGGAGGCGGTGCGGGTGGAGTCGGTCGCCCACCGCACGCAGCGTGCGGCCACCGAGGTGCGGCCCGGCAGGCTGCGGCTGGATGTGATCTTCCAGGCTCCGGCGGGCCAGAAGCTGGACACCCGCTACGGTCCCTCGACCCGGTTGCTGGTCTCCTCGACCCCGCCCGGACTGCTGCTGGCGGGGGAGGGCGCGGACACGGACCTCTCGCGCACGCTGGAGCTGGACCCGGCGGTCACCGAGGGCGTGCTGCACGTCTCGGCGATGGCCGCTTCGTGCGACGACGATCCGGCCAACGAATATCCGGCCTGCCATGTGCACCAGCAGGACTGGGGTGTTCCGGTCCGCCTCACCGAAGGCGGGGCGGACCGGCTGCCGTTGGTCCTGGCCGGCATGGACGGCCAGGAGACGGCGCGGGACGCCTGACGTCCCAGGGCGTCCGGCGGTTCAGCGGCGGCGCGGGCGCGGCGCCAGCTTGAACAGGGCCACTCCGGCCGCCACCAGCGTGGTGGCGGCCACCATCAGGGCCATGCTGTTCATCCACATCCCGGTGGCGGCCAGCGTGGCCCCTCCGGCGCCGGTGGTGCCGACGCCTATCACTCGTCCGTACACGGTCGTTTCTCCTCGGTGCTCAGGTGTCGGCGGAGGGTGTGGGGGCTCAGGTGGCCACCCACTTCTCCTCGCTGCGGCGGAACAGGCCCCACAGCGAGGAGAAGTAGACGGCGTGCTGGAACAGGTCGTAGAGCATCTCCGGGACCATCAGCAGGGCCACCAGGAGTGCCCTGGGGCCGGCGCGACGCACGGAGACGGTCTTCTCGACCACGAAGATCAGGCCGATCGAGGTCCAGAACGGGGACAGGCCGGGCAGGCCGTAGATCGCCGTGGACATGGCCATGAAGGTCAGGTAGACGAGGAAGGACAGCGCGCCGAAGCCCATCAGGAACTGCTGGACGAAGTAGCGGGCGGTGACCCGGGTCCAGCCGTAGTCGCGGAGGTTCTCCAGCGCTCCGCGCTGCCAGCGCAGCCGCTGGTGCCACAGCTTGGGCAGGGTGGGCATGACCTCGGTGACGACCGCGCAGCCGGCCGGGGACATGGCCCGGTAGCCGAGGGTCTTGACCGCCTTGGTCATCTCGTCGTCCTCGGTGAGCGAGGCGAGGCTGTAGTAGCTGTTGCCGCCGCCGATCGTGCCGGCGCGGCGGGCGGCGCGCACCTCGCGCAGCACCCGGGCCCGGAACATGGTTCCGGTGCCGGTCAGCACCTGGGCCCTGCCGCCGGTGCGGTCCAGCTCCCAGGCGTAGCGGTGGAACTCCATGCGCTGGAGCAGGCCGAGGAGTCCGCCGCCCTCCTCGCCGTAGAAGACACCGCCGACGGCGCCGACCTTGCGGTTGAAGGTGGCGATGGCGGTCTCGGTGAACCAGGGGTTCAGCACGGTGTCCGCGTCCTGCACCAGCAGCAGGTCGCGGTCGTCGAGGTGGGGCAGCATCCAGGCGATGGCCTGGTTGAGGGCGCCGGCCTTCTTGTGGGTGTTGCCCTGGGTGTGGAAGACCTGGGCGCCGTGGGCGGTGGCCACGGCGGCGGTGTCGTCGGTGCAGTTGTCGGCGACCACCACGATCAGGTCGGGGCGCCGGTTCTGCCGCCACAGGCCGTCGATGGCGTCGGCGATGCGGTCCTGCTCGTTGTGCGCCGGGATCAGTACCGCGAGCCGGGGGTTGTCCACCGGTTCCTCGTGCGCGGCGTGCGCGCGGCGGGCGCCGTGACGCCCGGAGGGTGAATTGGCCGAACTGGTCGCATTGCCCCTTGCGGCGGGGTCGCCGAGTACCGCCGGGTCGTGCACGGCAGAGCTCCCCCGTCGTGGAATTGCAAGACTCCATGGCCTCTGCGCGACAGAGTCTTCACGATAGCCACATTATTTGACAATGCGGGGTCAACGCTTCACGCTCCGTGACTCACATCGAGTGAGCGGTCCGCCCGCGCGGCCGGGGACTGCGGCGTCGTGCCGGGATCACACGCCGTACCCGTCGGAGTAGCCGTCGCGGTGGTGGTGCCGCTCCTCCTCGACGACGGTGGCCGCGGGCGGTACGACCACCCGCCGGCGCCGCGCGAGTCCGCTGAACGTCGCCACACCGATCAGTCCGACCAGCATCAGGATGATGCCGACCATGTCGAGGTCGACTCCCTGCATGTGCCAGTCGGTCGCGAACGTGAGTATGGCTCCCACTCCGATGAGGATGATGCATCCGCCGAGACCCATCAGGCTCGCCTCCCTGTCCTGACCGGTCGTTCCGGTCCTGGACTGCGGGTACCCCGGCGGGCAACACCCATGCCGCGGCGGGATGTTGCTAACCCGCCAGGAAGGCCGTCAGCGCGTTCGCCAGCAGGTGCGGGTCGTCCGCGCCGCACAACTCCCGTGCGCTGTGCATCGACAGGATGGCCACGCCGATGTCGACGGTCCGGATGCCGTGGCGGGCCGCGGTGATCGGGCCGATGGTCGTGCCGCAGGGCATGGAGTTGTTGGAGACGAAGAACTGGAACGGGACGTCCGCCTTCTCGCAGGCGGCGGCGAACACCGCGCGGCCCGTACCGTCGGTGGCGTAGCGGTTGTTGACGTTCACCTTGAGGATGGGGCCGCCGTTGACGCGCGGGTGGTGCGTCGGGTCGTGCCGCTCGGCGTAGTTGGGGTGGACCGCGTGGCCGGTGTCGGAGGACAGGCAGACGGTGCCGGCGAAGGCACGGGCCCGGTCCTCGTACGACCCTCCGCGGGCGAACACCGAACGCTCCAGCACGCTGCCCAGCAGCGGGCCGTCCGCGCCGGTGTCGGACTGCGAGCCGTTCTCCTCGTGGTCGAAGGCGGCGAGGACGGGGATGTACGGCAGGTCGTCCAGGGCCGCCACCGCCGCCAGCGCCGCGGTGCCGGAGTGCACCGACAGCAGGTTGTCCATCCGCGGACCGGCCACGAGGTCCTTGTCGCGGCCCAGGTAGGCGGGCGCCTCCACGGAGTGCGTCATCAGGTCCCAGCCGGTCACCTCGCCCGCGGCGAGGCCCGCCTCCTCCTCCACGAAGGCGATCAGGTCGCCGTCGCGCACCCGGTCGCCGAGGCCCCAGACGGGCTGGAGGTGGCGCTGCTTGTCGAGCTTGAGACCGTCGGAGTTGACCGCGCGGTCGAGGTGGATGGCGAGCTGCGGCACGCGCAGCAGCGGCCGGTCGACGTCGACCAGACGCGTCGAACCGTCCCGCAGCGTCAGCCGTCCCGCCAGGCCCAGGTCGCGGTCGAGCCAGGAGTTGAGCAGCGGACCGCCGTAGATCTCCACGGCCACCTGCCGCCAGCCGTGCGCGCCGGTGTCGGGCAGCGGCTTGACCCGCAGGTTGGGCGAGTCGGTGTGCGCCCCGACGATCCGGAAGGGGGTGTGCGGCGCGGCGCCCGCGGGGACGTACCAGGCCACGATGGCGCCGCCGCGCAGCACGTACTTGCCGCCGCTCGTCCCGTCCCAGGCGTCCGTCTCCGAGACCTGCCGGAAGCCGGCCTTCTCCAGCCGTTCGGCGGCGTTCGCCACCGCGTGGTACGGCGACGGGCTGGCGCTCAGGAAGGTCATGAGGTCGTCGGTGTGGCCGCGGTCGAAGCGGGAGGGTTCGCTCATGGGTTCACCTTAACGACGGACGAGGGCCCGCTCCCCATCACTGGGAACGGGCCCTCGTGAGGGCTTGGTGGAGCTGCTTCCGTGCGGACTAGAAGGCGGCCTCGTCCAGCTCCATCAGCTCCAGGTCGACGTCCGTGGCGACCTTGCGGGCCAGGGTGACGCCGGGCAGGACGTTGGCCGCGAAGAACTTCGCCGCCGCGATCTTGCCGGTGTAGAAGGCCCGGTCCTTGGCGGAGGCCGTCTCCAGCTTCTCCGCGGCGACCGCGGCGCCCTTGAGCAGCAGGTAGCCGACGACCACGTCGCCGGAGGCCATCAGCAGACGGGTGGTGTTCAGGCCCACCTTGTAGATGTTCTTGACGTCCTGCTCGGTCGAGGCGAGGTCGGTCAGCATCAGGCCGACGATGGCCTCCAGCTCGACGGCCGCCTTGGCCAGGTGGTCGCGGGCGGCGGACAGCTCCTCGCCGCCCGTGCCGATGGCGAGGAACTTCTTGATGTCCTCGGCCAGGGAGTTCAGCGCGGCGCCCTGGTTGCGGACGATCTTCCGGAAGAAGAAGTCCTGGCCCTGGATCGCCGTGGTGCCCTCGTACAGGGTGTCGATCTTGGCGTCGCGGATGTACTGCTCGATCGGGTATTCCTGGAGGAAGCCGGAGCCGCCGAAGGTCTGGAGCGACTGGGCGAGCTGCTCGTAGCCCTTCTCGGAGCCGTAGCCCTTGACGATCGGCAGGAGGAGGTCGTTCAGGGCCTCGGCGGCGGAGGTGTCCTCGCCGGCGGCCTCCTTGATCTGGATCTCGTCCTGGACCGCGGCCGTGTACAGGACCAGGGCGCGCATGCCCTCGGCGTACGCCTTCTGCGTCATGAGCGAGCGGCGCACGTCGGGGTGGTGCGTGATGGTGACCTTGGGCGCGGTCTTGTCCATGAAGTTCGCGAGGTCGGTGCCCTGGACGCGCTCCTTGGCGTACTCCAGCGCGTTCAGGTAGCCCGTCGACAGGGTGGAGATTGCCTTCGTGCCGACCATCATGCGGGCGAACTCGATGATGCGGAACATCTGGCGGATGCCGTCGTGCTTGTCGCCGATCAGCCAGCCCTTGGCGGGGTGGCGGTCGCCGAAGGTCATCTCGCAGGTGTTGGAGGCCTTGAGGCCCATCTTGTGCTCGACGTTCGTCGCGTAGACGCCGTTGCGCTCGCCCAGCTCGCCGGTCTCGAAGTCGAACTCGTACTTCGGGACGAGGAAGAGGGACAGGCCCTTGGTGCCGGGGCCGTGGCCCTCGGGGCGGGCGAGGACGTAGTGGAGGATGTTCTCCTCCATGTCGTGCTCACCGGAGGTGATGAAGCGCTTCACGCCCTCGATGTGCCAGGAGCCGTCCTCCTGCTGGATCGCCTTGGTGCGGCCGGCGCCCACGTCCGAGCCGGCGTCGGGCTCGGTGAGGACCATCGTGGAGCCCCAGCGCTTCTCGACGGCCATCGCGGCGATGTGCTTCTGGACGTCGTTGCCCTCCTCGAAGAGGATGCCCGCGAACGCGGGGCCGGAGGAGTACATCCAGACCGCCGGGTTCGCGCCGAGGATCAGCTCCGCGTACGCCCATATCAGGGAGCGGGGCGAGGTGGAGCCGCCGATCTCCTCGGGCACGCCGAGGCGCCAGTACTCGGAGTCCATGAACGCCTTGTACGACTTCTTGAAGGAGGCCGGCACCGGGGCGGTGTTCGTCTCCGGGTCGAAGACCGGCGGGTTGCGGTCGGCGTCGGTGAAGGACTCGGCCAGCTCGTTCTCCGCCAGGCGGGTCAGCTCGGCGAGGACGCTCTTGGCGGTCTCGGTGTCCATCTCCTCGAACGGGCCGCTGCCGTACAGCTTGTCGCGACCGAGCACCTCGAAGAGGTTGAACTCGATGTCGCGGAGATTCGACTTGTAGTGCCCCATGGCGACGGCTCCGTAGCGGGATCGGCGAGGCGCTGAATCCTCGCGACTGTTTCACTTACCAACAAGTAGCTAGATGATGCTACCCGCCAGTAATAAGATGCAACCCCGATCGGGTCATCTGTGACTCGTTACTCTTTGGGGCATGTACGGCTACGACCAGAGCGCGGGTGCCCAGCAGGGGTACGCCCCGCCGCAGCAGCAGATGCCCGGCGGTGTCGGCGGTTACGGCCAGCAGCCGCCGCTCTACCCGGAACCGTCGCCCCCCTCCCTGGTGGACGCGGTCCGCGCCTTCACCACGGGCCAGGTGGCCGCCGAGGACTTCCAGCAGGTGTTCGCGACCTCGAAGGTGTACTGCCCGCGTGGCGACAACCCGGGCTTCCTCGCGCTGCACAACACCCAGCAGCCGGTGATCCCGATGTTCTCCTCCCTCAAGGAGCTGCGCCGGTACGCGGGCAAGGAGTCCAAGTACTTCGTGATCACCGGCGCCGAGGTGATCGACCTGCTGCCGACCGGGTACGGGTTCGTCCTCGACATGGAGGGCGAGTACCGGATGGTCTTCGACGCCAAAGCCGTAGAACAGATGGTCGAATTCGCGATGCGTCGCATGTACGGCTGACCGGCTGCCCCGGCCGTCCGATCCTGCCGCCCCGGCCGACCCCGATGACACGACCCGAGCCCGGAGGGAATTCCCTCCGGGCTCTCCCCGTTGAGGGTGGCAGAAAGTTCAATGCTCAACTAATCTGGTTGCACAAGGAGGTACCGACATGCCCGCAGTAACCGTCGAGAACCCGTTGACGCTGCCCCGTGTGGCCGCTCCCGCCGACGCGGTGGCCCGCCCCGTGCTCACCGTGACGACCGCGCCCAGCGGCTTCGAGGGCGAGGGCTTCCCGGTGCGCCGCGCGTTCGCCGGGATCAACTACCGCCACCTGGACCCGTTCATCATGATGGACCAGATGGGCGAGGTGGAGTACGCGCCGGGCGAGCCCAAGGGCACCCCCTGGCACCCGCACCGCGGCTTCGAGACCGTGACCTACATCATCGACGGCGTCTTCGACCACCAGGACTCCAACGGCGGTGGCGGCACCATCACCAACGGCGACACCCAGTGGATGACGGCGGGCTCGGGCCTGCTGCACATCGAGGCGCCGCCGGAGTCCCTGGTCATGTCGGGCGGCCTCTTCCACGGCCTCCAGCTGTGGGTGAACCTCCCGGCCAAGGACAAGATGATGGCCCCGCGCTACCAGGACATCCGCGGCGGCAACGTCCAGCTGCTGTCCACCCCCGACGGCGGCGCGCTGCTGCGGGTCATCGCCGGTGAGCTGGACGGCCACCAGGGCCCCGGCATCACCCACACCCCGATCACGATGATCCACGCGACGCTGGCCGCGGGTGCCGAGCTCACCCTGCCGTGGCGCGAGGACTTCAACGGCCTCGCCTACGTGCTGGCCGGGCGGGGTTCGGTGGGCGCCGAGCGCCGGCCGATCCAGCTGGGCCAGACGGCCGTCTTCGGCACGGGCTCCTCGCTGACCGTCCGCGCGGACGAGCGGCAGGACTCCCACACCCCGGACCTGGAGGTCGTGCTCCTGGGCGGACAGCCCATCCGTGAGCCCATGGCCCACTACGGCCCGTTCGTGATGAACAACCAGAGGGAGCTCCAGCAGGCGTTCGAGGACTTCCAGAAGGGCCGCCTGGGGACCGTCCCGGCGGTGCACGGGATGACCGAGGGCGGACCGCAGGCCTGACGCTCCGTCACCCGGGCGGGCCGTCCCGACGGGACGGCCCGCCCGCCGCGTGATCGGGTGGAGGTGTGCACCTGCTTCCCGATCCCGCCCGTCGGCTCGCCGCCTGGTGTGCCGTCGTCCTGCTGGTCGCCGGAGTCGGCTATCTCGGGATCCGGCTGTGCGCCGAGCTCCGTACGGCCGTGACGCCCGTGCTGCTCGCGCTGCTGGGGACCGCGCTGCTCGGGCCGCTGCACCGCCGGCTGGTGAAGGCCGGGGTCAACCGGTCCGTGGCGGCCGTGGTCACCTGCGTCGCCGTGGTGGCCGTGGTCGGCGGGGCCGTCTACATCGTCGTCGCGGCGCTCGTCCACACCGGGGACGAGATCGTCGCCTCGCTCAGGACCGCGGCGCGCAGCATCGCCGACCACTTCGGCGCCGCCGGCACCTCGCTGGACGACCTCGCCGGCCACAGCCGGGAGCTGCTCGCCCGGTTCGGCGGGACCGCCGCCTCCAACGTCATCAGCGGGGTCAGCGTCGTCGGCGAGACCATCGCCGTCGCCGTTCTGGCCCTGCTGCTCGTCTTCTTCTTCCTGCGCGACGCCCACCGGGTCTCCCCCGCGCTCAGGTCGCTCGCCCCGCGGGGCACCGCCGACACCGTGGAGGTGATGGCGCGGCGCGCCTTCGAGGCCGTCGAGGGGTTCATGCGGGGGACGACGCTCATCGCGCTGATCGACGCGGTCTGCATCACCGTCGGTCTGCTGATCCTGCGGGTGCCGGGGGCGATCGGGCTCGGGGCGCTCGTCTTCGTCGCCGCCTACATCCCCTACCTCGGGGCCTTCCTCTCCGGCTCGGTGGCCGTGCTGGTCGCGCTCGCCGAACGCGGATTCGTGATCGCGCTGTGGGCGCTCGGTGTGGTGGTGGGGGTGCAGTTGCTGGAGGGGCACGTGCTCCAGCCGGCGATCCAGAGCCGGACCGTGCAGATGCATCCGGCCGTGGTGATGCTGGCGATCACCGCGGGCGCGTCCGTGGCCGGGATCCTCGGGATGCTGCTGTCGGTGCCGCTGACGGCGGCCGTCTTCGGGGTCCTGCACGAACTGCGCACCCGTCACCTGCCGTCCGGGCCGCCCGGGCCGTCGCAGGTGCCGTCCGGGCCGTCGGAGCCGTAGCGCAGGTTCTGTCCGGGCCCTCGCGGCGGGCCCGCCCCCGGACCTGCCGTACCAATGGTGGGGAGGTGATCACGGGCTGGCCGGTAGGCTGGGGTGAGGTTTCACGTGAAACGCAACCCCGATCCGCGAAGGCTGGATGAACGACGATGCATCGGTACAGGTCCCACACCTGCGGCGAGCTCCGCGCCTCTGACGTCGGCACCGACGTCCGGCTGAGTGGCTGGCTGCACAATCGGCGCGACCTGGGTGGCATCCTCTTCATCGATCTGCGCGATCACTACGGCATCACGCAGCTCGTCGCCCGCCCCGGCACGCCCGCGTACGAGGCTCTCGACAAGGTGACCAAGGAGTCGACCGTCCGCGTCGACGGCAAGGTCGTCTCCCGTGGCAGCGACAACGTCAACCCCGAGCTGCCCACCGGTGAGGTCGAGGTCGAGGTCGGCGAGGTCGAGCTGCTCGGCGCCGCCCAGCCGCTGCCTTTCACGATCAACGCCGAGGACGGGGTCAACGAGGAGCGGCGCCTGGAGTACCGCTTCCTGGACCTGCGCCGCGAGCGTATGCACCGCAACATCATGCTGCGTACGGCGGTCATCTCGGCGATCCGCCACAAGATGACGGCACTGGGCTTCAACGAGATGGCGACCCCGATCCTGAGCGCCACCTCCCCCGAGGGCGCCCGCGACTTCGTCGTGCCGTCCCGCCTGAACCCGGGCAAGTTCTACGCGCTGCCGCAGGCCCCGCAGCAGTTCAAGCAGCTGCTGATGATCTCCGGCTTCGACCGGTACTTCCAGATCGCGCCCTGCTTCCGCGACGAGGACGCCCGCGCGGACCGTTCGCCGGGCGAGTTCTACCAGCTCGACGTGGAGATGTCCTTCGTCGAGCAGGAGGACGTCTTCCAGCCCATCGAGAAGCTCATGACGGAGCTCTTCGAGGAGTTCGGCAACGGCCGTCATGTGACGTCCCCGTTCCCGCGGATCCCGTTCCGTGAGGCGATGCTGAAGTACGGCTCCGACAAGCCGGACCTGCGGGCGCAGCTCGAACTGGTCGACATCACCGACATCTTCGAGGGCTCGGAGTTCAAGGCGTTCGCCGGCAAGCACGTGCGCGCGCTGCCGGTGCCGGACGTCTCCGCCCAGCCCCGCAAGTTCTTCGACCAGCTCGGCGACTTCGCCGTGACGCTGGGCGCGAAGGGCCTGGCCTGGGTCCGGGTCGCCGAGGACGGCTCGCTGACCGGCCCGATCGCGAAGTTCCTGACCGAGGAGAACGTCGCCGAGCTGACCAAGCGCCTGTCGCTGGCGGCCGGTCACGCCGTCTTCTTCGGTGCGGGCGAGTTCGACGAGGTCTCGAAGATCATGGGCGCGGTCCGCGTCGAGGCCGCCAAGCGCGCCGGCCACTTCGAGGAGAACGTCTTCCGGTTCTGCTGGATCGTCGACTTCCCGATGTACGAGAAGGACGAGGAGACCGGCGCGATCGACTTCTCGCACAACCCCTTCTCGATGCCGCAGGGCGGCCTGGAGGCCCTCCAGACCCAGGACCCGCTGGACATCCTGGGCTGGCAGTACGACATCGTCTGCAACGGCGTCGAGCTGTCCTCCGGCGCGATCCGGAACCACGAGCCGGAGATCATGCTCAAGGCCTTCGAGATCGCGGGCTACGACCGTGAGACCGTCGAGGAGAAGTTCGCGGGCATGCTGCGCGCCTTCCGCTTCGGCGCCCCGCCGCACGGCGGTATCGCCCCCGGCGTCGACCGGATCGTCATGCTCCTCGCGGACGAGCCCAACATCCGCGAGACGATCTCCTTCCCGCTCAACGGCAACGCCCAGGACCTGATGATGGGCGCGCCGACGGAGCTGGAGGAGGCGCGACTGCGCGAGCTGCACCTCTCGGTGCGCAAGCCGCAGCCGAAGTAGCCGAGCGCGGGGAGCGAGATCCGCTCCCGGACGAGCCCTGACGAAGGGGGCCGGAGACCGATGTCGGTCTCCGGCCCCCTTCGCCGTTCAGGTCCTAGGTGTCGTACCGCCCGTCCCAGGGCGCGCCGAAGCCGAGGTGGTCCGGGTAGAGCTCGGCCCAGGCCTCGCCCTCGTCCTCGCCGGTCAGCAGGCCGAACAGCACGCCGTCGACGGTGACTCGGAAGGGACGGACCGCGATGTCCGTGTAGGTGCGCCGGGGCAGGCTGCGGAGTTTGGTCGCCAGGTGGGCGCGGGCGTGGGCGAGCACCGACGTTCCTCCGTGCGGGGACCGCTGCTGCTCGGCCCAGGTGCCGGCGCACCAGATCTCCGAGTCGCGGTAGCGGCCGTCGGCGTCGAAGAGATGCAGCACCGAGTACAGGCGCTTGTGCACCTCCCAGCCGTCGTCGGGACGGTACTTCTCGGGGAAGGCATAGGTGACCGAGCCCAGGAACTGTCCGTCCGCGTAGCGGCCGACGGCCTGGGTACGGCCCTGCGGCTCGTAAGCGATCGGAATGACCTCAGGGACTGGCATGGCGAGAACCATACGTATCCGCTGTGGCGACTTTCACTCCAGGGTCCTGAGATGACCGCCGGTCTTCCGGAGGAGCCACTCCCTGGCCCCTTTTGCACGCACATGGCAACGCACAGTCCTTCCCCACGCTCCTGACAGGGCCCGTGCCTAACGTCACCGCCCATGACGGGAAACCAAGGACCAGCACACAAGCGGAGCATGACCCGGCGCAAGGTCGTCGTGGCGGGCGGAGCGGCCGTGGCCGTGGCGAGCGTGGGCGGCGGCGTGGCCGTGACCGCCTTCGCCGGCGAGCCGGCCACCGGCTCGACCGCGTCGGCCACCGCCGCGGAGACCTGCTACAAGCTCACCTCGGAGACCACCGAGGGTCCCTACTACATCGACGCGGACAAGATCCGTAAGGACATCACCGAGGACAAGGAAGGCATCCCGCTGACCCTGGCCCTCAAGGTGATCGACTCCGAGACCTGCAAGCCCATCAAGAACGCGGCCGTCGACATCTGGCACTGCGACGCGCTGGGCATCTACTCCGGTTACGAGAGCCTGTCCACCGGCGCCGGCGGCGCGCCGACCGACGTCCCCTCCGGTACTCCCACGGGTGAGCCCCCGTCCGGCGCGCCCTCCGGCGGCACCGGTGGCGGTGGCCACGAGGAGCCGACCGACGACGAGCGCTATCTGCGCGGCACCTGGCGGACCGACCGCAGCGGTCACGTCACCTTCAAGACGATCTTCCCGGGCTGGTACCGGGGTCGCTGTGTGCACATCCACGTCAAGGTGCACGTGGACGGCGAGTGGACCGACGCCGGTTACGAGGGCGGGCACACCTGCCACACCGGCCAGTTCTTCTTCGACGAGGCGGCCGTGCTGGCCTCGGCCGAGGTGGCGCCGTACTCCACCAGCACCACCGAGCGCACCACGCTCACCGAGGACACGATCTACGACCAGAGCGGCACCGCGGGCGGCCTGCTCAAGCTGAAGTACGACAAGAAGCACATCGCGAAGGGGGTGCAGGCCTCCCTGACCCTGGGCGTGGACCCGGACGCCACCCATGACGGCACGGACGACGCGGTGCAGCCGGGGGCGTCGGCCTCGGCGGCGTAGTCCGGACCGCCCCGGCTCCGGGGCGATCGCGGCCGGACCGGGAAGAGCGCCCGGGACGTCACCGTCCCGGGCGCTCTTCGGTGTGCCGGACCGCCGGCGGGCTACTTCGCCACGAACTGGGTCAGGATCGCCTGGACCTCGTAGATGTCCACGCCCTTGGTGAAGGTCTTCTCGATCGGGACCGACGAACCGGAGATCCAGATCTTCAGCTCGGCGTCGAGGTCGAACGTGCCCGCCGTCTCCACCGCGAAGTGGGTGATGCTGCGGTACGGGACCGAGTGGTACTCGACCTTCTTGCCGGTGATGCCCTGCTTGTCGACCAGGATCAGACGGCGGTCGGTGAACAGGATGGTGTCGCGGATCAGCAGGAACGCGGCGTGCACCTGCTCGCCCTGCCCCAGCAGACGGGCGTAGTCCTGCTGCGCCTGCGCCGGGTCGACGGTGTGCGCGTTGCCGAAAAGTGCCATGACTTTCTCCCCCTTTGTGCAAGATCTTTGAAACCTATACCGATGTAGGGAGATCGTCCATGGCCGTGCGGCGGTCGGATCGGCCCGAACGCGACTGTCACGAGGTCGCGTTGTCCCGGAGGTGATTTCCGGCCCTCCTCGCCCGGACAGGGCAAAGAGCGTCCTTTTCTCAGCTCGCTGACAGGCTGCCTCCCTAGCTTTCCGGCGCATGACAGAGAATCAGGAGCCCCAAGGGCTGCCGGAATCAAGGGAACTGACACGCCGCAAGGTCGTCGTCGCGGGCACCGGAGCGGTCGCCGCGGTGAGTCTGGCAGGCGCGTTCGCGGCGGACGCCTTCGCCAGTGAGGCGGGTGGCGGCGGACCGGCGCCGGCCGCGGCCACGAGCGGCGCCGAGGCCTGCTACCGGCTGACCTCCGAAGCCGTCGAAGGCCCGTACTACATCGACGCGGACAAGATCCGCCGGGACGTCACCGAGGACCGGGAGGGCATCCCGCTGCTGCTCGCCCTCAAGGTGATCGACTCCGAGACGTGCAGGCCGGTCCGGAACGCCGCCGTCGACATCTGGCACTGTGACGCCTCCGGTGTCTACTCCGGCTACGAGAGCCAGGGCAGCGGCGGTGGCGGCCCCGCGCCCACCGGTGAGCCCCCGACCGGCACGCCCACCGGCGAACCGCCTACGGGCGGCCCCGGCGGCGGCAACCCCGGCGGGCACCAGGAGCCCACCGACGACACCCGCTATCTGCGCGGCACCTGGCGGACCGACCGGCACGGTCACGTCACCTTCAAGACCGTCTTCCCGGGCTGGTACCGGGGTCGCTGCGTGCACATCCACGTCAAGGTGCACGTGGACGGCGAGTGGACCGACGCCGGTTACGAGGGCGGGCACACCTGCCACACCGGCCAGTTCTTCTTCGACGAGGAGTCGGTCCTCGCCTCCGCCGAGGTGGCGCCGTACTCCGCCAACACCACCGAGCGCACCACGCTCACCGAGGACACGATCTACGACCAGAGCGGCACCCAGGGCGGCCTGCTCAAGCTGAAGTACGACAAGCGCGACATCGCCCGGGGTGTCCACGGGTCGATCACGGTGGGCGTCGACCCGGACGCCACCAACGACGGCGAGGGCGCCCCGCCGCAGCCGAGCGCCTCGGCCACCCCGTCCGCGTCGGCGTCGTAGCGGACCGATGCGGTGACGCAGCACAGCGGGCCCGGTGACGCCGCACGACGTCACCGGGCCCGCTGTCGGAAGAGCCGTGGCTACTCCGGCGAACCGCCGAAGCGCTCCTTGTACGTCTCCAGGTCCTCGTCCGTGAGCTTGGCGAAGAGGACCGGGGGAACCGTGAACGGGGTGCCGGCCGGGACCGCGGTGAGGGACTTCGCCTCGGCCTCGGTGACCCAGGCCGCCGTGTCGTCGGGGAGGGTGAAGGCCGCGCGCATCGTCGCCGCCGACGCCGGGATGAACGGCTCCGAGACCACCGAGTAGAGGTGGATCAGGTTCATCGCCGTGCGCAGGGTGAGGGCCGCGCCGTCCTTGTCGGTCTTGATCTCCAGCCAGGGGGCCTTCTCCTCCAGGTAGGAGTTGCCCGCCGACCACAGGGCGCGCAGCGCCGCCGCGGCCTTGCGGAACTGGAGGGCCTCCATCTGGGACTCGTACTCGGCGAGCAGCCGGGCGATCTCCTCGCCCAGACGCGCCTCCGCCTCGCCCGGCTCGCCGCCCGCCGGGACGTCGTCGCCGAAGCGCTTGCGGGAGAAGGACAGCACCCGGTTGACGAAGTTGCCCAGGGTGTCGGCCAGGTCCTTGTTCACGGTCGCCGTGAAGTGCTCCCAGGTGAAGGACGAGTCGTCCGACTCCGGGGCGTTGGCGATCAGGAAGTAGCGCCAGTAGTCGGCCGGGAGGATGTCCAGCGCCTGGTCGGTGAAGACACCGCGCTTCTGGGACGTGGAGAACTTGCCGCCGTAGTACGTCAGCCAGTTGAAGGCCTTGACGTAGTCGACCTTCTTCCACGGCTCGCGCACGCCGAGCTCGGTGGCGGGGAACATCACCGTGTGGAACGGGACGTTGTCCTTGGCCATGAACTGTGTGTAGCGGACGGTGTCGTCGGCCTCGTACCACCAGGACTTCCAGTCCCGGTTCTCCGGGTCCTGGTCCGCCCACTCCTTCGTCGCGCCGATGTACTCGATCGGGGCGTCGAACCAGACGTAGAAGACCTTGCCCTCCGCCGCCAGCTCCGGCCAGGTGTCGGCCGGGACCGGCACGCCCCAGTCCAGGTCACGGGTGATCGCCCGGTCGTGCAGGCCCTCGGTCAGCCACTTGCGGGCGATCGAGGAGGCCAGCTGCGGCCAGTCCGCCTCGTGGCGCGCGACCCAGGCCTCGACCTCGTGCTGGAGCTTGGACTGGAGGAGGAAGAGGTGCTTGGTCTCGCGGACCTCCAGGTCGGTGGAGCCGGAGATCGCGGAGCGCGGGTTGATCAGGTCGGTCGGGTCCAGCACGCGGGTGCAGTTCTCGCACTGGTCGCCGCGGGCCTTGTCGTAGCCGCAGTGCGGGCAGGTGCCCTCGACATAGCGGTCCGGCAGGAAGCGGCCGTCGGCCGGGGAGTACACCTGGCGGATCGCCCGCTCCTCGATGAAGCCGTTCTCGTTCAGCTTGCGGGCGAAGTGCTGGGTGATGTCCCGGTTCTCCGGGGACGAGCTGCGGCCGAAGTAGTCGAAGGCGAGCGCGAAGCCGTCGTAGACCGCCTTCTGCGCGTCGTGCGCCTGGGCGCAGAACTCGGCCACCGGCAGGCCCTGCTCCTTGGCCGCGAGCTCGGCGGGGGTGCCGTGCTCGTCCGTCGCGCAGATGTAGAGGACGTCGTGGCCGCGCTGGCGGAGGTACCGGGAGTACACGTCCGCCGGGAGCATGGACCCCACCATGTTGCCCAGGTGCTTGATCCCGTTGATGTACGGAAGGGCGCTGGTGATGAGGTGTCGAGCCATCGCGGGCTGCTCCCAAGTCGCTACGTGGGGTGACGATCGTCGGTTCTCTGGTCGTCTCTGAACCTTGAAATCGTAGCCGAAACGGGTGCGCCGCCCGCCTCCCGTTTTAAGGGGTGGGAAGCGGACGGCGCGGGTGGTGCCCGGCGGTGCGGCCGGGCGGGCGGTGGTTACGGACGCCAGGCGGCCAGTACGCCCTCGTACAGCTCGGCGTCCGTGAGCTCGCGCGGGGTCGGGCCCGCGTGGAAGAAGGCCGCGTTGCCGGTGTTCAGCTTGCGGAGGTAGTCGAAGGCCTTGTTCTCCAGGTCGCCGAAGGCGACGAAGGAGAAGAAGAGGGACGGGTTGTTCTTCGCGGCGTCCGCGAGGGACTGGGTCGCCGGGGTCTTGGCGTCCGGGGCGCCGTCGGTCTGGAAGACGACCAGGGCGGGGTCCGTCGTGCCGGACTTCTCGTAGTGGGCGACGATCGCCTCCACGGCCGCGTGGTAGCTCGTACGGCCCATGCGGCCGAGGGAGCCGTGCAGCTCGTCGATCCGGTTCTCGTGGTCGGCGAGGGTGAGGTCGGCGGTGCCGTCCACCTCCGTGGAGAAGAAGACGACGTGCACCGTGGCGTCGGCGTCCAGGGTCGCCGCGAGGGCGAGGGCCTGGTCGGCGAGGGCCTGGGCGGAGCCGTCCTTGTAGTAGGGGCGCATCGACGCGGAGCGGTCGAGCACGAGGTACAGCTTCGCCCGGGTGCCGGTGAGGCCGGCGTTCGCCAGGGCGGCGGTGGCGGCGCCGTGGGCGCTGGCGAGCCCGGGAGCGGTGGCGGTGAGCGGGGCGGCGGGCTCGGCTTCGGCCTCGGGCTCGGGAGCCGTCTCCGGCTCGGGCTCGGGCTCCGACGTGAGCTCGGGCTCGGGCTCCGACGTGAGCTCCGGCTCGGGCTCCGGCTCGGGAGCGGCCGCGACCGGCTCGGGTTCGGTGACGGGTTCCGCTTCCGCTTCAGGCTCGGGTTCCGCTTCGGCCGTCGGCTCGGTCGTGGGCTCGGGGTCCGCCGCGGGCGTGACCTCGGCGGCCGGTTCGGCCGCAGTCTCGGGCTCGGACTCGTCCGTGCCCTCGGCCTCCGCCGCCGGCTCCGAAGGCGCCTCGGCCTCCGGCTCGGCTTCGGCTTCCGGCGCCGGTTCCGGCGTCGGCTCGGCTTCCGGCTCCGAGGGCAGCTCGGCCGCAGGCTCGGTCTCGGCGACCGGCTCGGTCTCCGGCTCCGGCGTCGGCTCGGTCTCGGCCACCGCTGCCGTCTCCGTCTCCGGCTCCGAGGGGACCTCGGCGACCGGCTCGGCTTCAGCCACCGGCTCGGCCTCAGGCTCGGCGACCGGCTCGGTCTCCGGCGTGGCCTCAGCCGTCGGCTCTGCCTCGGCGACCGGCTCGGTCTCCGCTTCAACCTTCGGTGCGGCTTCGGCGACCGGCTCGGTCTGCGCTTCAGCCTCCGGTGCGGCCTCGGCCTCCGGTGCGGCCTCGGCCGTCGGCTCTGCCTCGGGCTCGGTCGTCGGTTCGGTCTCCGGTGACTCCGTCGGCTTCGGGACCGTCACGTTGTCGAAGGCCGCCGCCACCAGTTCGTGTTCGTCCTGCTCGGACGTGCTGCGCGGCTCGGGGACCTGGGCGGTTGCCGTGGGTTCCGATGCCGGCTCCTCGGAGGGGGCCGCCGGTTCCTGAGTGGGGACCGTCTCCTGCGAGGTCTGCTCCGCACCCTTTGTCTCGGCGGCGTGATCCTTGCGTGAGCGGCCGAATGCGTTCCGCAGGAGAGTCAGAATGCCCATGTGCGCAACCCTTCGCGTGAGTTGATGCCCGTTAATCCCTGGCCAGGACGGACACGTAAGGTTAGCGGCCCCAGGTGGTGATCTTGGGGTGGGGTGAGCAACGTCGGGCCGCTGTGTCAACACCGTGTCCCCGGCCGTGCCGCCCCCATGGTTAACACCCCTGCCGCGCCGATGGGTTCACTCTCGTTCACCGCTTCGCGACGGGTCCGCGCCCGCGTACTCTCGACGCCCGCCGCTCAGTGCGGGGACGCGATCGCCCTGGCCGCCGCGACCTCCTGGCGCACCGGTTCCAGGACGCTGTCCGCCGGTCCCGTGAGGTCACTGCGGACGGCGATCAGGGTCTTCGCCTCCCGCAGGCCCGCGGACAGCTCTCCCAGCTGGCGCGCCACCTGGGACACCTCGGCCGGTGACGGCGCCGCGGCCCCGTGCTTCACGCGGACCCGGGCCGCGGTCGTGGCGTCCACGATGCGTTCCACGGCGACGACGAGCGGCCACCAGGCGGCGGCGCGCCGGCCGACGGGCGGCGGTTCGGTCAGCGCGCGCTGGAACTCCGTACGGACGTCGGACAGGTCGCGGTAGAGGCGGCGGCGCATCCGGGCGCGGACCGCCGGGGCCGTTCCCGCGCCGAACGCGGACTCGACGTAGCGGGCGGTGTCCGCGACCGCGTCCGCCAGGCGGTCGCCGACCCGGGTGTGCCAGCTCTCGGGCCACAGGAGGTAGCCCGCCACCAGCGCGATCGCGCAGCCCGCCAGGGAATCCACCAGGCGCGGCAGGAGCAGGGCCGTGCCCAGGTGGTTGAGGATGTCGGAGAGCAGCAGGATCACCGGGGTGATGGCCGCCGTCTGGTAGCCGTAGCCGCGCGGCGTCAGGATCGGGATCAGCGGGGCCAGCAGCATCATCGTCGGTACGTCCCACCAGCCGCGCGGCACCTGTGTCAGCACCGCCGCCGCGACGGCCAGCCCGACCACCGTGCCCAGCGCGCGCAGCAGTGCCCGGGAGAAGACGGAGCCGAAGTCGGGCTTGAGGACGAAGGTGATGGTGAGGGCGACCCAGTAGGAGCGGGGGACCGGGATGGTCGAGACCAGGACCTGGGCGAGCCCGATGCACAGGGCCAGCCGCAGACCGTAGCGCCAGGCGGCGGCGGACAGGGCGGCGGCACGGGCGGCCCGGGCGGCGCGGACGTGCAGCGCGGTGGTGGGAACGGCGGAGACGGTGACCGGGACGACGACGGGGCCGTGCCCGGGCGGCGCCGGGGCGGTGACGGGGCCGAGCAGGTCCACGTCGGGGGCGGCCACGACCTCGGCGGCGTGGCGCACGGCGTGCTCGACGGCGCGGCCGGCCTCGTCGGTGGGGGTGGGCAGGTCGATCGGCGTCGGGCCGGTGCGGCCGCTCTCCACGGCGACCGCGAGCCGCAGTACCGTCTCCGCGACCGGGGGCGCGAGGCGGTGGCCGCTCTGGTGGGCGGCCGGGGCGGCCTCTATCACCGGGGTGACGGCGTTGAGCTGCGCGAGCAGCCGGGTGAGGTCGGGGCTGCGGCCGTGCTGGTGGGTGCGGCGGGCGAGGATGACGTCGTACGACTCGTTCAGCGACTCGGTGACGGCGCGCCGGGCCGCGTCGTACTCGCCGGGCACCTCGCCGCCGCAGGCGGCGAGCAGATCGGCGACGGCGCGGTAGCTGTCGGCGACCGCGGCCCGTTCCGGCACCCCGGAGCGCAGCGGCCAGAAGAGCAGGGCGAGGAGCAGCACCAGCAGTCCGCCGCCGGACATCAGGATCGGCGCCAGCCACCAGGCGCCGGGCAGCGGCAGGCCCGCGCCGATCACCGAGTTCAGCAGCAGGACCAGGCCCGACGCGGAGGCCACGGCACCGATCGTCGAGATCATCCCGGAGACGAGCGCGATGCCGGTGAGGGTGGCGACGGCGACCCAGCCGTGGCCGAGGACGAGGCTGCCGAGGGTGACGCCGACGGCGCCGAACAGCTGGGGGACCGCGATGTGCAGGATCCGCAGCCGGTAGGCGTCGGCGGTGTCGCTGATGACGCCGGACATGGCGCCCATGGACGCGAGGGCGCCGTAGTCGGGCCGGCCGGCGGCGAGTCCGACGGCCAGCGGGAGCGCCATGGCGATCGAGGCGCGGACGGCGGCGGCGCGGTTGACCGGGGCCTGCCGGGGCCGGAGGTTCCGGACCAGCCAGTCGGGAGGGGTCAGGCCGGTGCGGAACTCTCGCGACATGGGCCCATTATGGGTGTCTTGTTCGGTTCGTTCGCGCCGGTGGAGCGTGCTGCGGCCGCGCCCCGCGCCGTGTCCGGCACCCCTTTGTCCGGCGTCCGTGTCCGGCACCCCGTCCGGCGCCCCCGTCCGGCGTCCGTGCTCCACGGCAGTGCGTCCACCCGGGTCAGGAACGCCTCCAGTGCCGCGTTGAACTCGGCCGGCCGTTCCAGGTTCGGCAGATGGGCCGCGCCCTCGATCACCCGGAGCGTGCAGTCGGGCAGGAGCGCGTGCATCGACTCGGCGTCCGCGACCGGGGTGTACGTGTCGTCCGCGCCGACGACGACCAGGGCGGGGACCGTCACGCGGGTCAGCACGTCCTGGTAGTCGGGGCGGTCGGCGCGGCCCCGGAGCGCGGCGGCGGCGCCCTCGGGGTGCGTGGCCGTCATCATGCGGTGGACGTGGGACTTGACGGCCTGGGGCGCGCCGGGGGCGACCATCTTCTCCAGGACCTCGTCGGCGTAGCCGCGCATGCCCTCGCGCAGCAGCCGGTCCGCCATGGCGTTGCGGACGACTCTGCCCTCGGGGGTCTCCGCCCCCGGGAACGTGTCCGCGAGGACCAGGCCCTGGACGCGGTCGCCGAAGCGGTCCTGGCACTCCATCGCGATCTGGCCGCCCATCGACAGGCCGGCCAGGACGAAGGTGTCCACCTCCAGGTCGTCCAGGAGCGCCTCGACGTCCCGGGCGAAGTCGGACAGCGGGGTGCGGCCGGGGACCACCGGTGAGGCGCCGTAGCCGCGCAGATCGGGGGCGACGACACGGCGCCCGGCCGAGAACGCCTCGATCTGCGGGGTCCACATCGAGCGGTCGAAGGGGTGGCCGTGGACGAGTACGAGGGGGACGCGGGGAGGACGGGGGCCACGAGGGGCGTGGGAGGTGCCGGGGACTTCGGGAGCCGGGTGGATATCCGGTCCTTTGTCCTCGTACGCGAGGAAGGGCGGCATGTGTTCGACCTTAGGACGCGTCAACTGCTCGGTGCAATAAGATCTTTGCCCTCGGTGCAATCCAGTGGGGGCTCGGATGGACGACTACCGGCGCATAGCGGACCGCATAGCCGACGACATCACCGCCGGGCGGCTCAGGCCCGGCCAACGGCTGGCTCCG
Source organism: Streptomyces sp. NPDC104096 (assembly GCF_055584385.1). Taxonomy (NCBI): domain Bacteria; kingdom Bacillati; phylum Actinomycetota; class Actinomycetes; order Kitasatosporales; family Streptomycetaceae; genus Streptomyces; species Streptomyces sp. NPDC104096. The sequence goes on from NZ_JBVJMD010000002.1 coordinate 319,985, forward strand.
CAGCGGCTGTTCGCGCGACGGCACGGGATCGCGGGGTCGACGGCGGGCCGGGTGTACGGCGAACTCGTGCGGCGCGGACTGGTGGTGGGCGAGGTCGGTCGCGGCACCTTCGTCCGGGCCGCTGCGGCGGGGCCCGCCGGGCGCGCGCTGACCGAGGAGACGGCCCGCGCGCCGGTCAACCTGGAGCTCAACTACCCTTCCGCGCCCGGCCAGTCCGAGCTGCTCGCGCCAGCACTCGCGCCACTGCTGCGGCCCGACGTGCTGGCCGAGTCGCTGCGTCCGGCGGCCGCCGCCGGCACCCCCGAGGCCCGCGCCGCCGCGGCCGCCCTGCTGGCCGCCCCGGGCTGGCGCCCCGACCCCGCGCAGTTCCTCTTCACCGGCAACGCGCGCCAGGCCGTCGCCGCAGCCCTCGCCTCCCTGGCCCGCCCCGGTGGCCGGGTCGGGGTCGAGGAGCTGACGTATCCGCTGGTCAAGGAGATCGCCGCCCGGCTGGGCATCGTCCTGGTCCCGTTGTCCACCGACGCGGACGGGCTGCGCCCGGAGGCCCTCGCCGCCGCCCACCGCTCCGCTCCCCTGTCCGCGCTCTACCTCCAGCCGACGCTGCACAACCCGACGTCGGTCACCACCCCGCCCGAGCGACGGCGGCGGATCGCGCGGGCCGTCACCGACCTCGCGCTGCCCGTCGTGGAGGACCGCGTCTGGTCCTTCCTGCGCCCCGGGGACACCCCGTTCGCCGCCGGTGCCCCGGGGCTGACCCATGTCGTCGACGGTCTGTCCAAGCGGGTCGCGCCCGGACTCACCGCCGGTTTCCTCGTCGTACCGCCCGGGCGGGTGGAGGCCGTGGCCGCGGCGGTCCGTTCCGGGGGCTGGAGCGCGGGGCGGTTCGCGCTGGAGGCGGCCGTGCGGTGGGCCGGGGACGGCACGGTGCGGCGGCTGGTGGCGGCCAAGCGCGCGGACGCGGCGAGGCGGCAGGACATCGTCGCGCGGGAGCTGGCCGGCTTCACCGTGCGGACCGACCCGCACTCCTGCTTCGCCTGGTGGGACCTGCCCGCGCCCTGGCGCGCCGACACCTTCACGGCCGCCGCGGCCGCGCACGGGATCGCCGTCACGCCGGGACCCGCCTTCGCCGTGGACCCGGGACGGACCCCGGACGCGGTGCGGCTCGGTCTCGCCTCCGTCTCCGAGGCCGAGCTGACGCGAGCGCTGCGGACCCTGGCCGAGACGGCACGCACGGGCGGAGGGCGAGCGGGCGGAAGGTGAGCGGGCGGGGACGAAGGCGCGGGACGAAGTCGGGGCGTGAAGGCGGAGAGCGAAGGCGCGGCGTGAAGGCGCGGGGCGAAGGCGGGGCGTGAAGGCCGGTGCCGTGGCGCGGGGTTGGGGGGCGGGCGGTCTTCGGGGGTGTCAGATGCGGGCGCGGGTCGGTTCCTGCGGCTGGGCCGCGGCGGACGCCGCCGCCGAGGCACGGCGGCGGGCGAGGTGGCGGCGGGCGAGCCGGGCGCCGACCGCCACCGTCAGCCCCAGGGCCAGCAACAGCCACGCGGCCGTACGCAGGGTGGACGTGAGGGCGTCGTAGACCGCGCCCGCCGCCCGGTGCGAGACCTCCGCGGGCAGGTCGTCCAGGGTCAGCCGGCGGCCGAGGGCGACCGCGAGGGCCAGCAGCGCGCCGCCGGCCGCGGTGCCCAGGCCGGTCGCGGTGACCGCCCGGCGGCGGCGGACGGCGAGGCCGATGCCGGCGACGGCGAAGACGCACGCGGCGACGGGGAGCCAGAAGCCGGCGACCTCGAGCACGCCGTACCCCTTCCGGAGGCGGCCCAGGTCCTCGGCCGCGAGCACGGGGACGCGCGCGTGCCGGACCGGGATGTGGTCCGCCAACGCCACGTGGGCGTCGACGAGATGACGTTTGACCTCGACGGTGACCGGGGCGAGGTCGACGGTGACCGTACGGTCCCGCTCGCCGCGCAGGGCGCGCAGGACGGCGTCGTGGGTGGCCCGGTTGCCCTCGTTCCAGGCGGTGCGGAAGGCCTCCGTCCGGGTGAGCGAGCGCACCGCCTCGTGCACGAACGGCGCCACCGTGCCGCGCAGCGGGCGCACCACCGTCCTGCGCCGGTCCACCTCGCGCATGATGCCGTCGCCGACGGTGTCCGCGACGGCCTCGCGGACGTCCGGGTCGTCGGCCAGCGGCGCCATCGCGGTGACGTACCGGTCGGTGTCCGTCAGCCCGTACGCGGCCCACGCCGACAGCGCGCCGAGCGGTGCCAGCAGGCACGCCAGCGCGATCAGCACGGCCGACAGGGCGGAACGCAGGGGGCGGGACACGCTTCCAGGGAAGGGCCCGCGCCCGCGGAGCGCGAGCGGGGTGACTGCGGACGGGTGCACAGGTCCCGCCGAACGGGGTCCCCTTGGCGGAACTGGGCGATCCGCTCTCCGGTGGAGGGTTCACCCGGAGGGGTGTTTCCTGGTTCAGGGGAGAAGGAGGTCGATCATGCGCACCACTACGGCCCTGCGGACCCTGGCCGCGGCCCTGCTCACCAGTGGCATCCTCGCCGTGACGGCGGCGGGCACCACCGCGACGGCAGCCCCGCCGACCCTCGCCCGAGGACACGGTGGCGGCGGGGGAGCGTTCGTCGGTCCCTGGACGCTGGGCGTCGTCGTGGCCCCCGGCCTCCTGGACGTGCGGCAGTTGCCCACGTCCTTCTCGCCCGTGGTGAACCGCCTGCCGCCCGGTTTCCAGGACAGCGTGCGGTGCGTGGCGCTGGGGCCGGGCTTCAACGGCAACCCGTACTGGTACTGGCTCTCCGGCGTCCGGGCCTGGGCCCCGGCCGGCTTCGTGTTCACGTACGGCGCACGCGTGCCGTACTGCTGAACACGTCCGAGGCCTCGTCGGGCGGCGCGGACGGCAACTCCCGTCGCCCGGTGAGTGGAGGGATGAGGGAAACGAATGGGCCCCGGCCACAGCCGGGGTCCATTCGCCGTCCCGCTCGAGCCGGAGTCAGGAGATCCGACGGCCCGCCGCGTCCTCGTGCGTGTAGTAGCGGTAGAACATCACCACGAAGCAGACCGCCGCGATCGCCAGCGACCAGCCCACGGACCGCCAGACCGTCGCGCCCGTCTGGCTGAACAGGAAGCCGAACGCGCTGCCCGCGAACGCGGCCCACACCAGGGCGTGCAGTTCACGCCGCATGAACGGGGTGATCCTGCGTATCGCCATCCACAGCGCGACGAAGGCGATCGTCGTCACGAAGCCGAACAGCAGGTTCCCGCCCGTGATGGGACCGCCGTCGCGGCGGTTGGCCGCGGCCCAGTAGCCGTAGACGAGCCCGAGCACGACGGGTATCGCCCACTCCGCCGTCCTGTGGGTCCGTTCACCGAAGACGTCCATGGATCCGCCGGATCCACGTGTTCTGCGCGCGGGTGCCGCATGAGCCATGAGAGCACTCCTCTCCCTCGACCCCCCGCTACCAGCGCACACCTGGGCAGGGGTGCTGGCAAGTCGGCGGAGATGCAACACCCCGACCCTCATGTTTCGCTGGGCACCGTGAGTGACGGTGCCCGGAGGCGGCTAGACAGGCTCGTCCGGTACGCCCGGGCCGGGCGCCTCGACGCCCCGCTCCGGTTCGACCTGCTGCGGGTGGGCGGGGTCAGCGTCGGCTGGCTGGCGCCGCTGCTGCTGCTCGTCGGCATCGCGCTGACCGACTTCGGCACCGGCGGCGAGTTCCGTACCGTCTCCTGGATCGTGCTCGTGCCGGCCATCGCCGCCGCCCTCTGCGGGGTGTGGAGCACGGCCGTGTTCGCGGCACTCGGGCTCCTCACCTACCTCGCCGTGGACAGCGTCTGGCCGCACCAGTTCAAGACCGGCTGGCCCGACTTCATCCTCATCGCCGTCGGTGGCGCCCTCGCCGTCATGGCCTGCGCGATCCGGGCGCGCGGCGAGGGGCGGATGGTGCACATGACGCACATCGCCGAGACCACCCGCCGTACCGTGCTGCGCCCGCTGCCGCCGGTCTGGGGCGGCCTGGAGCACGCGGCCGTCTACCTCGCGGCCGACAGCGAGGCCAGGGTCGGCGGCGACTTCTACGACATCCAGCCCGGGCCGCACGGCACCCGGGTCCTGCTCGGCGACGTCCAGGGCAAGGGGCTGTTCGCGGTGGAGGCGGCGGCCGCGCTGCTGGGCACCTTCCGCGAGGCGGGCTACCACGAGGCGGAACTGGCGACGGTGGCCGCGCGCCTGGAGACGCGGATGCTGCGCCACCGCGAACACGCCAGGTCGCTCGGCCGCGACGACGGCGACCGCTTCGCCACCGCCGTGCTCATCGGCTTCCCGCTGTCCGGTCCCCCGACGGTGGAACTGGCCGTCTTCGGCCACGAGCCGCCGCTGGCCGTGGGGCCCGACGGGGTGCGGGCCCTGCCGGAGGGCGACGGGCTGCCGCTGGGCCTGGGCGACCTGGTGGGCGCCGGGGGACCGCCCACGGTGCGCCGGGTGTCGCTGGCGCCCGGCGAGACCCTGCTGCTGGTCACGGACGGGGTGACCGAGGCCCGGGACCGGGCCGGGGTGTTCTACCCGCTCGCCGACGAGGTGTCCCGCGCGCTCGCCCTGGACCCGCGGGTCACCGTTCCCGCCCGCCTGGTCGGCTTCGTCCGGGACGGCACGCTCCAGCACTGCGCGGGGCGCCTGGGCGACGACACGACGATCTTCGCCGTACGACCGCGGGTCGGCGACGGCGAGACCCCCTGGGACGGACATTCGCCGTCCTGACCCGACCCTTTGCAGCCGCAGCCGTTACGGTGCTGCCGTAGGTGATCGACAGGGGGAGGGACCATGCCCGGAACCGTGCTGCTGCTCGCGGCCTCACCCGTGGGCAAGGGGTGTCTGGTGGACGCGGCGTCCGTGCTCCCCGTGCTCGCGGCGGTGCCGCCCGCGGTACTGGCCGGCGCGGACACCGCGAACGTCGTCGAGCTGGCCGACCCGCTGGAGCCGCAGGCGGTGCTCACCCGGCTGCGCGCGGCCGCGGCGGCCCCCGGCCCGCTGACCGTGTTCGTGACCGGCCAGCTCCAGCTCGACCGCCGTCAGCACCTGCCCCATCTGGCGCTCGCCCGCACCACCCCGGCGAGCGTGCGCTACACGGCGTTCCCCTGGCACTGGTTCCGGGAGGAGCTGCGGCTGCGGGCGCCCGGCACCACGACGCTCGTGCTCGACCTGCACGCGGACGCCGAGACCTGGGAGCACCTGCGGACCGCGCCGCTGGACTGCGGGCGCACCACCGCCGTCTACGGGCGGATCGCGCCGCCGCCGGCCCGCCGGGCGGTGGCCGTGCCCGCGTACATGAAGGCGGTCGCGACGATTCTGCGCAGCGGGCACCGGCCGGCGCTGGAGCGGCTGCACCAGCAGGCCTGGGACAGACTGGCCGGCGAGGGGCAGGGGGCGGGTGTCGCGCTGGCCGTGCACGCGCCGGTGGCCGGCGATCCGCACGCCTCCCTGACGGCCGCCGTGCAGTCCGGCCGGCACGCCGAGGCCGACGCGCTCGCCGCGCGCTGGGAGCGGGCGGCCGTACTGGCCCACGGGCCGGCCTCGGACGACGCCTTGCACTGGGCGGAGGTCCGGGCCGATCTGGCGATGTTCGCGGGGGACGCGGAGCGCAGCTGCCGTACCTGGCTCGCGGTGGCCGGGGCCCGGCTGGCGGCCGGTCAGGCCCCGGACGCCCCGGCGGTGGAGGCGGCCGTGGACCGGGCCCACCATCAGTGGGGGCAGCTCCGCGACCCGGCCCGCTCCCGTGAACTGGGCGCCGCGCTCGCGCAGTTGCGCGGCCGGGTGCCCGGCAGGCGCGAGGGCGCGCTCGGGCATGTCCAGCGGCGGCTGGAAGAACTGCAGACGCGGGGGTGACGGTCCTGGGCCGTAACCCCCGCGCCTACGGGATCACTTGGTGTAGACGAAGTACTTCCAGGCGCCGTACGTCGTCGCGTTGACGTTGTCCTTGGACGCGGTGTCGACGTAGTTGGAGCGGACCCGGAAGCGGCTGTTGACGGCCGGGGAGCCGCCCAGGGTGAGCGCGTCCTTGCCGGTGGAGCCCAGCGTCCAGTACCCGGAGTACGTGGTGTGCCAGGCGCCGCCGGAGTACTGCTGGATCTGCATCTGGTACTTGCGGCCCGGGTACGTGGTCATCGTCGTGGTGACGACCGGGTCCTTGGTCCTGTGGAAGTAGGCGTACGTCTGGTTCCACGCCCGCGCGGTCCTGTAGGCGCCGCTGAGCGCCGTCGAGACCTTCACCTGGGTGTAGACCGTGGAGGCCGCCGACAGCGTCGCGGCGGTCCGGGAGTCGCCCAGGAACTTCGCGGTGACCTTGGTGTCGCGGGTGAGGTGGACCGCGGCGGTGAAGTTGCCGCTGGAGTTCACCGTGCCCCGCTTGACCAGGACGTTGGGCTTGTCGGAGCCGTACGGGTCGGCCCAGATCTCCACCGTGCGGTTCTTGTAGGTGCTGCCGAGGTGCGCGGTGAACGTCACGTCGGCGCCGTAGGCGTACACCTTGCCGGTGTTGTTCACCGTCAGCGTGGTGGCGCTCTTGGAGACCGTCACCGCGGCCGAGGCGCCGGCGCCGGTGTGGTCGGCGTCGCCCGCGTAGGCGACGGAGTACGTGACCTTGCCGCCGGACGGCGGGGTGTCGGTGAAGGTGTAGGCGCCGGTGGCCGTGACCGGGGCCGTGCCGAGCACCTTGCCCGCGGGGGACTCCTCGTCGGTGCGGGTGACGGTGACCGTGGTGCCCGCGGGGAACGCGGCCGCGGAGGTCAGCGCGCCCGTGACGGTGAGCGCCTTGCCGCGGGTGGCGGTGGCCGGCGCGGTGGCCGTCAGCGTGGTGGCGGTCCTGGAGACGGCCACGGCTGCCGAGGCGTCGGCGCCGAGGTGGTCGGCGTCGCCCGCGTAGGCGACGGAGTACGTCGCCGTGCCCTCGGTCTGCGGGGTGTCGGTGAAGGTGTAGGTGCCGTCGGCGGCGACCGTGGCCGTGCCGAGCACCTTGCCCGCGGGGGACTCCTCGTCGGTGCGGGTGACGGTGACCGTGGCGTCCGCGGGGAACGCGACCGTGGAGGTCAGCGTGCCCGTGACGGCGAGCGCCTTGCCGGGGGCGGCGGTGGCCGGAGCGTTGGCCGTCAGCGTGCCGGCGACCTTGGTCGGGTCGTCGTACACGCGCAGCGCGTAGCCGCTGCCGGTGGTGGATATCGCGAACAGCTTGCTGCTGTCCGGCGCCCAGGCCACGCCGCGCGGGGCGAGGCTTCCGCCGAGCTCGAACTGCTGGCGCGGCAGCGAGGTGCCGGGCTTGAAGACGTGGACGTCCGGCTCGTACGAGGAGGAGGTACCCGCCGCGACATCGCCGTTCGGCGCGATGTCCACCGCGTTCGGGTACGGGTTCGTCACGTACTTGCCGTCCTTGGACAGGTCCGTGAGCTTGTAGACCGGCTGGTAGTACGGGTAGCCGCTGGCCGTGACGACGTCCTTGCCGTCCGGGGTGACCGCCAGGTCGGCGAGGTTGCCGCCGCCGGTGCTGCCCGGGTCGAAGGCGTACGCGGTCTGCGCCGGGGTGCCCGAGGAGACGTCGTACACCGCGAGCTCGATCGGGCTCTGGCCGACGGCGCCCGCGACGAGCGTGTCCGGGGCGCCGGGGGAGGCGTCCAGGATCGGGGCGGAGTACCAGGAACGGCCGGTGTTCTGGGCGAGCGTGACGACCGGCTCGGCGCCGGTGAGGTCCAGCGAGCCGATGTCGCCGTGGGCGGCGCCGCCGTAACCGAACCACAGCTTGCCGCCCGCCCGGGCGAGGTACTGCGGGTCGGCGGTGCCGGTGGAGTAGCGGTGGGTCTCGGTCGCGGTCGCCGTGTCGACGGCGGCGATCGCGTCGGCGTCGCCCACGGCCGCGTAGAGGGTGGCGGAGTCGGCGGACAGTTCCAGTCCGAGGACTCCGGGCAGCGAGCCGATCGTCCTGACGACCTGGCCCGCGTAGTCGGTCACCACGATCTGACCGCTGGTCGGGTCGCTGATGAAGATCCGGTGGTGCACCCCGTCGACGACCATGTCGCCGGTCGACCGAAGGGACAGGGAGGTGCTGGAGTCGGCCGCTGCCGACCCCGCGCCGGTCGCGACGAGCGCGACGGAGCTGAAGACGACGGCGAGTGCCGTTGCTACCGGAAGAGTGCGTCTGCGCACGATGTTTCGAACCCCCCGGAACGAAAGTGGAATCAGACTGCGCAGGCTAGGTCATGGCACTGACATCCAAGTGAACCGGGGGGTAAGAGAGGCGTGAGATGCCTGAGGGACGTGTGAGTGACGTGAGACTCAGCGGTCCTCGGCGGGGGCGCCGACCCGGTGGACGGAGCCCTGCGGGCCGTCCACGGGCCGGGTGACCCCGGCCTCCCGGTCCACGGCCCGTGCCGGTCCCGCGTTCGCCGCGATGACGAGGGTCGCCGCGGCGAGCACGGCCGCGGCCAGGCCTCTGGCGTAACGCGTGGAAGTGCGTCCCTGCACGGTGACCTCGCAACGACGACAGTGAAGTGTTAAGCATGCTTAATTCGCGGTTTAACCTAGGGCGTGTCATGGCCTAACGGCAAGAGGCACAGGGGTAGTTGGGGGAGTCCAGGCATGGGGGATCGAGACGAACCCGAGGTCATAGGACGCAGAGTGCAGCGACTGCGCAGCGAACGCGGCCTGACCCAGCGGCAGTTGGCGGAGCCGACCTACACCCCCGCCTACATCTCCACTCTGGAGGCCGGCCGGGTGCGGCCCTCCGACGAGGCGCTCAGGCACCTCGCCGAACGGCTCGGCGTCGACTTCTCGGAGCTGGCCACCGGACGCTCCGCCCGGCTCGTCACCGATCTGCGGCTGCGGCTGACCGAGGCCCAGCGCACCCTGGCTACCGGCGAGGCCGAGGAGGCGGCGCGGCGGTACTCCGCCCTGCTCGCGGAGGCCGAGCCGCAGGGGCTGACCGAGGTGCGGGCCGCCGCGCTGCTCGGGCTCGGCGAGTGCGGGATCGAGACCGGCGACCTGGTGTCGGCCCGGGAGTACTTCGAGCGGGCCGAGGCGTGTCTGACCGGGCATCCGCTGCCCGTCCGGGCACCGGCGCTGCGCGGACGGGCCGTCTCCCACTACCTCGCCGGTGAACTCCGGTACGCCGTCTACCTGCTGGAGTCCACGCTCGACGAGCTCAACCGCGGCGGACTGCACGACCCCGACGCGCTGCTCCTGCTGTACGCCTCCGCCATCGGCCCCTACATGGACATGGGCGCCCACGCCCGTGCCGCCCAGGCCGCCGAGTTCGCCCTCGCCCTCGCGCCCCAGGTCGCGGATCCGGCGCTGCTCGCCCGTATGCACCGCTCGGTCGCGCGCACCCTGCTCGCCGAGGGCCGGGTCGCCGAGGCCGACGCCTCGCTGGTGAAGGCCGCCGAGCTCTACCGGCAGCTCCAGCTCCGGACCGAGCTCGCCAACTGCCACTGGATGCGCGGCTACGTCTGCGCGCAGAACGGCGATCTGGAGCGGGCGGAGGGCGAACTGCGCGAGGCCCTGGCCATGCTCTCCGCCAAGCGCGCCGCCCTCTACAGCAGCCAGGTCGCCGTCGAACTCGCCGACGTGCTGCACCGGCGGGGCAGGTCCGGGGAGGCGGCCGACCTGCTGAACGGCGTCCTCGGCGACCTCTCGTCCGAGCGCGGCGCCGTGCACGCGGCTGGCGCCCACCGGCTGCTCGGCATCATCGCCGAGGACGCCCGCGACACCGAGGCCGCCGAGGAACACTATGTGCGCGCGCTGAGCCTGCTGGAGCGGGCGGGAGCCGCGGGCGACCTCGCCGACCTGTGCCGGATGCTCGGCGACCTGCTGCGCCGCACCGGGCGGGTGGAGGCGGCGCTGGACGCCTACCGGACGGGCCTGGGGCACCGCACGGCGCCCGGTACGACGACCCTGGGGCCGGCGCCCGCGCAGCCGCCGCTCTGAGGAGCGACGGCGTGCCCGCGGCCGTGCGGCCGCGCGGCCGTCAGACCTGGGCGCGGCCCTGTCTGCGGACGTCCGCCAAGCGCTGTACGCCGAGCTGCACGGCCGCCTGGGTGGCGTCGTTCGGCACGTCGCCCATGCCGCCGTTGGTGAAGGCGAACGCGTCCCCGCCGACCCGCACCACGGCCACGTCCAGGGAGAGGGTGGCGGGATCGTTGTCGAGCGGCTCGCCCTTCGGCCCGGTCACCGCGGTGAGCGTCACCCGCAGTCCCTGCCGGGCGTCACCGGCCTCGGGCAGCGGCGCGTCGGTGACGTAGACGTCCTGGACGGCGCCCGTGGTGGTCGTGGCCGTGAACCGCGCGCACGCCTGCGGCAGCGTCTTCAACCAGGCCAGCACGCCGTCGACGGCCTTCGCCGGCTGGGCGGAGACCTGGTAGCGCAGCTGAGCGCCGGTGTCGGAGTCGTCGAGGCCGGTGACCGCGCGGGCGGGGGCGCCGAGGAGCTCGTCGGCGTAGAGGGCGTCCAGCAGCCGCTGGCACTCGCCCGCGGGGGTCTTCGCCTTCAGCAGTCCGTCCCGCCAGGTCGCGGCGCCTTGGGTCGGGATCCAGGGGCCGCCCAGGTCGGTGTCCGTGATGAGGGCGGCACGGGCCTGGTCGTCGGTGAGCGCGGCGGTGGCGGACGAGGAGGCGCGGGCGGAAGGGGCGGTGGCCGCCGCGGACGAGACGGGGCCGATCGGGGCGTGCGGTGCTCCCTCGTCCGCGCTGAGACAGCCGGACGCGATCAGCAGGGTGGCGGCGGACAGGGCGGAGGCGAGGAGGGTGCGGGCTCGGATCATCGGGTGCCTCCGGCGGATGGTTCGGGAGTCCGTCCCTCCACCGGATCACCGGGGGTACGAGCCGGCCAGCGCGGTGGGCCGTACGGGTGAGCGTGCCCGCAGCGGCGGGGAGCGCGCCCTGCAGCACGACGCCCCGGCCCCTCGACGCGAGGGGACCGGGGCGTCGGGGCCGAAGCCCGGGTGGGTCAGGAGCGGGCCGTGCGGCGGCGCTTGGTCGCCATGACGATGGCCGCGCCGCCGACCAGGAGGGCCGCGGCGCCGCCGGCGATGACGCCGGTGTTGCCGCCGCCGCCGGTCTCGGCGAGGTCCTTGCTGCCGCCGTCCGGGGTGGCGGCGGCCGCGGCGGTGTCCGTGGCCGACTCGGAGGCGTCCGCGGCCGGGGTGGACTCGTCCGCGGCGGGGGTGGACCCGTCCGCGGCCGGGGTCGTCTCCGTGGACGACGCCGGGGTCGTCTCGCTGGTCGCCGGGGTGGTCTCGGCGGGGGTGGAGGGGGCCGGCTGCTCGGACTCCGCGGCGGTGCAGTCCTTCGTGCCGCCGTTCCAGGCCGCGATCAGCTTGTCCTTGATGACCGCGCCGTTCGGGCCCTCGGGCAGGTTGCCGTGCTCGAAGCCGTCCTCGGCGTCCAGCTTGCCGTCGAACCTGACCGCGCCGCGGTAGAGGTCGACCTGTGCGAAGCAGCCGGCGTCGGGGACGACGATGTCGAGGGTGTCGGTCGCGCCCGGCTTGACGGTCACCGTGTCGAAGCCGACGAAGACCTGCTTGCCGGAGCTGGCGAAGGTGGCGCCGTGGGCGAGGTAGGAGGCGAGCGACGCGGTGCAGGTCGACGCGTCACCGGCGGCGCGCACGGTGATGTGCGCCTTGCCGTCCGCGGTCGGCTTGAGGTTCTGGTCGTCGACCTTGACGGAGGAGAAGAACTGCGTGCCGTCGAGGGAGAACTCGCAGCGGTCGGTGCCGGTCTCGGTGCCGGCGCCGGTGCCCGGCTTGTACGTACCGCCGGACTTCCAGCCGTCGCCGCCGGGGGTCTCGTGGGCCCAGGCGCCGGAGGCGGCGGCGACCGAGGCGGCGCAGAGGGCGAGTGCCGCGGCACCCGTCCCCAGCAGGCGGCGCGCGGTGGTGTGACTCGCTATGGACATGTGTATCCCATTCCTGGTGTGCATGGGGGGTATGGCTCGGTCGCCGAGAGCGTCGGCACCTGAAGCGACACTGGGCTCAATGGTCACATGTGCCACAGCGTCAGCCCATCGTGGATGTCGTCGCCGAGAGCTGTCAACCTGCCTCTATGGAGGGGCGGTTCACGCTTCATCACCATTCCGCCACACAGGGAATGGTCCCTTCCGGAGCGCCCGAACGTTCGCCTTCCCGGCAATGTGGACAGGCTTGTGGGTGTTGCCCGGACCTGTCCGAACGCACCGAAAGGGACATCGCGTGCCCGAACTGCCCGACCTCTCCTCCAGGAACCCCGACTGGTGGCGCCAGGCCGTCGTCTACCAGGTCTACCCCCGCAGTTTCGCCGACGCCGACGGTGACGGGCTCGGTGACATCCGCGGCGTCACCGAGCGGATGGACCACCTCGCGGCCCTCGGGGTCGACGCCCTGTGGCTCAGCCCCTTCTACCCTTCCGAACTCGCCGACGGCGGCTACGACGTGGCCGACCACCGCGACGTCGACCCGCGCCTGGGCACCCTGGACGACTTCGACGCCATGGTCGCCGAGGCGCACCGGCTGGGCCTGAAGGTGATCGTCGACATCGTGCCCAACCACACCTCCCGCCGGCACCCCTGGTTCCAGGAGGCGTTGCGCGACGGCCCCGGATCCGCCGCCCGCGACCGGTACGTCTTCCGGGACGGACGCGGCGCGCACGGCGAACTCCCGCCCACCGACTGGCAGTCCGTCTTCGGCGGCAGCGCCTGGCGCCGGGTCGCGGACGGCCAGTGGTACCTGCACCTCTTCGCCGCCGAGCAGCCCGACCTGAACTGGGACCACGACGAGGTCCGCGCCGACTTCCGCACCACCCTGCGCTTCTGGTCCGACCGCGGGGTCGACGGCTTCCGCGTCGACGTCGCGCACGCGCTCGCCAAGGACCTCGCCGAGCCGCTGCGGGACGTCGGCGGCGTGGGCGCGACCGGCGAGGAGGCCCTCGACCGGGTGCCGCCCGGCAGTCACCCCTACTACGACCGCGACGCGGTGCACGAGATCTACCGCGACTGGCGCCGGGTCCTCGACGCCTACACGCCGCCGCGCACGGCGGTCGCGGAGGCCTGGGTGCCGGGCGCCCGCCGCGCCCTGTACGCCCGCCCGGACGAACTCGGCCAGGCCTTCAACTTCGAGTACCTTCAGGCGGGTTGGGACGCGGACGAGCTGCGCGCGGTGGTCACCGACTCGCTCGCCACGGCCCGCACGGCCGGCGCCTCCGCGACCTGGGTGCTGTCCAACCACGACGTCGTGCGGCACGCCTCCCGGCTGTCGCTGCCGCCGGGCACCGACGACAACGCCTGGCTGCTCTCCGGCGGCCGCGCGCCCGCCGTCGCCGCGGACGCGGGGGTGCGCCGGGGCCGGGCGGCGACGCTGCTGATGCTGGCGCTGCCCGGAGCGGCCTACCTCTACCAGGGGGAGGAACTCGGCCTGCCCGAGGTCGCCGACCTGCCCTTCGAGGTCCTCCAGGACCCCGTCTGGGAACAGACGGGCCATGTCCGCAAGGGCCGCGACGGGTGCCGGGTGCCGCTGCCGTGGACGACGACGGGTCCGTCGTACGGCTTCGGGGCGGCCGGCGCGTGGCTGCCGCAGCCGGCGTCCTTCGCGTCGTACGCCGTCGCCGCCCAGGACGGTGCGGACGGCTCGACCCTGGAGCTCTACCGCACGGCCCTGCGGCTGCGCCGCAAGCTGCTGGAGGGCGAGGAGCTGACCTGGGTGGAGGGGACCCCGCCCGGGGTGGTGGCGTTCGCGCGCTCCGGGAGCTGGCGGTGCGTGACCAACCTGTCGGACGCGCCGGTCCCGCTGCCGCCCGGGGAGGTGCTGCTGAGCAGCGTCCCCCTGGACGGCGACGGACAGCTCGAACCGGACACGACCGTCTGGCTCGCCTAGAAGCCTCGTCCTGCCCGATCGCGGTGGCCTCGGCTCACTTCGAGGGCGGCGGCAGGTCGACCGGGGTGGCCGTGGCGGTCGGCGGCGGGGTGAGCACCACGGCCGGCTGGCCCACGGCCGGCGGCGGCGGGGTCAGGTCCGTGTCGGGCAGCTTCGGCGGGGTGGTCTGCTGGAAGAGCACCTGGTCGAAGTCGACCAGGCCGGTCTTCTCCATCACCGTGATGTGGTCCAGGACGGTGTCGTTGGCCTGGTCGGCCAGCGCCCGCACCAGGGTGTTCTCGGTGGTGGAGCGGATCTTCGCGACCGTGTTGAAGATCGAGCCGTGGGTCATGCGCAGGATGTTGGCGAAGTCGACGTCGAACTGCTTGCCGGTGTCCGCGTTCAGCGTGGTGACGAACCCCTGCTGCTGCGGGCTCGCCAGGTTGGGGAGCGTGATGTTCAGCATCGGGGCGATCTTGCGGCAGGTGGTGTCCAGCGCCGCGTGCCCGTCGATCAGGTGCTGGCTCGCCGTGATGACGCCCTTCGACTGGCCCTTCTGCAGGCCGATCTGACCGACCGGGTACTCCCACAGACCGGCCGCGCGCACCTTGACCACGAAGTCCCGGTCCGCCTCGGTCAGCGGCCCCCACTGGGTCTGGGCGATGACCCGTGAGGGGGCCGTCGAGACGGTGGTGAGCCCCAGCATCGAGGGGTAGGCCAGTGCGGCGAGTGTCAGGCTCAGGGCACCACCTACGAAGAGGGTTCCCATCGCGTTCCGCGAAAAGCGCACCGTGCCTCCTGCCCGGTCGGGGATGCGTCCGTCCGCAGGGCGGGGGACGGGTCTGACGCAGAGCAGTACGGATGCGGCGCCGGTCAAAGCCTCTAGGTTTGGTAAAGAAATAGCAAGGTCGCCGGCAAAGCGGCACCTCGCTTCGGCGGGCGGCCGCCGCTGGTGTCGCCACCTGGGTACTGAGGTACTTCGGTACCTCAGTACCTCAGTACCTCAGTACCTCAGTACCTCAGTACCTCAGTACCTCAGTACCTCAGTGCCGACCCGACCTCTGCCTTCACCTCGCCGGACAGGTTGTGCGTACTGCGGGCGGTCGCCGTGCCCGTCCTGCCTGCCGGTACGTCGGAGACGGTGACGACGACCGTGTCGACCAACTTGCCGCCGGAGTCCTTGAAGACGACCTGGACGGCGAACGACTTGGTGGCGTCCGCGGTGTTCTTCACGGTGATGCCGACCGTGGTGCGACCGTCGGGGGCGGTCGCCGGGGTGCCCAGCTGTACGTCGTCCTTGGCCTCGATGCCGTTCTTGACCTCGCCGAGCCTGCGGCCGGCCTCCGCCGTCGCCGACGAGATGGCCTCCGTGGCCTGCGCGGCGAGCGAGGAGATCGCCGCCGTCGCGCGGGCGCCCGCCGACGCCACGGCGGAGGCCGCCTTGCTGGCCGGGCTCGTCGCCGTGCTGCCGCCGTCGGAGCAGCCGGTCAGCGCCGCCGCCAGGACCGCCGCTCCCGCCGTGCCCTTAGCCCAGCGTCCCCGGTAACCGGCCATGTCGCCTCCATCGCTCGATGCGTTCGGTCGTGTGCGTTCGGTCGTTCCGGCACCAGTGAAGGGCCGTACCGGCCGGGCCGCATGCGGGGCCACCCGTACGGCCCAACCCCTGTGGTGACTTGCTCGATCCGGGTGGACGGTCGAGGGGGACGGGAAACGACGGAAACGACGAGACGGGGTACGGCAATGACCGAGCAGCCTCAGCCGAAGTGGGACAGCGCGCACCGCACCGCCGCCACCCAGCCGCCGGTGAACTCCGGCTGGGTCACGGGCGGGGTCACCTTCGCGGGTGTCCTGCTGTTGCTGAACGGAATCCTGGCCGTCCTCGAGGGCATCTCCGCCATCGCGAAGGACGACATCTACGTCCGGTTCGGCGCGTACATCTACAAGATCAATCTCACCGGATGGGGCTGGATCCTGCTGATCCTGGGCATCATCGGGGTCGTCGTCGGTGCGTTCATCCTCAAGGGCGCCGCGTGGTCCCGGGTCGCGGGCATCGTGCTGGCCTGCCTGAGCATCATCCTCCATTTCCTCTTCCTGCCCTACCAGCCGGTCTGGTCGATCATCGTGGTCGCGATGGACATCTTCGTGATCTGGGCCCTGGCCGTGTACCACTCCGGGGGCCACGGCCGGACCGTCTGACCCGCGAGCGACGCCGGATCGGGACCCCCGGGGGACCTCCCCCGGGGGTCCCGAGCGGCCCTGGGAATGGGCTGTTCGACGGAACCTGGCGCGGGTGCGCGGCCACCTCGTGGAGCGGGGGCGTCCGGCATCCGACGATCGGACAATGCGACGAGACCACTCCCGACGACTCCTGTCCCGCGCCGGCGTCGCCCTGGCCGCGCTCCTGTTCGCGTTCCTCCCGAGCACCGCGCACGCCGTCAGCCGCGTGCCAGCCCACGACGACAGCCGTCCCGAGGCGCCCGGTGAGAGCCGCCCCCGCGACGGGTTCGACCGGCTGCTCGACTCCGCCGCCCGGCAGACCGCGGCCTACGAGAAGGCCCGCGCGCGTACCGACCGGCTGCGGGTCCAGGTGACCCGCCTGCGCACCGAGACGAAGGAGGCGGAAGCACGGGTCCGTACGCTCGCCCGAGAGGCGGGCCCCGTCTCCCGTTCGGGCCGGGACCCGGGCAGCGGCACCCGTAGGAGTCAGGACCCGGGCAGCGGCGCCCGTACGGGTCGGGACCCGGACGTCGGCGCCGGTACGGGCGATCTGCCGGACGGCGACCTCGTCGGCTTCCCGACCGCGGTCCCCACCGACGTCCCCACCGCGTTCCCCGCCGACCCGTCCACCGCCGTGCCGACCGCGGACCCCACCGCGGACCGCACCGCAGACTCCACCGCAGTCCCCTCCGCCGCCCCCACCACCACGCCGACCGCCGTGTCGGGCGTGGCGGCCGACGCCCGGGAGCTGCGCGCCGCCCTGGGCCACGCGGTCACCCGGCTGCACGCGGCCGAGCGCCGCCGGGCCGGCATCCGCAGCAGGCTGTGGCGGGAACTGGCGGCGGCCCAGCCCGGCCTGGGGCGTCCCGCGGCCGACTGCGCGCCGGGCCGCCGCAGCCACCGACCGCACCACGCCCCGACCGGCTGGGTGACGCCGACCAGCGACTACCGGCTGTCGGCCGGGTACGCCGCCCCGGGAGGCCGCTGGCGGCACCGCCACACCGGTCAGGACTTCGCCGTCCCCACGGGCACCCCGGTGCACGCCGTCGGACCCGGCACCGTCGTCCTCGTCTCCTGCGGGGACGGCTTCGGCAACCAGGTCGTGGTCCGGCACCGCGACGGCTACTTCACCCAGTACGCGCACCTGTCCCGGATCGGTGTACGCCCCGGACAGCGGGTCGCCGCCGGCCAGTACCTCGGAGCCTCCGGCGCCACCGGCAACGCCACCGGCCCGCACCTGCACTTCGAGGTGCGGGTCACTCCCTACCTGGGGTCGGCGGTGCCCCCGCTGCCCTGGCTGCGACGGCACGGCGTACGCCTGTGAGGTCCGGCCCGCTCACCGCGGTCCGCGGTCGTCCCCCAGCAGCGAGCGGTAGACGGCGGACGCCTCGGGATTGCCGGGACAGCGCCACACCCCGTGCGGGCAGTAGTCGCTGATCGTCTGGTAGACCGGCCGCTGCCGGGCGAACCAGTCGAGCATGCCCCGCATGTAGGCCGGGTTGTCGCCGTTGCGGTACAGCCCCCACTCGGGGTACGAGACGGGCTTGCCGTGCGCCCGCGCGAACCGCACCTGGTCGCGCAGACCGTACGGCTCCGTCACCTGCAGGGCGAAGGAGAGCCCCTCGGGCTGGTCGTAGGCGTCCATGCCGACGATGTCGACGACGTCGTCCCCCGGGTAGCAGTCGGTCCAGGGGACGGCGTCCCGGCCCCGGCTGGGCGTGAAGTCGAACCGGAAACGCTGACCGGGCACCGACCGCATCGCGGTGACGATGTTTCTCCAGTACTGCTGCCAGGCCTGCGGGTCGGGGCCGCAGCGGTGGGTGTAGGTGTCGCCGTTCATCTCCCAGCCGAGCACGACGACCGTGTCCGGGACCCCGAGCCGGACCAGCCGTTCGGCCAGCGTGCGGAAGTGTCCGTCGTAGCGTCCCGCCGCGCCGAGGCGCAGTTCGGCGCGGACCGTGCGGTCGGGCAGGTGCGCCTCCGTGCGCTCCAGCATCGGCACGTTGAGCACGAACAGACGGTCCGGGCGGGCCCTGCGCCAGCGCGCCCACAGCTCCAGATAGCCGGGGGCGCCCTCGATGTTGCTCCAGCGGTCGCCCGGCAGATACACGTGCCCGACCCGTGGTGCCGACGTCCGGCCGAGCCAGGTCCCGAGCTGTGCGACCCGGCGGACGCCGTCGGAGTCGTACCCGAGGTAGGCGCCGAAGGCGGACTGCGGTCCGCCCGGGGGGCGGGAGGGCTCGGGGCCGGGTTCGACCGCGGGCCGGGCCAGCACGCTCAGCGTGGCCAGTACCGTGACGGCGACCAGGCCGAGCAGGGACCTGCGGTACATCCCGTCCATGGCCACGGGGGTGCCTTCCTGCCGACGGTCCCCGACGAGCGGGGTGGGACCGAGCGGGGTCATGATGGCCCACTCATGGCTGCCCCCGGGCGGCTTCCGGAGGCAGGGCACCCGAACCGGTGAAATTTCAGCCGTCAAATGTTGAATGCCGAGCATCTGGCGATCGGACAATCGGCGCCCGGACATCGAATGATCAAGCGATCGGACGCCGAATGGGCAGGTGTCAGACGTCAAACGTCAAAAGTCGTACAGAAATCTGCACGACGGGCTGGAAATCGGGTTCCGTGCTACGGTCGAAGTGAGTTGCGGTCTTGGTTCCCAGGCATTTCGAGCCGCACGGCCGGTCCGGTTCGGCGGTGCGTCTCTGAATTCTCCGGTATCTCCGGGCAGGGCAATCATCTCGGCGACGTGGAGGAATCACGCGGTGTGATTCCTCCGGCAGGCCCTGAAGGAGAATGTGTATGGCTACCGGAACCGTCAAGTGGTTCAACTCGGAAAAAGGTTTCGGCTTCATCGAACAGGACGGCGGCGGTCCGGACGTCTTCGCCCACTATTCGAATATCGCCAGCCAGGGTTTCCGTGAGCTCCAGGAAGGTCAGAAAGTGACCTTCGACGTCACGCAGGGCCAGAAGGGCCCGCAGGCGGAGAACATCCGTCCCGCTTGACGCTGAGCACGAGGCAGACCGAGGACACCGGCCCGGAAAGCGGGGACGCTTTCCGGGCCGGGGTCTTTTCCGGCGCTGTTTCCGGGACCTTCACGGGGCCTTTCCGGCTACTGGTCGGAGTAGCCCATGTCCCCGATCGTCCAGGCGCTCACGTCCTCCAGCGCCACCCGGTACATGCCGCCCGTGTCGGGGATGCCGAAGCTGCCCTGGAGGATGCGCGCGACATGGAAGTGGAGGTGGGTGGGCCGGACCGCGCCCCGCGGCGGCTCGTCGTCGCCGGCCTTGGCGGACGGCGCGAACGCGGCGGCGAAGTGCGCGAGTTGCGCGGAGTCCCGCAGCACCTCGGCCACCCGTTCCTTCCACAGTGCCTCGGGGGCCAGCCGGCCCGTGATGACGGCGCCGGGGACCACCACCGTGAGCGACATGCGGCTGCTGTGTTCCGACTCCACCATCGCGGCGATGCCGACAAGCAGATCATCAGGGTGTGACATGGCTGAGGAGCCTAGTCCAACGCACCGGGATCGACGGGGACAAAACGACGGGCCGGCCGGTCCGGGAGCACCGGAGCGGCCGACCCGTGGGACCGGATGGCTCAGCCGTCCCGGTCAGCGACCGCCGCCCTGGGCGGAGGAACGACCGCCGCCCTGGCCGGAGGCGCGACCGCCGCCCTGGGCGGAAGAACGACCGCCGCCCTGCCTGGACGAGCGACCGTCACCCTGCCCGGACGGGCGAGCGCCGCCCTGGGCCGAGGAGCGAGCGCCGCCCTGGGCCGAGGAGCGGCCGCCACCCTGGCCGGAGGCGGGAGTGGAGGCGCTGCGGCGGGCTGCCTGGCCCGGTCGGCCGCGCCCACGGCCGCGACTGCTCCGGCTCCCGGTTCCGTTTCCGGTTCCGTTCCCGGTTCCGCCCCGGCGCGCCGGGGCGCCGCCCTGGGGGCGTTCGACGACCGGGGGCGCGAGGACGACGGGCACGCCCGAGGGGGTCTGGGCGCCGGTGATCCGGCTCAGTTCGGCCTCGCCCGAGCGCACCTTGGTGGTCTGCGGGGTGATCCCGGCGTCCGCCATCAGCCGCGTCATGGCCCGGCGCTGGCTGGGCAGGACCAGCGTGACGACGGTGCCCGACTCGCCCGCGCGGGCGGTGCGGCCGCCGCGGTGCAGGTAGTCCTTGTGGTCGGTGGGCGGGTCGACGTTGACGACGAGGTCGAGGTTGTCGACGTGGATGCCGCGCGCCGCGACGTTGGTGGCCACGAGCACCGTCACCTGGCCGTCCTTGAACTGCGCCAGGGTGCGGTTGCGCTGGGGCTGGGACTTGCCGCCGTGCAGGGCCGCCGCGCGGACACCGACCGCCAGCAGCTTCTTGGCCAGCCGGTCCGCCGCGTGCTTGGTGTCCAGGAACATGATCACTCGTCCGTCGCGGGCGGCGATCTCCGTGGTGGTGGCGTGCTTGTCGGTCTCCTCCACGTGCAGCAGGTGGTGCTCCATCGTGGTGACGGCGCCCGCGGACGGGTCGACCGAGTGGACCACCGGGTCGTCCAGGTAACGGCGCACCAGCAGGTCGACGTTGCGGTCCAGGGTGGCCGAGAACAGCATCCGCTGTCCGTCGGGACGGACCTGGTCGAGCAGCGCGGTGACCTGCGGCATGAAGCCCATGTCGGCCATCTGGTCGGCCTCGTCGAGGACGGTGATCGCGACCTGGCTCAGGTCGCAGTCGCCCCGGTCGATGAGGTCCTTCAGGCGTCCGGGCGTCGCGACGACGACCTCGGCCCCGCCGCGCAGCGCGGTGGCCTGCCGGCCGATCGACATGCCGCCGACCACCGTGGCCAGGCGCAGCCGCAGCGCGCGGGCGTACGGGGTGAGCGCGTCGGTGACCTGCTGGGCCAGTTCCCGGGTGGGCACCAGGACCAGGGCCAGCGGCCGGCGGCCCTCGGCCCGCTGCCCGTCCATCCGGGCCAGCAGGGCGAGACCGAAGGCGAGCGTCTTGCCCGAGCCCGTGCGGCCGCGGCCGAGGACGTCCCGGCCCGCCAGCGAGTTGGGCAGCGTCGCCGACTGGATCGGGAACGGCGCCGTGACGCCCTCGGCGCCGAGCGCGGTCAGCAGCCGGGCGGGCATGTCGAGCTCGGCGAACTCCTCGACCGGCGGCAGCCCCTCGGTGCGGGTGACCGGGAGCGCGAACTCCGTGGGACGCGCCGGGGAAGCGCCGGTACGGCCCTTGGGTCCCCCGCGGCCGGTGTTCCTGGCCGACCGGGACGAACCGCTGCGGGAGCGGGCGGAGCCGGTGTCGGTGCTGTACTTCTTGCGAGCTGTGCGGTCCATTCAGAACCCTTCCTCGATGCGGCACGAATCGAGGAATTCCGGTCGTCGGCGTCGGGCCGTACGAGGATTCGCAAGAATTGAGCCGGAGAAAATGCAAATGAGCTGGGACCCGCACAAAAAAGTGCGGGTCCCAGCCATGTGGTACGCGTACGTCAGGCGGGAACGATGTTCTCGGCCTGGGGGCCCTTCTGGCCCTGCGTGACGTCGAAGGTGACCTTCTGGCCTTCCTGAAGCTCACGGAAGCCGGAGGTGGCGATG
This sequence comes from Streptomyces sp. NPDC104096, assembly GCF_055584385.1. Lineage (NCBI taxonomy): Bacteria > Bacillati > Actinomycetota > Actinomycetes > Kitasatosporales > Streptomycetaceae > Streptomyces > Streptomyces sp. NPDC104096. The sequence goes on from NZ_JBVJMD010000002.1 coordinate 341,628, forward strand.
TTCGAGTAGTGGGCGAAGACGTCGGCGCCGCCACCGTCCTGCTCGATGAAGCCGAATCCCTTTTCCGAGTTGAACCACTTCACGGTGCCAGATGCCATATTGAATCTCCCTTGGGGTATTGCCCGGAATCTGCACTGCGCAGATCCGGAGTCGCAGCGATGGCAAAGAAAAAGAGTGCTCGTCGACGGGAGGTCGGGAGAGCACTCGAAGTCTCTGGTAACCAAAACTGCAACTGCTATCACGTTAGCACAGGTCGGGACAGACTGCTCATGTGTTTTTCCTTTCACTCGGGCCGCCCCTCGGGGGTGCCCGAGGGGCCCCGGTGGGGGCGTGGGGCGGGCGCTGAGCGGGTGCGACTCCCCGTCGCGCGGGGATGCGCCGGCTCCGGCCGGAGGTCCTCGCCGGCGGCGCTTCCATGATCATCACCGTGGCCCGGCACCGACTTCGGGGTCGAGCGGTCCCGTGCGCACCTCTATGCACGTGCCGCATGCCCGTGTCGCCGGAAAAATATATTCGGATGATTTCCGGAGCTGCTTTCGGGGTCGACGGGGTATGTCGCGGCAATGTCTGCGGGTTTTCGGAATCTGCCGTGCTACGGTTCAGCTCAATTGCGGCTGTGGTTCCCAGAAAGTGCCGGTTCCTTCCGGGCGGGGCAATCATCACAGCGGCGCGAGGCGCGCACCGTGCGGGCTTCCGGGTACTGCCCCGTGAGGAGATATCGACATGGCATCCGGCACCGTGAAGTGGTTCAACTCGGAAAAGGGATTCGGCTTCATCGAGCAGGACGGTGGCGGCGCCGACGTCTTCGCCCACTACTCGAACATCGCCACCTCCGGCTTCCGTGAGCTTCAGGAAGGCCAGAAGGTCACCTTCGACGTCACGCAGGGCCAGAAGGGCCCCCAGGCCGAGAACATCGTTCCCGCCTGACGTACGCGTACGCACACTGTTCGGCTCGGGTCCGCACCTCGTCGGGTGCGGACCCGAGCCGTTTTTTCTCGGCCGGGCCGAATTCCGTCACCAGCCCGTCAGCAGCAGGTGGTTGAGGAGCAGGGCGAGGGCGGCCTGCGCGATGAGCCAGGCGCGGGGGTGCGGCAGCAGGGCGCAGCCCGGCAGGATCCACAGCGCGAACGGGAGCCAGATGCGTTCCGTCTCCGCCTTGCTCATCCCGGACAGGTCGGCGAGAAGGACGGCGAGCACGGTGGACAGGACGAGCACGGCGAGACGGGCCTCGGCGGCGGACGCGCGGTCAGGTCCGGGCCGGGTCCGGTGGTGCCGGACGAGTGCGGTGCCGGTCCGGTTCAGTCCCGCCGCACCGGCGAGGCCGACGACGAAGACGGTGCACGCGAGGTTCGCCCACACCCAATAGCCGTAGGGTCGGGTGCCGCCGACGCCGTCGTAGTAGCGCTTGACCAACAGGTGGTAGGCCTCCCACCAGTCGAAGCCCGCGAGCGTGAACACGAGCGGGACGACGGAGAGACCGGCGAGCAGGAACGGGAGCGCCCGGAGCCAGGGGCGATACCGGGTCCCGCCCCCGGACCGGCCGGGGCTCCCGGGCCGGAGCAGGTCGCCCGCCGCCACCAGCGCACCCGCCCCGATCAGCGCGAACAGTGCCAGCCCGTACGAGAGATAGCAGGTCAGGCCGAACAGCAGGCCGGAGCCGAAGACCGCGGCCCGGGGCCGGTGTCCGGTCGCCGCGAGCGCGAGCAGGGCCACCGCCCAGGCGGCGACCGCCGCGAAGTAACCGTCGGCCGAGGCGCCCACCCACACCGCGGCCGGGGCCAGCACCAGGAACGGTGCCGCCCGCCGGGCGAGGTCCTCGTCGGCCAGCACCCGCAGCGCGATCAGTACCGCCACGCACGCCGTGGCGCCCACGGTGATGCACCACGCCCCCGCCCAGCCGCCGCCGGCCAGACCGATCCGGTCGAGCAGGACGAAGGTCAGGGTCGCGCCCGGCGGATGTCCGGCGATGTGCGCGGGCCAGGGGGCGGGCGAGCCGCTCAGGATGTGGTCGTCGAAACCGCGCAGGGCGGCCGGGATGTCGTGGAAGCGGTCGACGACCCGCAGGTACTCGTTGCGGGTCGTGAGCCGGCCCGCGACGCCCCGCTGCCAGCCGTCGACCAGGGCCAGCGACCAGGTCCAGGCCAGCGCCGTGCCGAGGGCCGCGGCGAGCAGCGGCCGCCAGCGCAGCCGGGCGGTCGCGACCGGCCCGTACGCCACCACCGCGGCCGCCACCGCGACGGCGGCCGGGGTGCCCGGCCCGACATGAGGGTCCCATTCGGCGAACAGCGGCGGCCAGTGCACGAACAGCGTGTGGTGGGCGCTCTGGATGTGGCGGCCGACCAGCACGGCCGCCAGGACGAGGAGGGCGGCGGCCAGTGCGGCGCCGAGGTCACGGAGGCGAGCGGGGATCACGCCGGGAACGCTAGGCCGAAAGGCGGCGCGACCGGTCACACCGAGCCGGGACGTCAGCGTTTCGTCATGAGTCACGCCCCCTTCCGGGCCACCGACCGGCCTACGGTCGGGACATGTCCGACCAACGGCTTCCCTCCTCGCCCGGCTTCTGGCGCAGCCCCGTGCGCGGCCCCTGGTTCACGTCCGTCCTCGGCGTCGTCCTGCTCGGCGGGATCACGGTGATGTTCGTGACGGGACTGGTGTCGTACGCCGCGTACAACCCGGACCTGTCGCCGGTGAACGACACGACCCCGGACAAGGGGCTCCTCGGCTTCTACCTCTTCTCCTGGCCGAGCGGCCCGGTCTGGCTGTACCGGCTCACCCAGGGCGTGCACGTCACGCTGGGCATCACGCTCGTCCCCGTGCTGCTGGCGAAGCTCTGGTCGGTCGTGCCCAGGCTGTTCGCCCTGCCGCCCGCGCGGTCCGTCGCGCACGCGCTGGAGCGCGTCTCGCTGCTCCTGCTGGTGGGAGGCGCGCTCTTCGAGTTCACGACGGGCGTGCTCAACATCCAGCTCGACTACGTCTTCCCCGGCTCCTTCTATCCGCTGCACTTCTACGGGGCCTGGGTGTTCTTCGCCGCGTTCGTCGCGCACGCCGCCCTGAAGACGCCCGCGGCCGTGCGCAACCTGCGCCGGATACGAGCCGGCGAACCCGAGGCGGCGGCGGAAGGCGGCACGGGCGTCGAGGAAGGCGACGAGCTGGTCCCGCCGAACCCCGCCGAGCCCACCGTGTCCCGGCGCGGGGCCCTCGGCCTGGTCGGCGCCGGGTCGGCGCTGCTGTTCGTCACGACGGCCGGGCAGAGCCTCGACGGCCCGCTGCGGGAGACCGCTCTGCTCGCCCCGCACGGTGGCGGGGATCCGGGCAGCGGCCCCGGCGGCTTCCAGATCAACAAGACGGCCGCGTACGCGGGCATCGACCCGCGCGAGACCGGCGGCGAGGTGTGGCGGCTGGTCCTCACGGGCCGGACCGGCCGGGTCCGGCTGAGCCGCGCGGACCTGCTGGGGCTCGGGCTGCACAGTTCGGCGCTGCCCATCGCGTGCGTCGAGGGGTGGTCGACGTCCGATCAGTGGTGGCGTGGCGTACGGCTGCGGGACCTCGCCCGACTGGTCGGCCACGACGATCCGGTGGACGTCCTGGTGGAGTCGGTGCAGCGGCACGGCGCCTTCCGCCGGGCCGCCCTGCGCGCCAACCAGGTGGGCGACCCGCTCTCCCTGCTCGCCCTGTTCGCCAACGGTGAGGACCTGACCCCCGACCACGGCTATCCGGCGCGGGTCATCGTGCCCGCGGCTCCCGGTGTCCTGAACACCAAGTGGGTGGGCCGGATGACGTTCGGAGACCTCCGATGAGCCCCCGCGCGCTGCTGCCACCTCGGTTCGCCCTGGGCAGTCCCCTGCAACTGCTGCTGCTCGGCTGCTCGTTCGCCCTCGCCGGTTACGCCGGTGTGCGGCTGCTCGCCGGCGGAGACACCTGGTGGCAGGTGGTGCTGTGGTTCGTCGGGGTGGCGCTGCTGCACGACCTGGTGCTGCTGCCCCTGTACTCGGCGGCGGACCGCGCGCTGACCGGGGCGGCGGGCGGGCACCGGGCACACGTGATGTACGTCCGGGTGCCCGCCGTCCTGTCCGGGCTGCTGCTGCTCGTGTGGTTCCCGCTGATCAGCGGCCGGGTGGCGGAGCGCTATCTGTTGGCCACCGGGCGGTCCGTGGACGGCTTCCTGGCGCGCTGGCTGCTCGTCACCGCCGTGCTGTTCGCCGGCTCGGCACTGCTGCTCGTGCGGCGGCTGCGCAGGGCGACGAAGCAACGGCCGCCGGTGGTCCACTGAGCCTCGAGGTGCCAGCCCGCCCGTGCCGAGTGCCGGGCCAGGGCCGGGGTGCCCAGGCGGGCCCAGGGGAACGGGGCGCCCGCGCCGCCCTGGGCGCCGGCCAGGTGGACGATACGGACGTGGGCGCGTTCGTCGACGTCCACCGGCACCGTCTCCGCGATCAGCAGACCGCCGGGGACGACCAGGCGGGTGACGCGGTCGAGGAGGGCCACGGGATCGCCGCCGATACCGACGTTGCCGTCCAGGAGCAGGGCGGTGGACCAGCGGCCCTCGCCGGGGACCGGATCGAACACCGACCGGCACAGCGCCCGCCCGCCGAGGCGGATCGTGTGGGCGACGGCGGCCTCGCTGACGTCGATGCCGAGGGCGGGCAGTCCGCGGGCGCCGAGGGCGGCGACCAGCCGGCCGGGTCCGCAGCCGATGTCCAGCACGGTCCCCTCGCAGCGCTCCAGGACGGACACGTCCGCGGCGTCCGCCGCCGCGCACCAACGCTCCACCTCCAGGGGCAGCAGCCACCCGTCGGTGCGGCGCAGGAAGAGCGGGCCCTGCCCGGCGTCCAGGGCGTCGGCGTAGGCGGTGGCGGACCAGGAGGGCGGTACGCCGTCGAGGAGGCGGCGCGGCCGGCTGTCCGTACGGGCTTTTCCGGTGGTCGTCCGCGGCGCGAACTCACGGGAGGTGCTCATCGGCCGGCGACCGCCCGGAGCCGGCCCAGTTCCGCGGCGAAGCGGGTGCGGGGCGCCGACCCGGCGACCGCCTCGGCGTCCCGGGCGGTGTCCACGTCCCGCAGCCGCGGCAGATCATGTACCCGCAACCCGGCGGCCACCAGCCGTGCGCGCTGGACGGCACCCGTCGTCGGACTCGACATCGGCACCCCGCGCAGCAGCGCGGGGTCGGGGTGGGCGAGGCCCAGAGCCCAGAACCCGCCGTCCTCGGCGGGTCCGAACCAGGCGTCGTGGCCGGTGAAGTCCACGGTGAGCAGCCCGGGCGTCACCTGCGGGGTGTCCATGCCGATCAGCAGGGCCGGGCCGGCGCAACCGGCGAAGGCGGCGGCCAGCCGTTCGTCGAGGCCGCCCGCGCACTGCGGTACGACGTCGAAGCCGGGCGGCAGCCAGGGACCGGGCCGTCCCTCCAGGACCAGCACGCGGCGCCCCGCGGGGGTCGCCGCCACGGTGCGCAGTGTGTCCACGAGGGCCGCCTCGGCGAGCCGGGCGGCGTCCCGGGGAGTGAACGGCGGGGTGAGCCGTGTCTTCACCCGTCCCGGCAGTGGTTCCTTGGCGATGACGAGAAGGGTGGTCACCGGGAGTTTCCCCCTTGCTGAGAGGAGAGCGGGCCGGAGGTGCCGCGGCCCCGGCCCGGGGGGCCGTCCCGGCGCGGCAACGGCGGCTCGGCCAGCACCCGGCGCATGTCGCGTACCGCCTGCCAGGTCCCGCGCCAGGTGCCGGTCACCTTCGAGACGCCGGTGCGCGGAAGGTAGGGCACGTCGTGCTCGGTGACCCGCCAGCCGGCGTCGGCGGCCCGGACCACCATCTGGAGCGGGTACCCACTACGGCGGTCGGTGAGCATGAGCGCGAGCAAAGAGGTGCGGCGCGCGGCCCGCAGCGGGCCGAGGTCGTGCAGGCGCAGGCCCGTGCGGCGGCGCAGCATCCGGGCGAGCGCGAGGTTGCCGGCCCGTGCGTGCGCGGGCCAGCTCCCCCGGCCCTGCGGGCGGCGCCGACCGAGCACGAGGTCGGCCTCGCCGGACCGTACCTCGCGGACGAAGGGGACGAGCAGCGACGGGTCGAGCGAGGCGTCGCAGTCGCAGAAGCACACGATGTCCGCGGTGGCCGCGGTCAGCCCCGTGTGACAGGCGGCGCCGAAGCCACGGCGCGGCTCGTGCACGACGGTCGCGCCGAGGCCGCGGGCGAGCTCGGCCGAGCCGTCCGTGGAGCCGTTGTCCACGACGAGGGCGCGCCAGCCGGGCGGGATGCGTTCCAGCACCCAGGGCAGGGCCCCGGCCTCGTTCAGACAGGGGAGCACCACGTCGACGTCCGGGGGTGTGGGAGAGGTCGTCACGCTTCTCACCCTACGGACGCAAAAGCCGCATATCGGATGTCGGCTCCTTACGAAACACGGACGTCGGTGGTGGCGGACGGAACCGGCGGCCGTGCGGTGCGAGGCTGGCCGCATGGAGCAACAGCCGTACGGGTCGAGGCGGGCCGGGGCCGCCCGGGTCCTGGTCGTCGACGACGATCCCACCGTGGCCGAGGTCGTCTCCGGCTACCTCGAGCGTGCCGGGTACGACGTGGACCGCGCCGGGGACGGGCCGGCCGCGTTGGCCCGCGCCGCCGCGCACCGGCCGGATCTGGTGGTGCTCGACCTGATGCTGCCCGGTATCGACGGCCTCGAGGTCTGCCGGCGGATCCGGGAGCACGGCCCGGTACCGGTCATCATGCTGACCGCGCGCGGGGACGAGGACGACCGGATCCTGGGGCTGGAGGTGGGCGCGGACGACTACGTCACCAAGCCGTTCAGCCCCCGGGAACTGGTACTGAGGGTGGAGTCGGTCCTGCGCCGCACCCGGCCCGCCGGAACCGGAGGGCCGGGCACCGGCGAGCGCCCGCTGAGCGCGGCCGGTCTGACCGTGGACCCGGACGCCCGCCGTGTCACCAAGAACGGCACCGAACTCGCCCTCACCCTGCGCGAGTTCGACCTTCTCGCCTTCTTCCTGCGCCATCCGGGCCGGGTGTTCGGCCGCGAGGACCTCATGCGCGAGGTCTGGGGCTGGGAGTTCGGCGACCTGTCGACCGTCACGGTCCATGTCCGCCGACTGCGCGGCAAGATCGAGGACGACCCGGCCGGGCCCCGGCTGATCCAGACGGTGTGGGGGGTGGGGTACCGCTTCGAGGCGGCCGGGTCCGGGTCCGGATCAGGGTCGGTGACCGCTTCCGGGTCCGCTCCCGGTTCCGCGTTCGCACCCGCCTCCGGTTCCGCGACCGCGTCCGGTTCCGGCACCACGGCAAGGGAGGTGTGATCTGTGCGGGACATACTCCTCATCGCCCTGTTCGCCCTCCTGGGGGCCGTCGCCGCCGGGGTGCCGGGCGTGGCTCTGCTGTGGCTGATCCGGCGGCGGTCGCTGACCGCGTCGCTCGCCGTGGTCGTCGCCGTGGCGGTGACCGCGATGCTCGCGGGGACGCTGGCCGTGGCCTGGGCGATGTTCCTGTCCGCACACGATCTGAGTGTCGTGACGACGGTCGTCGCGATGGCGGCCGTCGTGTCCCTGACGACCGCGTCGCTGCTGGGCCGCTGGGTGGTCGCCCGCAGCCGGGCGCTCACGCTCGCCGCCCGGTCCTTCGGTGACGGCGGCGATTTCGCCGCACCCGACGGCCCGGCGACCGCCGAGCTGGAGGCGCTGAGCGGCGCACTCGCCGCGACCAGCGCGAAGCTCGCCGAGTCCCGCGACCGTGAACGGGCCCTGGAGTCCTCCCGCCGAGAGCTCGTCGCCTGGATCTCGCACGACCTGCGCACCCCGCTCGCCGGTCTGCGCGCGATGTCCGAGGCGCTGGAGGACGGGGTCGCCGCGGACCCGGCCCGCTATCTGCGCCAGATCCGCACCGAGGTCGAGCGGCTCAACGACATGGTGGGCGACCTGTTCGAACTGTCCCGCATCCACGCCGGGGCACTCGCCCTGTCCACCTCCCGGATGTCGCTGTACGACCTGGTCGGCGACGCCCTGGCGGGAGCCGACCCCCTCGCCCGTGAGCACGGCGTACGGCTCGTCGGCGGCCGCGTCGAACCGGTGCCGGTGGAGGTGGACGGCAGGGAGATGAGCCGGGTTCTGGGGAACCTGCTGGTCAACGCGATCCGCCGGACACCGGCGGACGGCACGGTCGCGGTGGCGGCCGAACGGTCGCCCGAGGGCGTGGTCCTCTCGGTGACGGACGGCTGCGGCGGTATTCCCGAGGCGGATCTGCCGCGGGTCTTCGACACCGGCTGGCGCGGGACGCACGCGCGTACTCCTCCGGCCGGCGCGGGTCTCGGTCTCGCCATCGTCCGCGGCATCGTGGAGGCACACCAGGGACGGGCCGCCGTACGCAACATCCCCGGCGGCTGTCGCTTCGAGGTGATCCTGCCGACGGCCCGGGCCTGAGCGGGCCCGCAAGGGTCGGCCCCGGCGGCCGGGCCGGGTCCGGGCCCGCGGGGGAGTGCCCGCGCGACAGGGCGGTCGGGCCGGGACTTCCGCCCGGCGTCCCCGGAGCGGTCGGTCGGGACCTACCCGGCGTCCCCGCGCAGGCGGGACCGGGCGAACTCGCGCATCCCCTCCTGGAATCCGGTCCCGGCCGTCCAGCCCAGCTCGGCCCGCAGGCGGGCGGAGTCCGCGGTGATGTGGCGGACGTCGCCGAGCCGGTACTCCCCGGTGACGACGGGCTCCGGCCCGCCGGCGGCGGCCGCGAGCGCCCGCGCCATCTCCCCGACGGTGTGCGGCTCGCCGCTTCCGGTGTTGTACGCGGTCAGCGTCCCCTCCCGGGGGGCGGCCGTGAGGGCGGCCAGGTTGGCCGCCGCCACATCCCGTACGTGCACGAAGTCCCGGCGCTGCGCGCCGTCCTCGAAGACGCGGGGGGCCTCGCCGCGGGCGAGCGCGGAGCGGAAGAAGGAGGCGACGCCCGCGTACGGGGTGTCGCGGGGCATCCGGGGCCCGTACACGTTGTGGTAGCGCAGCGACACGGCCGAACCACCTGTCGCGCGGGCCCACGCGGCGGCCAGATGCTCCTGGGCGAGCTTGGTGGCCGCGTACACGTTCCGCGGGTCCGCCGGGGCGTCCTCGCCGACCAGCCCCGGCGTCAGCTCCTCGCCGCAGTGCGGGCACCGGGGCTCGAACCGACCGGCCGCCAGGTCGGCGACGGCCCGCGGCCCCGGCCGCACCACCCCGTGCCGCTCGCACCGGTAGCGCCCCTCGCCGTACACCACCATCGACCCGGCCAGCACCAGCCGGCCCACTCCCGCCTCGGCCATCGCCGTGAGCAGCACCGCCGTGCCGAGGTCGTTGCGGGAGACGTACTCCGCCGCGTCGGCGAAGCCGTCGCCCAGTCCGACCATCGCCGCCTGGTGGCACACGGCGTCCACGCCGGACAGGGCGCGCCGTACCGCCGCCGCGTCGCGGACGTCGGCGCCCGGCTCCGCGCGCACGTCGAGCACCACGGCCTCGTGCCCGTGTTCCGCCAGCGCCTCGACGACATGGGATCCGATGAACCCGGCACCGCCGGTGACCAGTACACGCATGGCTCGCACGCTAGGTCCCGGGCCCACGCCGCTCCAGCGCCACGCCGGGCACGTCACCGGCCCGTAAGAGTTCCGGACAAGAGTGGGGCCCGGCGGGTGGCGCGCCGGGAACAGGCTCCGTGTGCCGGTGCGTCGAGTCGGCACACGGAGCCTTCGCGCGAGGCGCTGCTGCCGAGCCCGGCCCGGCCGCCGGGCCACCGCCGTCCGTCCCCCCCCCCGAGGAGCCCGCCATGGCAGCGTCGCCGTCCCCGACCGCCCCGCCGATGACGCATACCGCTTCGACGACCTGAACGCCCTGTTCGTCAACTGCACCCTCAAGCCGTCGCCGCAGCAGAGCCACACCCAGGGGCTGATCGACAGAAGTCGCGCGATCATGGACGCGCGCGGGGGTCGCCACGGACGTGATCCGGGCCGTCGACCACGACATCGCGACCGGCGTGTACCCCGACATGACCGAGCACGGCGCGGCCGTCGACGCCTGGCCGGCGCTGTACGAACGGGTGATGGCCGCGGACATCCTGGTGCTGGCCGGACCGATCTGGCTCGGCGACAACAGCTCGGTGACCAAGCGGGTGATCGAACGCCTCTACGCCTGCTCCAGCCTGCTCGACGACCGTGGTCAGTACGCCTATTACGGGCGGGTCGGCGGCTGTCTCGTCACCGGCGACGAGGACGGTGTGAAGCACTGCGCGATGAACATCCTCTACAGCCTCCAGCACCTCGGCTACACCGTCCCGCCGCAGGCAGACGCGGGCTGGATCGGCGCGGCGGGACCGGGGCCGTCGTACCTCGACCCGGGTTCGGGCGGTCCGGAGAACGACTTCACCAACCGCAACACGGCCTTCATGACCTGGAACCTGATGCATCTGGCGGCGTTGCTCAAGCGGGCCCGGGGCATTCCGGCGCACGGCAACCAGCGATCCGAATGGGACGCGGGCTGCCGCCTCGACCACGCCAACCCCGACTACCGCTGACCGGGCCGGCCAGGCTCACAGGTCGGTGGCCGGCCAGTCCAGCAGCCGGGCGCCGATGACCGCGGTCTGGAGCATGTAACGGTGCGTCGGGGAGGCGGGGTCGGCGCCGGTGAGCTGGTGGATGCGTTCCAGACGGTACGTCAGGGCGCGCACGCTCAACGACAGCCGCCGGGCGGCCTCCGCGGCGACGCAGCCGCAGTCGAAGTAGACGGTGAGGGTGTCGAGCAGGGGCTGCGCGCCGCCGCGGGCGGCGGTGAGCGGCCCGAGCGCGTTCAGGACGAGGTCGGCCATGGCCTGCCGGTCGCGGGTGAGGACCGGGTAGACCAGCAGGTCTGCGGCGCGCAGGACGGGCCCGTCGAGCTGGAGGCGCTCGGCCAGTTCGAGGCTGTTGAGCGCCTCCTCGTAGGACTGCCTGATGCCGCCGGGGCCGGGCTGGGCGCGGCCGATCGCGATCCGCCCGCCGTCCGTCGCCGCGTGCGCCTGCCGGGCGAAGTAGGTGAGCACCTCGTCCTGGTCGCCCGGCGCGACGCACAGCAGCCGGCCGTCCTTCGTGGTGAGCAGGACGCTGCGGTCGCCGAAGCGGCCGATGAGCGCCTGCTCCACCTGGCGCGCGGCCGGGTCGCCCTCGTCGTAGGCGGCCGCTCCCCGGGCGACCGCGACGGCGTGCGTGTGGGACAGGAGCAGGCCGAAGCGTTCGGCGCGTTCGGCTAGCCGGCCCGGGTTGCTGCGCCCGTGCAGCAGGTCGTCGATGAACTCCCGGCGGGCGGCCTCCTCCTGGCGCACGGCCAGGCGCTGGGCGCGTTCGTAGCCCTCGGCGAAGGCGTCGACGGCCTGGTGCATGGCGGCGAGGGTGCTGTCGGCCGTGCGGGGGGAGCCGGGCCAGGCGGCGCGGGTGGCGGCCAGATGGGCGCCGACCAGGGCGCGCAGCCCGTGGCCGGATTCGGCGGCCCGTTCGCCGAGGGCGCGCCGTGCCTCGATCTCGTCGCGGGTCAGCCGGCGGCCGGAAGCCGCGACGTCCGCCAGCAGTTGGGCGTACCCGACCAGATACTGCTCGGCGATCTCCCGTTCCGACACCCTGCCCCCGCCTTCCCGACGCCTCGGTGACGCGTTCCTGACACCGACCGGCAGCAAGACCCTAGTGAACATTGCCGGATACCGGCAATGCGCGGAGCGTTCATGGAGCTGCACCATGGGCGCAGGGGAGCACCACGGACGGTCTCGGTGCCGGACACCGGCAAGGTGTCCGGCGTCCGTGCCCCGTGGGGAGCCGTGGCGGGGGGTCGCCGCGGCGGCGGAACGAGGGAGGGGACATGCAGGCGTTTCTGACGGCCGTCACCGGCTTTCCGACGCTGCTGTTCACGTCCGCCCTGGTCGTGGTGGTCGTCTTCTGGCTCCTGGTCGCGTTCGGCGCGGCCGAGACACACGGCTTTGAGCCGCACGCGCACGCGCACTTCGACGGCTGGGGGCTGGGCGGGGTGCCGGTGACGGTGGCCTTCTCGCTGCTGACGGCGTTCGCCTGGTTCCTCAGCCTGTGCGCGACCGTGCTGCTGGAGCCGCTCGTGCCGCCGGGCGTGCCGCGCGCGCCGGTCGGGGTGGCGGTGCTCGTCGGCGCCGTGCTGCTCGCCCGGTGGCTCACCCGCCTGCTGGTGCGGCCGCTGCACCGGCTCATGCCCGACGAACGCGGGCCGTCCCGGCTGGACTTCGTGGGGTCGACCTGCACCATCCGTACCGGGCGGGTGGACGCGGGCTTCGGTCAGGCGGAGGTCGCGGCCGCCGACGGCTCGACCGCGCTGGTCCAGGTCCGCCAGACCGGCGCCGACCCGCTGGGCAGCGGCAGCACCGGCCTGCTGTACGCCTACGACGACGCCGGCGAGTTCTTCTGGGTCGCGCCGTACGACGCGGCGCTCGACCCGCGGCGCGACCGGACCTGAGGCCTGCGCGCCCCGGACCCGCCGACCACCTCACGCCTCACGCTTCACCTCTTTCTCTTACGCCTCAAGGACGTATGTCATGGATGCCATCACTGTGGGCCTCGCCGTGCTCGTCGCCGTTGTCCTCCTCGTCGCGGTCGCGTCGCTGCTGATGCTCAGCACGCTGTTCCGCAAGGTGGAGCAGGGCCGGGCGCTGATCATCTCCAAGACGAAGAAGGTGGACGTCACCTTCACCGGCGCCGTGGTGCTGCCCGTGCTGCACAAGGCCGAGTACATGGACATCTCGGTGAAGACGATCGAGATCCGCCGCACCGGCCGCGAGGGTCTGATCTGCCAGGACAACATCCGGGCCGACATCCACATCAGCTTCTTCGTCCGCGTCAACAAGACCGTCGAGGACGTCATCAAGGTCGCGCAGGCGATCGGCACCCAGACCGCCAGCGACCCGGCGGCCATCCAGAACTTCTTCGCGGCCAAGTTCTCCGAGGCGCTCAAGACGGTCGGCAAGCAGCTCGACTTCGTCGACCTCTACACCAAGCGCGAGGAGTTCCGGGACCGGATCATCCAGGTCATCGGCACCGACCTGAACGGCTACCACCTCGACGACGCGGCGATCGACTTCCTGGAGCAGACGCCGATGTCGCAGCTCGACGCGGCGAACATCCTGGACGCCCAGGGCATCCGCAAGATCACCGAGCTGACGACGGTCGAGCACGTGCGGACCAACGAGTTCCAGCGCACCGAGGAGAAGGAGATCACCCGGCAGAACGTCGACGCCCGGGAGACCATCCTGGAGCTGGAGCGCCGGCAGGCCGAGGCGGAGATCAAGCAGCGGCGCGAGGTCGAGACGCTGCGGGCGCGCGAGGAGGCCGCCACCGCGAAGGTGCAGGAGGAGGAACGCCTCGGCGCGCAGGGCGCGTTCCTGCGGACCGAGGAGCAGCTCGGCGTCCAGCGGGAGAACCAGGCCCGGGAGATCGCCGTCGCGATGAAGAACCGAGAGCGGGTCATCGCCGTGGAGAACGAGCGGATCGAGAAGGACCGTCTGCTGGAGGTCATCGCCCGGGAGCGGGAGACCGCGCTGTCGGCCATCGCCAAGGACAAGGAGGTCGAGGCGGAGCGCCGCGAGGTCGCGGACGTGGTGCGGGAGCGGATCGCCGTGGACCGTACGGTCGCCGAGCAGGAGGAGGCGATCAAGAAGCTGCGGGTGGTCGAGGAGGCCGAGCGGACCCGCCAGTCGGTGATCATCGCGGCCGAGGCGGAGGCCCAGGAGAAGCTGGTCAAGGACATCAAGGCGGCCGAGGCGGCGGAGGCCGCGGCCCGGCACCGGGCCGCCGAGCAGCTCACGCTCGCGGACGCCCGGCTGAAGTCCGCCGATCTCGACGCCCGCGCCAAGCTGCGGCTCGCGGAGGGCGTCCAGGCGGAGACGGCCGCGGCCGGTCTCGCCGAGGTGCAGGTCCGCGACAAGGAGGCCGAGGTCGTCGAGAAGGCCGGGCGGGCCCAGGCCGTGGCCACCGGGGCGCGGATGCAGGCGGAGGCGGAGGGCACCGAGGCGCTGCTGCGGGCCGAGGCCGAGGGCGCGCGGGCCAAGGCGCTCGCGGAGGCCACCGCGATCGGCGAGAAGCTCAAGGCCGAGGCGGCGGGTCTGACCGAGAAGGCGGCCGCGATGGCGGCCCTCGACGACGCCTCGCGCGGTCACGAGGAGTACCGGCTGCGGCTCCAGGCGGAGAAGGAGATCCGGCTGGCCGGTCTCGACGCGCAGCGGCAGGTCGCCGAGGCGCAGGCCACGGTGCTGGCCACCGGTCTGGAGCACGCCGACATCGACATCGTCGGCGGGGAGTCCGTCTTCTTCGACCGGCTGGTGAACTCGATCGCGCTGGGCAAGAGCGTCGACGGGTTCGTGGAGAACTCCGCGACGGCCCGGGCGCTGGCGAAGCCCTGGCTGGACGGGTCGTCGAGCTTCCCCGAGGACCTCGGCCGCGTCCTCGGCCAGGTGTCCACCTCCGACGTGCAGAACCTGACGGTGTCCGCGCTGCTGATGCGGCTCATGAAGTCGGGCGGCGCTCCCCAGGACGCCCGGCTCCAGCAGCTCATGGACCGGGCCGGAGAGCTGGGTCTGTCCGACCTGCCGCTGGCCGCGCTGAACGGCAGCGTCCGGGTCTGACCGCCCGCGGGCCCGCAGCCGCCGCGCAGGGGACGGCGGCTGCGGGTCGTACTTCCCGAACGTCTCGAAGGGAACCCGACCCATGGCAACCGGCCCGGACACCGGCCCGAGGACCGCTCCGGCCACCGGCACGGACTCCGTGGCGCAGCCCGGCCTGGACGCCGGCACGTACGAGGTGCTGCGCGACCGGCTCGCCGCACAGGCCGAGGACCTGGCCCGCCGCGCGCGGGCGCTCGACTCCCGCCGGGTGGAGGAGTTCGGCGCGATCCGGCTCGCGCTCGCCGGGACCGGACGACTGCGCACGGAACGGGCCTGCCTGCCCGCCGACGTCGTGGCCGTCGGGGACCGGCTGCTGTTCGGCGCCCACACCGTCCTCGGCCTGCGGGCCGAGGCGTCCGTCGGCGACGTCCTCACCCTGCGCGACCGCGACCTGAACCGGCTGCCCGAGGACGCGGTGCCCGGGCTGCTGGACGACCCCGGCTTCGTCCGCGAGTTCGCCGCCCTGCACCGCTACTACCGCGACACCCGCCTGCTGCGGCTGCGCCACGTCGACGGCCGGCTGCTCGCCGTCTTCCGCACCGGGGAGAAGCCGGACGACATCCGGGTGCTGCGCTGGGCGCTCGCCGACGACGGCCGGGTGTCGTTCCTCGACGCGCGCGGCGAGCGCGACCACGTCTTCCCGCCGTCCCACGACTTCACCTGGACCGCGACCACCCGCGAGGACCACGTCCTGGGCCGCAGGCCGCACGTGTCCGTCGAGGGCGAGGTCTTCGTCGCGGCCGTCGGCGGCAGCCTCACCGTCAGGACCGAGGACGACACGGAGACGGACCGGGCGATCCACACCGAGCCGGTCGACGAACCCCTCCAGTCGCTCGCCGACGCGGACATCGGATACGCGCGGGTGGGCGCCCTGATCCTGCTGCGGGTGCGCCCCTACAAGGAGACCGCCTGGCGCCACTTCGTCTTCCACACCCTGACCAGGACCGTGGTCCGGATCGACGCCGTCGGGCAGTCGTGCCGCCGGCTGCCCGAGGACCAGGGCATCGTCTTCCCCGGCGGCTGCTTCCTCGCGGCGACGGGCGCGCACCGGACCTTCGACCTCGACACCGAGGGCCTGGAGTTCGAGCGCGAGGTGCGCTCGCCCAACGGCGAGGACGTGCTGTACGCGTACCACGCGCCCGGCGCGGGCCGCAGCCTCCTGCTGCCGTACAACCTGATCCGCAAGGAGATCTCCACCCCGCTGACCTGCCGGGGCTGGGCGCTCTTCGACGACGGGTCGCTGACGGTGCTGCGCACCGACCCGGCCGGCGCCGAACCGGCCCGGGTGCACCCGCTCCAGCTGTGGACGTCGCCGTACGAGTCCGACACCCGCGCCGCCGCCCGCCCGGCCGGCACCGGGCCGCTGTCCCGGATCGGCAACGCCGACCTCGTGCGGGGCATCTCCGACTGCCTGACCCTCGCGGCGTCCGTCGCCGGGACGCCCCCCACGACCGAGGTGTACGAGGCCCTGCGCGCCGCCTGCGTCCGGACCGCCGACACCCACCACTGGCTGGCCGACCCCGAACTCGGCGATCTGCGCACCCCGTTGGACGCCGTCAGGGACACGGCCGAGCAGGTCGTCACCGAGTTCGAGACGGTCCGGGCGCTGACCCGCCGGGCCGCCGACGCCCTCGGCGAGTCCGCCGAGCGGATCACCACGCTCGTGCGCAGGCTGCGCGGCGAGGCGCCCCGCGACGCCGCCTCCTGGGTCGCGGGACTCACCGAACTGCGGCGCGCCCAGGGCAGGTTGCTGAACCTGAAGGAGCTGCGGTACGCCGACACGGCCCGTATCGACGAGCTCGCCGCCGGGGTCGGCACGGACCTCGCCTCCTTCGGGCAGCGCGCGGTGTCCTTCCTGGCCCGCGAGGACGCCCTGGCCGGCCACCACCAGGAGATCGAGCGCCTGCTCGCGGCCGCCGAGGCGATCCCGACGGCCGCCGAGGCCGCCCCCCTGACCGGCCGGCTCGACGAGCTCGACGACGGCCTGCGCACGGTCACCGAGGTGGTCGCCGGACTCGACATCGGCGACGCCACCGTGCGCACCTCGATCCTGGAGCGCGTCGCCGAGGTGCTGGGCGGCGTCAACCGCGTCCGCGCCACGCTCGACGCCCGCCGCCGCGAACTGCGCGAGCACGAGGGACGCGCCGAGTTCGCCGCCGAGTTCGCGCTGCTGGGGCAGTCGGTCGTCGGCGCCCTCGCGGCGGCCGACACCGAGGAGGCGTGCGACACCGGGCTCGCCGGCCTGCTCGTGCAGCTGGAGAACCTCGAAGCCCGCTTCACCGAGTTCGACGACTTCCTCGGCGAACTCGCGGACCGGCGCACCGAGGTGTACGAGGCGTTCTCCGCCCGCAAGCAGACCCTCGCCGACGCCCGGGCCCGCCGCACCGAACAGCTGGCGGCCGCCGCCGCACGCGTCCTCGCGACGCTCGCCCGCCGTGCCGCCGCACTGGACGACGCCGACGCGATCAGCACGTTCTTCACCTCCGACCCGCTGGTCGAGAAGGTCCGGCGCACCGCCGGCGAACTGCGCGCACTCGGCGACCCGAGCAGGGCGGAAGAGCTGGTGGGACGCCTGAAGGCGGCCCGCCAGGAGGCGGTGCGCACGCTGCGCGACCGCACCGACCTGTACACCGACGGCGGGCGCACCCTGCGCCTCGGACGGCACACCTTCGCCGTCAACACCCAGCCCCTCGACCTCGCGCTGGTCCCCCACGGCGACGGTCTCGCCCTCGCGCTCACCGGCACCGACTACCGCGCCCCGGTCACCGACCCGGACTTCGCCGCCACCCGCCCCTACTGGGACCGGCCGCTGCCCTCCGAGTCCGCGACCGTCTACCGCGGCGAGCACCTCGCGGCCCGGCTGCTGGCCGAGCACGGCCCCGCCGCCCTGGCCGACGCCGACCTGCCCGCGCTGGTCGGCCGCGCGGCGCGGACCGCGTACGACGAGGGCTACGAGCGCGGGGTGCACGACCACGACGCCACCGCGATCCTCACCGCGCTGCTGCGGCTGCACGCGGGCGCGGGCGTGCTGCGCCACGAGAGCGCCGCCCGCGCCGCCGCCCAGCTGTTCTGGGCGCACGGCACGAGCGCCGCCCGGCGCCAGAGCCTGACCAGGCGGGCGGTGTCGCTGGCCCGGGCCCGGGAGACGTTCGGGACCGTGCCCGCGATCGCGGACCTCCGGGCGGAGCTGGCGGCCGAGATCGGCGCGGCGGCGGCCGCGTACCTCTTCGAGGAGCTGACGACCGGTCCCGAGGGCTTCGTCATCGGCGCGGCCGCCCGCACCCTCCTCGACAAGTTCCGCCGCGCGGTCGGCACGTCGGCCTACGAGCAGGACCTCGCCGCCCTCGACGCGCTCGACGACCGCCGGCAGCTCGTCGAGGGGTGGCTGTCCGCGTACACCGCCGCCACCGGTTCGGACACCGGCCCCGGGGACCTCGCCGAGGCGGTCGCCGCCGAACTCTGCCCGGAGCTGGTGCGCCACGACAGCGAGGCGCCACTGACCGCGGCCGTGACCGGACTGCTCGGCACCCACCCGCGCATCACCCGCCGCACCCTCGCGCTGCGCCTCGACGAGTTCCTGGCCCGTACCGACGACTTCCGCGCCCACGCCGTCCCCGGCCACCGCGCCTACACCGCCCGGCGCACCGCGCTGCTCGCCGCCGAGCGCTCCCGGCTGCGCCTCGACGAGCTGCGGCCGCGGGTGATGACCACGTTCGTGCGCAACCGTCTCGTCGACGAGGTCTACCTGCCGCTCGTCGGCGACAACCTCGCCCGGCAGATCGGCACCTCGGACGAGTCCAGGCGCACCGACACCGGCGGTCTGCTGCTGCTCGTCTCCCCGCCCGGCTACGGCAAGACGACCCTCGTGGAGTACGTCGCCGACCGCCTCGGCCTCGTCCTGGTCAAGGTCGACGGCCCCGCGCTCGGCCACGGAGTCACCTCGCTCGACCCGGCCGAGGCCCCGAACGCCACCGCCCGCCGCGAGGTCGAGAAGATCAACTTCGCGCTGGCGGCGGGCGGCAACACCCTGCTCTACCTCGACGACATCCAGCACACCTCGCCCGAACTGCTCCAGCGGTTCATCCCGCTGTGCGACGCCACCCGCCGGATGGAGGGCGTCCACGACGGCGAGCCCCGCACCTACGACCTGCGCGGCAAGCGCTTCGCCGTCTGCATGGCGGGCAACCCCTACACCGAGTCCGGCGGCCGCTTCCGGGTGCCCGACATGCTCGCCAGCCGGGCCGACGTGTGGAACCTCGGCGACGTGCTGACCGGCAAGGCGGACGCTTTCGCCGTCAGTTTCGTGGAGAACGCCCTCACCGCGAACCCGGTGCTGGCACCGCTGGCCGGCCGCGACCGCGCCGACCTCGACCTGCTGCTGCGGCTGGCCGCCGACGACCCCACGGCACGCCCGGACGGCCTCGCCCACCCCTGCGCCCCCGCCGAACTCGACCGGATCCGCGGCGTCCTGCGCCATCTGCTCACCGCGCGCGAGACGGTCCTCGCGGTCAACGCCGCCTACATAGCCTCCGCCGCGCAGAGCGAGGACGCCCGCACCGAGCCGCCGTTCCGGCTCCAGGGCTCCTACCGCGACATGAACAAGATCGTCCAGGCGATCCGGCCGGTCATGGACGACGCCGAACTCGACGCCGTCGTCCAGGACCACTACCGGGCCGAGACCCAGACGCTGACCACCGGCGCCGAGGCCAACCTGCTGAAACTGGCCGAGCTGCGCGGCACGTTGTCCGGCGCGCAGGCCACGCGCTGGGCCGAGGTGAAGGCGTCGTACCTGCGCGCCCGGCGGCCCGGCGGCGGCCCGCTCCCCGGGACGGCGGCCGGGACGACGGCCGAGGCGGCGGCGGGGGCCGAGGCGCTGACCGGTGCGCTGACCGAGGCGGTGGCCGCTCTCGGGCTGCTCGCCGAGCGGGTCGCCGCCGTCGAGTCGGCCATCACCCGGACCGGCGCGCCGCGCCCACCCGGGTGACCTGCGCAGTCCGGCAGGTCGCCCGGGATCCACGGGATCTGTCGGGCGATGTCCGTCAGGACTCGTTCTGTCAGGGGGAGTTCACGTCCGGCGTGATGTAAGTCCACGCGCACAACTAGCCCACTGAAATGACATGAACGATTCACTCGGTATCCACAATCGACGCGTCGGGACGACAGGATCCGGCCATTGACTCTCCCCGCACGGCTGCCTTCCGGCACCGCGCGGGGAGAGTCGTTTCCGGGTGAGGGGCGTACATACGTGGAGTCCGAGCAGGAAGAACCCGACAGACCCGGGGGAGACATGCCCGGGGCTGTCGGGCCGGACGGGAAAGAATCGTTTCCCCGGCGGCCCCGCGCAGGGCGGGGCCTCGGTGACCGGATCTTCCGGGTCCAACTGACGGCCACCGGGGTCACGGTCCTGGCCATCATGGCGGCCGTGGGCCTGTTCCTGCTGATGAGAGCCGGTCAGGCGCTGCGTGCCACCGGCCTGTCGTTCCTCACCACCGCCGAATGGCAGCCGGACGTCCACCGGTTCGGCATCGCGGCCGTGCTGACCGGGACGCTGCTGATCGCCGCCGTGGCCGTGACCATCTCCGTGCCGCTGGCCCTCGGGACCGCGCTGTTCATCTCCGACGTGGCTCCGCGCCGGCTGCGCCGCACCCTCGTCACCCTGGTCGACCTGATGGCCGCCGTGCCCTCGGTGGTCTACGGACTCTGGGGGCTGTTCTTCCTCCAGCAGCACGTGATCGGCCTGTCGCGCTGGCTGTCCGACTGGTTCGGCTGGATCCCCCTGTTCACGGTGGACGGCACGCAGCCCGGCGACCCGCTCGCCACCGAGAGCGTCTACACCGCCTCCACCTTCGTCGCCGGGATCGTCGTCGCGCTGATGGTCGCGCCGATCCAGTGCTCGGTGATGCGCGAGGTGTTCGCACAGGCCCCGGCGGGCGAGCGCGAGGGCGCGTACGCGCTGGGCGCCACCCGCTGGGGAATGATCCGCGCGGTGATCCTGCCGTACGGCAAGGGCGGCATCATCGGCGGCACGATGCTGGGCCTCGGCCGGGCGCTCGGCGAGACGATCGCCGTGTACCTGATCATCTCGCCGGTCTTCACCATCCAGCCGCACATCCTCCAGACCGGCTCGAACTCGGTGTCCTCGCTGATCGCCCTGCACTACGGCGACGCGTCCCCCTTCGGCATGTCGGCGCTGATGGCCGCGGGCCTGGCCCTGTTCCTGCTGACGCTGGCGGTCAACTTCACCGCCTCCTCCATCGCCGCCCGCTCGCGCTCCGGCGCGCAGAGCGACTGAGAGGCTCGACATGACCGTCGTAGAAGAGACCGAGTCGCTGCCCGCGGCGGCTCCGGAAGCGGTCGCGGCCGGGACCGGGGTCGCCGACCCCGATCCCCTGGAGTTCCCCGACCGGCCCCGGCCCATCGGCGGAGTCACCCGCTCGGGTGTGCTGTCGCTGGCCGGCGCCGCCGCCTCCGGGCTGTGCACGACCGTGTTGCTGTTCGGCGAACTCGCCCCGCTCTCCGGAGGGTTGGGCTTCACCGTCACGGCGTACCTGTCCTTCCTGCTGATCTACGCCGTGCTCACCGGCCTGGAGGAGGACCGCCAGGCCGTACGGGACCGGGTGATGACCGTCGTGCTGTGGACGGCGGCGCTGCTGATGCTCTCGGCGCTGGTCCTCGTCGTCGGGTTCACCGCCTGGCGCGGGCGCGAGGCGCTGCTGCACGGCAACTTCTTCACCCAGGACATGCAGGCGGCGGGACCGCTCGACCCGCTCACCGACGGCGGTATCGCGCACGCGATGCTCGGCACCCTGATCATGATCGCCATCGCGCTCACGATCACCGTGCCGCTCGGTATCGCCTGCGCGATCTACCTCAACCAGATCCCGGGGCGCTTCTCCCGGTTCGTGCGGACCATCGTCGAGGCGATGACCGCGCTGCCCTCGATCGTGGCCGGTCTGACCGTGTACGCGACCTGGATCCTCTACCTCGGTATGCAGAAGTCCGGTCTGGCGGCGGGCTTCGCGATCAGCGTGATGATGCTGCCGATCGTGATCCGGGCGTCGGACGTGGTGCTGCGGCTGGTGCCGGGCACGCTGACCGAGGCCGCGGAGGCGCTGGGCGCGCCACGCTGGCGGACCGTGTGGCACGTGGTGCTGCCGACGGCCCGTTCCGGGCTCGCCACCGCCGTCATCCTCGGCACCGCGCGCGGTATCGGCGAGACCTCGCCGGTCCTGCTCACCGCGGGCTTCACCGCCGCGCTGAACGCCGACCCGACGAGCGGGCCGATGATCTCGCTGCCCCTCGCCGTCTTCAACTTCGTGAAGTCGCCGGAACCGACCATGATCGCCCGCGGTTTCGGCTCGGCGGCGGTGCTGATGGCGCTGGTACTGGTGCTGTTCGTGGTCGCCCGGGTCATCGGCGGGCGCGGCCCCGGTCACCAGAGCCGCCGCCAGGCCCGCCGGTCCGCCCGCGCCTCCCGCCAGGACGCGGCCCGCTTCGAGGAACTGCACGGTCCCCCGCTGTCGCTGTTCAAGGACACGGACGGGCCCGGGGACGTCGAGTACGCCGCCGCTGTACAGGACACCGCGGACGCGTCGGTCGCCGAGGACCCCACGGACACGGCACCCGCCGGGCGCACCGAGTACCTCACGACCACCCCGGCCGGGACGACCACCCCGGTCGCCACCGCGACCGGCGCCGGCGCCGTCCCCGCCCCCGAGGCGCACCGCAGCATCCCCGCCGCCGAAGTCCAGTGCAACGCTCCCGTCGAGGACACCGGAGAGACCGACTGATGTTCAGCCACCTCATCTCTCGTCTGAGTCGCCTGCGGGCGCCGGCGACCCTCGGCGCGGTGTTCGGCGTGCTCGTGACGCTGCTGGCCGGACCGCTGGCCGCGCCCGCCGCCGCCGAGAGCTACACGCCGATCGCCGGAGCCGGCTCCACCTGGGCGGAGAACGCCGTCGACGAATGGCGCCGGGCCGTCAACCAGTACGGCATGCGGATCAGCTACGCCGGCACGGGATCCTCCGACGGCCGCCGTCAGTTCCTCAGCGGCACCGTCGACTTCGCCGTCTCGGACATCCCGTTCCAGACCCACCCGACGGACGGCTCCGCGGCCGAGCGGCCGGGCGCCGGATCGTACGCGTACATGCCGATCGTGGCGGGCGGCACCGTTTTCATGTACCACCTGACGGTCAACGGCAAGCGGGTCACCAACCTGCGGCTCTCCGGGGACGTCGTCACCAAGATCTTCACCGGGGTCGTCAAGAGCTGGGACGACCCGGTGATCAAGGCCGACAACCCCGGGGTGCAGCTCCCGCACCGCACCATCGTCCCGGTGGTCCGCTCGGACGGCTCGGGCTCCACCGCGCAGTTCACGATGTGGATGGCCAACCAGCACAAGTCGCTGTGGCAGGCGTACTGCGGGCGCGTCGGACGGTCCGGGGCCTGCGGGCAGACCTCGTACTACCCGACCGTCACCGGCATGATCGCCCAGTCCGGCGACCTCGGCGTGGCGGGCTACGTGGCCCAGAACTACGGCGAGGGCGCGATCGGGTACGTCAACTACTCGTACGCGCTCAACGCGCACTACCCGGTCGCCAAGGTCCTCAACCACGCGGGCTACTACACCGAGCCGACCCCGCAGAACGTCGCGGTGTCGCTGCTCAAGGCGAAGATCAACACCGACAAGAGCTCCGCGGACTACCTCACCCAGCAGCTCGACGGCGTCTACAACGACTCCGACCGGCGCAACTACCCGCTGTCCAGCTACTCGTACATGATCCTGCCGCTGAAGGTGCAGGGCACCTTCACCAAGGCCAAGGGCAAGACGCTGGGCGCGTTCTCGTACTACTTCATGTGCCAGGGCCAGCAGTCGGCTCCCCAGCTCGGCTACTCGCCGCTGCCGATCAACCTGGTGAAGGCGGGCTTCGAGCAGATCCGCCGGATCCCCGGGGTGACGGCGAAGAACATCAACGTCCAGGGCTGCAACAACCCGACCTTCACCGCGAACGGCCGTAACAAGCTCGCGGAGACGGCCCCCTACCCGGCGGCCTGCGACAAGAAGGGCGCCGCGCCCTGCGGGACCGGCAGCGGCGGCGCCACGACCAACGGCAGCGGCGGCGGTTCCGGCGGCAGCTCCGGGGGCTCGGCCGCCGGCGGCACCTCGGGCGGCTCCGCCGGCACGGGCACGGGCGGCACCGCGACGAGCGGCGGTACGACGGGCTCGGCCACCTCGGCGGGCGGCGCGTCCGGCGGAGCGCAGCCGTCCGTCGACCCCGACACCGGGCAGACCATCGCGGCGGCGAACACCGGCTCCGGCGGTTCCGGCGGCGGGGCCGGCGACGACACCGTCGCCCTCGCCCAGCCGATCACCGTGGCCGCGCAGCACGGCTGGACCGGCACGCAGACGCTGATGGTGCTGGCCGCGCTCCTGGTGCTCGGGCTGGTGCTGCTGCCCTCCCTGGTGTCGCGGCTGATCACCGGCGGCCGCGGCGCCCCCTCGGCCTCCGGTTCCCCGGCCTCCTCCGGTTCCTCCGGCACGGACGGGGGTCCGCGATGAAGCGCCTGCGCGACACCCTCGTCCGGCTGGTGGCCGGCGCCGCGGTCGGCGCCCTGGCCGGTCTCGCCGTCGCCCAGTCGGCGCCGAGCGCCACCGCGGCGGCCGCCACCGGCTCCGCCGTCACCGTCTCCGGGCGCGGCGAGTTCAAGGACATGAAGTTCACGGTGAGCCAGACCGAGCGGCTCACCAGCCAGGCCATCACGGTGAGTTGGTCGGGCGGCACGCCGACCACGTTCGCCGGCACCTTCTTCAACACCGACTTCGTGCAGATCATGCAGTGCTGGGGCGACGACGACGGCACCGTCCCGTCCAACCCCGGCCCGTCCCGCACCCAGTGCCAGTACGGCGCCTCCCCGACCACCGACCGGGGCAGCTGGCCCGGCAACGAGTACGACGACACCCGCAAGGTCTTCTACAACGCCGACCCGGCCAACTACGGGCAGGACGACCGGTACGGGGCGGCCGGCGCCAACGGTCTGGGCGAGGTGCCCTTCAAGTCCGTCGACGGCACGGTGATCACCAGCGGCACCCAGAACAACGCCTTCTTCAACCGCAACACCACCAACGAGGTCGACTTCGCCCGCACCGGCGCCGACGGCAGCGGCAAGGAGTACTTCGAGGTCCAGACCGCCAACGAGGCGCCGCACCTCGGCTGCGGGACGCCGGTCAGGACCGGCTCCGGCACCAAGCCCCGCTCCTGCTGGCTGGTGATCGTCCCGCAGGGCCGGCTCGACCTCGACGGCAAGCCCTACGCGGACACCAGCACGGTCAACGCGGGCTCCCCGGTCTCCTCCACCAACTGGAAGAACCGCGTCGCCGTCAGGCTCGGCTTCAACGCGGTCGGCACCAACTGCGCGCTCGGCTCCGACGAGCGGCCCACCACCGGCAGCGAGCTCGTCGCCGACGCCATGACCAGCTGGCAGGCGGCCCTGTGCCCGACCGGCAAGGTCTACGGCTACACCGAACTCGGCGAGCCCGACACCCGGGCCCGGCTGATCGCGGACGGAACCGCCGGGCTGGCCTTCACCACCCGTGCCCTGGGCGCCGACGAGGGCAGCACCGCCCCGTCCGACACCACCACGTACGCGCCGGTGGCGCTCTCCGGGACCGTCATCGGCTTCACGATCGAGCGCAGACCCAGGTCCGGGGCGCCGGACGACATCCGCAGACAGGCCGGCACCAAGGTCGAGTCGATCGACCTCACCCCCCGGCTGGTCGCCAAGCTGCTCACCGAGTCGTACCGCAACTCCGCCTGGGGCGCGGTGCTCGGCGGCACCGCCGCCAAGGGCTACGAGTGGGCGAAGAACAACCCGGCCGGCCTGGCGAGCGACCCCGAGTTCATCGCGCTCAACCCCGAGTTCGCCTATCTGTCGGTCGCCGAGACCCCGGCCACCGACACCGACCTGATCACCTCGCTCGGGCACACCGACACCGCCCGCGCCCTGTGGCAGTGGGTCCTGTCCGACTCCGACGCGCGCAGGTTCCTGTCCGGGCTGCCGGACGGCTCGGGCATGGTGGTCAACCCGTACTACTCCACCAACCCGGACGTGAACCCCACCGGCTCCGGCTTCGACGCCGCCCGCGCCGACGACTACCCCAAGAGCGACCCCTGGTGCACGGTCCCGCCGGGCACCGACGCCACCCTCAAGCAGTGCATGACCGACTTCCACCCCTACGTGGACGATCTGCACTCCGGCGCGCTGCACACCCGGCGCGCGGACACGCTGTGGAAGTCGACCTGGGACCCGCTGGGCAACCCGCCCGCGTTCAAGAGCCCCGGCCCGCAGACGGTCGGCTCCCGGTTCGTGATCACGGTGACCGACGCGGCGTCCGCCGCCCGCTACGGGCTCCAGACCGCCCGGCTGCGCAACGCGGCGGGCAAGTTCGTCGCCCCCGACGACGCCTCGCTGACCGCCGCGGCCACGAGCGCGACCGGCACGGACGCCCCCGAGATCGACCCGGCCAAGGCCACCGCCGCGGGCGCCTACCCGCTGGCCCAGCTCGTCCACGCGGTCGTACGGCCCGGCTCGCTGAACGCCGCGGCCCGCAAGGACTACGCGGCACTGCTGCGGTACGCGGCCGGGGCCGGCCAGGTCAGCGGCGCCGACCCGGGCCGGCTGCCGGCCGGTTACGCCCCGCTGTCCGAGTCACTGCGCGAGCGCGCGCTGAGCGCCGCCGACGCCCTGGTGAAGTACACCGGCCCGGCCGGTCCGGGCAACGGTTCCGGCGGGACGGACGGCGGCAGCGGTACGGCCGGTTCCGGCGGCGACCTCGGCGGCTCGGACGACCTGGGCGGCGCGGCCTCCGACGGCACTCCGAACAACCTCGGCACGTCGCCCGCAGCGGCCGCCGGTGCGAGCGGCAGGCCCGGCGCGGCACCGTCGTACGACGGCGGCAAGGCCGTGCAGACCACGGCCGCCGGCACCACCCCCGCCGACCCGGCGAACTCGCTGCGCTACGCCGTCCCGGTCGGGGCCGCGCTCGGCGCCGTCGCCGCCCTGGGCGCGCCCTTCGCGGGCGGCAGCAGGCCGCGGCTGCCGCTGCGCATGCCGCTGCCGGGAGGCCGCACCGTGACCGTCCTGCCGCAGCTCAGGCTGCCGGAGCGGCTGCGCCGGCCGCTGCCGCCGCGGTGACACCCCGGAGCCCCCTGCGGGGAGCTCCCCACAGACGGCCGCCCGCCCCGAAAGGCAGTCGGGGCGGACGGCCGGTACCACCCTGCCAGATCCACCCGCGCACGATCCTCAGGAGAACCTCCATGCGCTCTTCGCGCTCTACGGCCGCGCTCGTCGCCGCCGCTGTGGTGGCCGGCGGCCTGGCTCTCGCCAGCCCTGCGTACGCCGACCCGACCCCCGCCGGGACCTACCGCTCGCTCGTGGGCGTCGGCTCCGACACCACGCAGGACGTGCTCAACGCCCTCGCCGGCGACCTGGTGAACGGCACCACCTACGCCGCCGTGAAGGCGGCGAGCGGCGCGGGCATCGCCTCCTACGACGCGATCGAGCCCGGCACCGGCTCCACCACCTCCAGCATCCAGACCCGCGCCGCCGGGCCCTCCTTCCTGCGCCCGAACGGCTCCGGCAAGGGCCGTCTGGCACTGAGCCAGGCGCTGACCGGCGACAAGTACCCGGACAGCTCCGGCGTCGCCATCAAGGGCCAGGTCGACTTCGCGCGCTCCTCCAGCGGTCCGAGCACCTCCGGCACCGCGCTGACGTACATCCCGTTCGCGCGCGACGCGGTCGGTGTCGCGGTCAAGGGCTCCGCCCTGGACAGCCTGACGGTCGACGACCTGCACGACATCTACGCCGGCACGACCACCGTGGTGCACGGCCAGACCGTCCACCCGAAGATCCCGCAGTCCGGCTCCGGCACCCGCAAGTTCTTCCTGAGCGCGATCGGTCTCACCGACGCCACGATCTCCCCGAACATCCCGACCGTCCAGGAGAACCAGGCCAACGACGGCCTCACCGAGGACGGCGCGCTGGAGCCGTTCTCCGTGGGCAGCTGGATCGCCCAGATCAACGGGGTCGCCCCCGACCACAGCAAGGACGCCGCGGCGGCCGGCGGTCACCTGGCGAGCGTGCAGCTCCCCGGCGACACGGGCGGCGCCACCACCCCGGTCGCCACGGCCAACGGCAAGCTGGTGCCGGTCGACTACTACTACGAGAACGCCACCTTCGGCCGCGACGTCTACAACGTCGTCCCCACCCGGGCGATCGACCCGACGAGCGTCTTCTTCGACAAGGACCTCTACGACGTCTTCGTCACCAGCGGCAGCCACACCGCCGCCCTGGCGTCCGACACCGCCGAGCAGACCATCGCGGCCTTCGGCTTCGTGAACGAGTCCTACAACGGCTCGGTCAACCCGGCCAAGCACGCCAAGCTCGGCGGCCTGGAGGAGTCGGGCATCGACCTCTCGACGCCCGCCGCGCCGGTGCTGAAGGCCACCCTCGGCGACGCGAGCGTCAAGCTCACCTGGACCGCACCCGCCCCCACCGGCCTGCCGCTCACCGACTACCGGGTCACGCTGACCGGCTCGGACGGCGCCGTCGTGGCGACCAAGGACGTCCCGGCCGGCACCACCTCGTACTCCTTCACCGGCCTGGCCGTCGGCACCTACACGGCCACCGTCTCCGGCGCCAACCTCAACGGCACGGGCGCCGGAGCCACCTGGACCGGCGCGGTCAAGTACGCCAGCACCACGAAGGCGGCCGTCGCGACCGCCGCCTACGGCCGGACGCCCAAGGTCGCCGTCACCGTCACCGGCACGCACGGCGTCGTCGCCTCCGGCAAGGTCACGGTGAAGGAGGGCGGCACCGTCCTCGGCACCGCCACCCTGAGCAGCACCGGCAAGGCCACCGTCGCCCTGTCGAACCACCTCAAGGTCGCCACCCACGCGCTGTCCGTCTCGTACAGCGGCGCCGCCAGGCTCAGCACCTCCGCGGCGACCGTCTCGCTGAAGGTCGTCAAGGCGACCCCGGCGGTCGGCGTCAGCGCGCCCACCTCGGTCAAGCACACCGCCCGGGGCAAGGTCACCGTCAAGGTCACCGCGACCGGCACCACGCCGACCGGCACCGTGCGCATCTACGAGGGCAGCAAGATCATCGCCACCGGCACGCTGAGCGGCGGCAAGGTGACCGTCACCCTGCCGAAGCTGCGCGCCGGCCGGCACACGCTGCACGCGTACTACGCGGGCTCGACGACCGTGAACACCCGCAACGGGGCGAACTTCGTCGTCAAGTCGGTCTGATCCGGCACCCGTTGTCCCGCCCCGCCGGGACGGCCGCCCACCGCGGCCGCCCCGGCGGGCCCGGGCGCCGGGGCGGCCACCACCCGCGCCGGCACCGGGCGCCGGGACGGCCGCCCATCGCGCCGGTCACCCCGTCCGGCACCACCCTCAGCACCCATCCAGCGAAGGAGGCGGGCCCCGTGACGGTCGCCGTACAGACACCCCTCGCACCGAGCGCGGTCCTGCCGCGCGTGCGGAGCATCACCGCGGTCCGCCACCTCGCCCGGGGCGGTCTGCTGAGCCTCGCCGCCCTGCTGCTCGGCATCACCGCGCAGCTGCTGCTGCTCAGCGGGGCACAGGAACACTCCGCGCAGCAGACCGCGTTCGACGAACTGCGCAATGAACTCGCCCTCGGCACCGCCCCGGTGGCCCAGACCGACCAGCAGGGCGACCTGCTGACGCCGGGCAGCCCGCTCGCGCTGATCAAGGTTCCCTCGCTCGGCCTCCAGCAGGTGGTCCTGGAGGGCACCGACTCCACCGTCCTGACCGGCGGACCCGGCCACCGCCGTGACACCCCGCTGCCCGGACAGGCCGGCACCAGCGTGCTGATGGGGCGCGCCGCGGCGTACGGCGCACCGTTCGGGCGGCTGGCCGAGCTCGCCGAGGGCGACCGGATCACGGTGATCACCGGGCAGGGCGAGGCGACCTACGAGGTCCTCGGCGTCCGGCGGGCCGGCGACCCGGCGCCCGCCCGGGTCGCCGCGGGCGAGGGCCGTCTCGTCCTGGTCACCGCCACCGGCCCCCGCTTCATGCCGGGCGGACTGCTGCGGGTGGACGCCGACCTGGTCTCCGCGGCCTTCCCGACGCCGTCGGCCGTCGTCCGCCCCGGCACGCTGCCCGAGGCCGAGCAGCCGCTGGCCCGCCCGGCCGGGGTGCCCTGGCCGCTGGTGCTGTGGCTCCAGGCGCTGCTGGCCGCCGCCGTCGCCGCCGTATGGGCGTGGCACCGCTGGGGCCGGCACCAGACCTGGATCGTGTTCGCGCCGGTCGTCGCCGTCCTGGGCCTCCAGGTCGCCACGCGCACCACCGAACTCCTGCCCAACCTGCTGTGACCGACCGCCTCCCGAGCCCCGCAGTGAACCCGCGAACCGAGGTACCCGACGTGACCGACACGACCCTCTCCCCCACCGACACCGTCGTCCTGCCCTCGCCGGCCGGCGCCGCCGCCGTCGGCCCCGCGGCCCTCCAGGCGCGTGCCGTGTCGGCCTGGTTCGGCAACCACAAGGTCCTCGAACGGGTCTCCCTCACCATGCCCGCCGGGCGGGTCACCGCCCTGATCGGCCCGTCCGGCTGCGGCAAGTCGACGTTCCTGCGCACCCTGAACCGGATGCACGAGCTGATCCCGGCGGCGCAGTTCGCGGGCGAGGTCCTCTTCGAGGGCGAGGACATCTACGGCCCCGCGCGGCGGCTGACGGACGCCCGGCGGCGCATCGGCATGGTCTTCCAGAAGCCGAACCCGTTCCCGGCCATGTCGATCTACGACAACGTGGTGGCGGGCCTGAAGCTGACGGGCACGCGTGCGAACCGCCGGGAGAAGGACGTACTGGTGGAGGAGTCCCTGACCCGGGCCGGCCTGTGGAAGGAGGTCCGCGACCGGCTGCGGCAGCCCGGCGGCGCGCTCTCCGGCGGCCAGCAGCAGCGGCTGTGCATCGCCCGCGCCCTCGCCGTACGGCCCCGGGTGCTGCTGATGGACGAGCCGTGTTCGGCGCTGGACCCGACCTCCACCCGACGGGTCGAGGAGACCGTCCACGAGCTCGCGGGCGAGGTGACCATCGTGATCGTCACGCACAACATGCAGCAGGCGGCCCGCGTCTCCGACCGGTGCGCGTTCTTCCTCGCCGAACAGGGGACCCCGGGCGGGATCGTCGAGCAGGGCCCCACCGAGCGGATCTTCAGCACCCCCGAGGACCCGCGCACCGCGGACTACGTGGCGGGCCGCTTCGGCTGACCCGCCCGGTGCCCCGGCCCCGGGCGCGACGCCGGGGCCGGGGCCGGACGCGGGCGCCGGGTCAGACGTTGACGCCGAAGTCGGAGGCGATGCCGGCCAGCCCGGAGGCGTAACCCTGGCCCACCGCGCGGAACTTCCACTCCGCGCCGTTGCGGTACAGCTCGCCGAAGACCATCGCGGTCTCGGTCGACGCGTCCTCCGACAGGTCGTAGCGGGCGATCTCCTGGCCGCCGGTCTGGTTGACCACGCGGATGAAGGCGTTGCGGACCTGGCCGAAGCTCTGCCCGCGGTTCTCGGCGTCGTGGATGGACACCGGGAAGACGATCCGGTCGACCCCGGCCGGCACCGCCGCGAGGTTCACCTTGACGGACTCGTCGTCGCCCTCGCCCTCGCCGGTGAGGTTGTCGCCGGTGTGCTCGACCGAACCGTCCGGGCTGCGGAGGTTGTTGTAGAAGACGAAGTGCTGGTCGGACAGGACCTTGCCGGACGCGTCCAGCAGCAGGGCGGAGGCGTCGAGGTCGTAGTCCGTGCCCGTGGTCGTGCGGACGTCCCAGCCCAGGCCGACCAGCACCGCGGTCAGCCCCGGCGCCTCCTTGCTGAGCGAGACGTTGCCGCCTTTGGAAAGGGAAACTCCCACGCTGCTCTCCTCTGCTCCGCCGGTGGCCGGGCGGTCCGGACCGGCGCCGGGTGGACTGCGATGCGAATCTACAGCACTGTAGAAGATGTGGGGAGGCCGCTCACCGCTCAATACGATGGGCCCTCGTCGTCGACGACGGCGAGGCGCACGACGGGCGGGAGGCGTACGGCGCGTCGGACGAGCCCCAGGGCCCAGGGAGGCAGAGTGACGCAGCGGTACGAGGACAGCGCGCGGCCGGACGCCCCCGGACGCAGGCGCGGCCAGGGCGAGTTGGAGGCCCAGGTGCTGTCGGCCCTGAAGGCGGCGCCGGAGCCGGTGCCGGCGGGCTGGGTGCGCGAACGCCTCGGCGGCACCCTCGCCTACACCACCGTCATGACGATCCTCACCCGGCTCCAGGCCAAGGGCGCGGTCACCCGGGAGCGGGCGGGCCGGTCGTTCGCCTGGACGGCGGCCGCGGACGCGGCGGGGCTCGCCGCCCACCGTATGCGCCGGGTCCTGGACGGCGAGAGCGACCGGAAGGCGGTGCTGGCCAGCTTCGTCTCCAGCCTCCCGCCCGGCGACGAGGAACTGCTGCGCAGGCTGCTCCAGGAGACCGACGAGGACGACCGGGGCACGCCGGGAGAGGGCCGGGCGGGCTGAACCGTGGGCGTGTTCGTCTTCCTCCCGCTCGTTCTGCCCCTGACGGCCTGGCCCGTCGCGCGGCTGGCCGAGCACCGGCTGCATCCGCGTGCGGCCACGCTGCTGCTCGCCGGTGCCGCGGCCGTCCTGGGCCTGTGCAGCACCCTGTGCCTGGGCCTGCTCGCGATCGTCGGCACCGCCCAGCTCCCCGGCAACCCGCTGCCGGACGGCTGGGCCGATCCGGAGGTCCGCGCGGCGGTGCCGCACGACGAGGTGGTGGGCAAGGCCGCGGTGGGCGCGCTCGCCCTGGCGTGCACCGCCTGCGTGGGTCTGCTGCTGCGACATCACCGCGTGCGGCGCCGTGCCGTACGCGCCCTGCGCGGGCTGCCGCCCACCGAGGTCGCCGTCCTCCCGGACGCCCTCCCCTACGCCTACGCACTGCCCGGACGCGGGTACGGACGCGGG
This sequence comes from Streptomyces sp. NPDC104096, assembly GCF_055584385.1. NCBI lineage: Bacteria > Bacillati > Actinomycetota > Actinomycetes > Kitasatosporales > Streptomycetaceae > Streptomyces > Streptomyces sp. NPDC104096. Next base: position 374,269 of record NZ_JBVJMD010000002.1, read on the forward strand.
CACGGGCGTACGCACCCGTACGGACGCCGTCCCGGACGGCCGGGCCGGGTCGTGGTCTCCACCGGCATGCTCGCCGCGCTGACCTCCCGGGAGCGACGCGTGCTGTTCGCCCACGAACGCGCCCACCTGGCCGGCCGCCACCACCGCTGGCTGCTGCTGGCGGGTCTGGCGGCCCGCGCGAACCCTTTCCTGCGCCCGCTGGGCACCGCCGTCGGCTACACCGCCGAGCGCTGGGCGGACGAGGAGGCGGCCGGGGCGGTCGGCGACCGCCGGGTGGCGGCCCGGGCGGTCGCCAAGGCGGCCCTCGTCTCCCGCCCGGCGCCCGCCCCGACCCTGGCCGCCCTCGCCGCGGCACCGGGACCCGTGCCGCGCCGCGTGGCCGCGCTGCTCGGTCCGCCGCCGGCCGCCCGCGCCTGGCCGCCCCTGTTCACGAGCGCGGGCATGGCCGCCTGGACCGCGGCCGGCGGAGCCGCCCTGTCCGCCATGTCCTCGGCGAACTCGGCGGTCACGATGTTCATGATCCTCAAGGCGGCCACCCCGTTGTAGCGCGCCGCCCGCCGCGACTCAGTCCTCGTCCCCGCCCTCGTCGTCCTCGTCCCCCTCGAAGAAGTCACCGATCTCGTCGACGACCTCGGCCGCCACCAGCCCGCCGACGACGCCGACCGCCAGCCCCGCCGCACCGGCCGCGACGGCGGTGCCCGGGCCGGGACCGGAACGGTGGTGCTCGTCGTGATGACGGTCGTGACGGCCGTGCTCGCCGTAGCCGTGCCCGCCCCCGTACGAGTCGTCCTTGTACCCGCCTGCGTACGGATCCCCGTGCCCGTACGGAGCCCCGTACGCGGCCGCGTGCCCGTACCCCGCGCCGGAGCCGTGGGCCGACCGGTGCTCGACGAGCTGCCGGATCCAGCCGTCGACCTCGGTGTTCCAGTCCCGTCCGGGCACGTCGTCGTGGCCGACGGTGAAGCGGACCAGCGCGTCGTGTCCTTCGGAGAAGGGGCCGCCGCGCCGGTCGGCCTCCAGGATCACCTCCAGCCGGTCGAAGCCGGCCAGGAAGGTCACCTCGATCTCATCGACGGCATGCGCGTACTGCGGCGCCGGGGTCAGCTCGATCTCCTGGTAGAAGGGCAGCCGCTGGTCCGTGCCGCCGATCCGGCCGTATTCGAGGTCCGCGGACCTGAAGCCGAAGCCGAGCTGCCCGAGCGCCTCGAGGATCGCCTCCTGGGCGGGCAGCGGCCGCACGGCGAGCGGGTCCAGGTCGCCCTTGTCCCGCGCCCCGGACACCGCGAGCTCGGTGCGCACCCCGAGCACGATCCCGAGCTGCTGCCCGTACAGCTCGCTGACCGGTGTCTCCCACGGCAGCGTCACCTGGAACGGAACGCTGTACCGCGCCTCCTCGCCGAGCCGGAACGCACCGCCCACCACGAACCGTTCGAAGACGACGAAGCCCTCGCTCCCGCCCTCCTCGTGCTCGGCCTCGACCCGGGCGACGAGCTCCAGGGCGATGTGCTCGACGTCGACGGCCGATCCGCCGCCCCGCAGGTGCACCTGCCCGGACAGCACCCCGCCGGGCGCCACCGCGCCGTGGTCCAGAACCGTGTCCACCGAGGGGCCGTCCACACCGATGGCCCCGAGCAGCCGTTTGAACACCATGCCGGTGTCGCTCCTTCACTGATCGCCGCGTCGCTCCACGGCCCGGCGCGGGTCGCGACGGGCCGTCGCCACCAGAACTGCCGCACCAGGTAAAGAAGTTCCCAAGGCGTCCGTACGGGTGACGCCCGCACCGTCCGCGCGCCGTCACGTGCCGGACGACCGGGACAGGCAGTTTTCGAGAAGCGCCGGACGGCGGACCCCGCCTAGCCTGATCGCCGTGGTCGTCACCGTCCGCCCCACCCGCCCGCGGGGAACGGCGGCGCGGGACGTCGTCCCGGATCACCCCCGGCCGGCCGGGCCGATCAGGTAGACAGGGAGACCGCGAAGACGGCCCGCACGACAATATGGAGAGAGGACGAGCATGGCCAGGAGGACGGACGCGCAGTCGTCCGCGCCGCACGGCGCCGACAGCCACGATCTGATCCGCGTGCACGGAGCGCGCGAGAACAACCTCAAGGACGTCAGCGTCGAGCTCCCGAAGCGCCGACTGACGGTGTTCACCGGTGTCTCCGGCTCCGGCAAGAGCTCCCTGGTGTTCGACACGATCGCCGCGGAGTCGCAGCGGCTGATCAACGAGACCTACAGCGCCTTCGTGCAGGGCTTCATGCCGACCCTGGCGCGGCCCGAGGTCGACGTCCTCGACGGACTGACCACCGCGATCATCGTCGACCAGCAGCGGATGGGCTCCGACCTGCGCTCCACGGTCGGCACCGCCACCGACGCCAACGCCATGCTGCGCATCCTCTTCAGCCGGCTCGGCCGGCCGCACATCGGCTCGCCCAAGGCGTACTCCTTCAACGTCGCCTCGATCAGCGGCGCGGGCGCGGTCACCCTGGAGCGCGCCGGGCAGACCGTGAAGGAGCGCCGCTCCTTCAGCATCACCGGCGGGATGTGCCCGCGCTGCGAGGGCCGCGGCTCGGTCACCGACCTCGACCTCACCCAGCTCTACGACGACTCCAAGTCGCTCAACGAGGGCGCGCTCACCGTCCCCGGCTACAAGACGGGCGGCTGGAACTACCGGCTCTACACCGAGTCGGGCCTCGTCGACCCGGACAAGCCGATCCGCAAGTACACCAAGAAGGAACTGCACGCCTTCCTGTACCTCGAACCGACCCGGATGAAGATCGCGGGCATCAACATGACCTACGAGGGGCTGATCCCGCGGGTCCAGAAGTCGATGCTGAGCAAGGACAAGGAGGCGATGCAGCCGCACATCCGGGCGTTCGTGGAGCGCGCGGTCACCTTCACCGCCTGCCCCGACTGCGAGGGCACCCGGCTCACCGAGGCGGCCCGGTCGTCGAAGATCGGGGGCGTCAGCATCGCCGACGCCTGCGCGATGCAGATCAGCGACCTCGCCGAGTGGGTGCGGGGCCTGGACGAGCCGTCGGTGGCACCGCTGCTGGCGTCCTTGCAGCAGACCCTCGACTCCTTCGTGGAGATCGGCCTCGGCTACCTCTCGCTGGAGCGGCCCTCGGGCACCCTGTCCGGCGGCGAGGCGCAGCGCGTCAAGATGATCCGCCACCTCGGCTCCTCGCTCACCGACGTCACCTACGTCTTCGACGAGCCCACCATCGGTCTGCACCCCCATGACATCCAGCGGATGAACGGCCTGCTGCTGAGGCTGCGGGACAAGGGCAACACGGTGCTCGTCGTGGAGCACAAGCCCGAGACGATCGCGATCGCCGACCATGTCGTCGACCTCGGCCCCGGCGCCGGCACGGCGGGCGGCACCGTCTGCTTCGAGGGCACCGTCGAGGGGCTGCGCTCCGGCGGCACCATCACCGGACGGCACTTCGGCGACCGGGCCTCCCTCAAGAAGACGGTGCGCAAGCCCACCGGCGCGCTGGAGATCCGCGGCGCCTCGGCGCACAACCTGCGCGACGTCGACGTCGACATCCCGCTCGGGGTGCTGTGCGTGGTCACGGGTGTCGCCGGTTCCGGCAAGAGCTCGCTGATCCACGGCTCGGTCCCCGCCTCCGAGGGCGTGGTGTCGGTGGACCAGGCGCCGGTACGCGGCTCCCGGCGCAGCAACCCGGCGACGTACACCGGACTGCTCGACCCGATCCGCAAGGCGTTCGCCACGGCCAACGGCGTCAAGCCGGCCCTGTTCAGCGCCAACTCCGAGGGCGCCTGCCCCACCTGCAACGGGGCCGGCGTCGTCTTCACCGACCTGGCGATGATGGCCGGGGTCGCCACCCTCTGCGAGGAGTGCGAGGGCAGGCGGTTCCAGGCGGCGGTGCTGGAGTACCGCCTCGGCGGCCGGGACATCAGCGAGGTGCTCGCGATGTCCGTGACGGAGGCCGAGGAGTTCTTCGGCGAGGGCGAGGCGAAGACCCCGGCGGCGCACCGCATCCTCGGCCGGCTCGCCGACGTCGGCCTCGGTTATCTCAGCCTCGGCCAGCCGCTGACCACGCTGTCCGGCGGCGAGCGCCAGCGGCTGAAGCTGGCCACCCACATGGCCGACAAGGGCGGTGTCTACGTCCTCGACGAGCCGACCGCGGGCCTCCACCTCGCCGACGTCGAGCATCTGCTCGGCCTGCTCGACCGGCTCGTGGACTCCGGCAAGTCGGTCATCGTCGTCGAGCACCACCAGGCGGTCATGGCGCACGCGGACTGGATCATCGACCTCGGCCCCGGCGCGGGCCACGACGGGGGCCGGATCGTCTTCGAGGGAACCCCGGCCGACCTCGTCGCCGCCCGCTCCACCCTCACCGGCGAGCACCTTTCCGCGTACGTCGGCGGCTGACCGCGGCGGCCGGCCGCGTATGTGAAACCGAGACGGTTCCGAGGGGCGGCTCATGCAACCACCGGGCCGCCCCCGGTGGTCGTAGGGGGCAGGTCGGCGGTCCGTCACGCGCCCGCCGCACATCCCGGTCACCCAGGTCGTGACCACGATGTTCTTCGGTCGAAGAAGGGATTCGCCATGCCCGCTCCCAGAGGCATACCGGTGGCAGCGCTGTTGGGGGGCCTCCTGCTGCTGACAGCGTGTCAGGGGGCGTCGGACTCCGGTGCCGCCGACTCGTCCGCCCCGCACGCCTCGGCCACGACGGCCACCGCCTCGGGCGCCCCGGCCGCCGGTGCCCCGTCCGACTCCGCCGCCGCGCCCACCGCGCCGGCCGCGTCCACCGCACCGGCCGCGTCCACCACCGAGCCGACGACCGCTCCCGCCGTCCCGGCCAAGGTCACGGCCCCCGCCTTCGCCGGCTGCCGCAACCTGGCGGCGGGTGCCGAGGTGAAGTCCGCCGTGACGGCGGCCTACCGGCGCACCGTGCCCGTCCTCACCCATCTGGAGCCGGAGCCCGGGCAGTTCTTCTACGGCCAGTGCGGTTCCGTCCGCTACGCCGCCACCGGCTTCCAGCCCACCGCCGGGGCCACCGACGCCGAACTCGTCAACCTCCAGGACGAGGGCAGCGCCACCAAGTACTTCCGCGTCGCCGCCGGAGGCGGCTGGGCCTACCTCGCCACCGACGGCTTCCCCAGGAGCGCGCACGGCTGCGGCGACATCCCGGAGATCCCGAAGGCCCTGGCCAAGGCCTGGCACAACTGCACGCTCGGCCCCTGAGGATCCTCGTAACCGCTTGATCGAGAAGAGAGCGGGAACACACTCGCCGCACGCGCCCACCTACAACCCTTCCTCACGACAGATCGTCCAACTCCCGTTCGGCACAAGGTAGTTGCCGGAATCATTGCTGTCTAAGACGGGAGATGTCATGAGTTCTGTCTCCGCCGGGCGCGTGCTGCGCCGCGGGGTCCGGGCCGGTGTGGTGGGCGTGTTGGTCGCGGCCGGGCTCGGGAGCGGGGCCGCCTTCGCCGACGACGAGCCGCAACAGACGGACCAGTTGTGGATCGAGGCGCCGTACGAGCACGCGGTCACCGTCGCCCCGCAGGACGGTACGGCGCGGTACCGGTCGCTCGAGCTCGGCCTGTACCACGACAACGGCAACTTCGCCGTGACCGACGGGCGGGTGAGCGTCGACGTCTCCGGGCTCGCCGGGGTCGCCGAGGTGGCCTGGCCCGACAACTGCGTCCCGGACGAGGCGGGCACGGTCGCCGTGTGCGACATCGGGGACGTGCCCACCCGCCCCGACACCCAGCTGTCGCTGAAGGTGCGGGCCGTCGCCGGCGCCGCCCTGGGAGCGCAGGGGACGATCGGGTACTCCGCGGAGGCCACCGGGGGACCCGACGGCGCACTCGCCCGCCCGTGGGGTCTCACGACCTCCGTCACCGTCGGCTCGGGACCGGACCTCGGCTTCGACGCCCCGAGGAACACCACCGGCGTCGCACCCGGCACCGAGCTCACCGTGCCGTTCTCCGTCACCAACACCGGCGACGAGACCGCCCACGGCTTCAGCGTGCGGCTGTGGGCGACGTACGGCCTCGACGTCGTCACCCGCTACCCGCAGTGCGCCTACACCGAGCCCGACGTCAGTGGTGAGGCCCCGCCCATGACGCGCGCGACCTGCTCCTTCGACACCGACGTCGCGCCCGGCGCGACCGTGGAGCTGCCGGAGCCGCTGCGGCTCGCCGTCACCGACCGCGCGCTGACCGAGCGGTTCGACTACGCGGTCGAGCCCGGCGACGGCGCCGGCGACCTCGACACCTCGGACAACTACCGGTCCTGGAACATCGCCGTCGACAACACCGCCGACTTCGCCGCGCGCGGCACCGTGGTGAGCGGCGCGGCCGGCGACACCGTCACCGCGACGGTCGGCTTCGCCGACCTGGGCCCGGCCTGGGTCGGCAACGTCAGCTCCGGCGACCCGGTCGCCGTGGTCCACTTCTACCTGCCGGAGGGCACCACCGCCACGTCCGTGCCCGGGGCCTGCCGCAACGGCCGGCCGTCCGGCGACGACCCGGCCGGCACCCACTACGCCTGCACCCTCCCCATCTGGACCCAGCCGGGCCTGGACGTCACCTTCCCGTTCGAGCTGCGCATCGACCGGGTCGTCCCCGGCGCGACGGGCCGCGTCGTCGTCCAGCCGTACTACGGCACGTCCCTGCCCTTCGACCCGAACACCGACAACAACACGGCCGAGGTGGTCGTCGCCCCGGCCGCCTGACAGCGGAGACGGGGAAGGGGGCGAGCCGGCGGCTCGCCCCCTTGGATCCGTCCGGCACCCGGCGGTGGTTCAGCGCACCGGGAAGCCGAAGGAGTAGCCCTGCTCCTTGAGCCAGGGCAGGACGCGGCGCAGGGCTTCGACGGTCTGGGCGCGGTCGCCGCCCGCGTCGTGGAAGAGGATCGTCGGCCCGTTGGGGAGCTCCCGCTGGACGGTGGCGACGATGGCGTCCGCGCCCGGCTGCTCGAAGTCCTTGGTGTCCACGTTCCAGCCCAGCGGGCGCATGCCCCGGGAAGCGGCGAGCTTGCGGCTGTCGGGGGTGAAGGCGCCGCCGGGGGCGCGGTAGTACATCGGCCGGACGCCCCCGGACGCCTCGGTGATCATGCGTTCGGCGTCGAGTATCTGCTGGGACTGGTAGGCGAAGGGCTTCTTGTCCATGGAGGTGTCGTGCGACACCGTGTGGTCGCACAGCCGGTGCCCGGCCGCGACCACCTTCTTCACCAGGTCCGGGTGGGCCTGCGCCTGCGTCCCCACCATGCAGAACGTGGCCTTCACCCCGTACTCCCGCAGCACGTCGAGCACTTGGGGCGTCCACACGGGGTCGGGGCCGTCGTCGATGGTGATGTTGACGCCGTGCGCGCCCTTGTCCGAGGCGTGCGCGATGGTGATCGCGACCGACTTGACGGCATCGCTCGGCGTCGCCGAGGCGGTCGCCTTCGACGAGGGGTCGTGCACGGCGTCGGCCTGCGCGGTCCACAGCGAGGCACCGACGGCGAACATCGTCACCCCGAGTGCCGCCCCGATCATCTTGCCGTACCAGCCGCGCACCCCGCCGTGCCGTGCCATGTCCGCCCCGCTTTCGCCCAGTGCCTCGTCGGATCCCCGGTCGCCGTGCGACCACTTGGCAGGACGAAGAAAGCCGGCCAGAGGATCCGTCCGTTACCGATCACGGACAATCCCGGGGGAGTTCGCGGACAACCGGGCCGGGTCGCCGTGCCGCGCCGAGGGGGAACGGGTCGCCGTGCCACGTTGTACGGCCGGCGGGTACCGGCTGCTCACCTCGGCCGTCGTCGGTCGTCAGCCACCGGTCATCGGGCATCGGCCGTCGGGTGGAAACGGCTGCACCGTCCGAGGGGACCACGCGCCCGAATCCGCTGCCGCGGGTGTCGGCGGGGGCAGCATCGGCCCTGCCCCCCGAGCCAGCCACGGCGCCGTCGAACTCGGCGCCGGGAGCGCCCCGTGAGATGCGGGACTTCCGAAGGAGCCACCTGTTCATGTCCATCCGCAAGCCGTCGGCACGTGTAGCGCAGGCGCTGTGTGCCGGAGCGGCGGCCACACTGCTGGCCACCGCCTCCCCCGCCGTACCGGCCACGGCCGCCCCCACCGCGCCGAAGCCCAATGTCCCGTGCAGTGAGAGCGCCCTGGCCGCCGCCATCACCGCCGCCAACGTGGGAGGCGGAACCCTGGTGCTGTCGCCGGGCTGCACCTACGCGCTCACCGCGCCCCTGCCGGAGATCACCAACACGATCGTCATCAACGCCCGCAACAGCACCATCACCCGCGACTCCGCGGCCGGTTTCGGCATTCTCTCCGTCGGCACCAGCGGCAATCTCATGCTGAGCGACGCCACCATCACCAACGGCGCCGCGCCCGACTTCGGCGGCGGCATCGCGAACCACGGCCGGCTGACCGTCACCGGCAGCGCCATCCGCGACAACCGTGCCAACTTCTCGGGCGGGATCGGCGGCGGCTCCGGGTCCGTCACCGTGATCCAGCGGACCAACATCATGGACAACATGGCCAACGTGAACGGTGGCGGCGTCGCCAACGACGGCGACATGACCATCACCGACAGCCGCATCATCGACAACCACGCCGGCGCCGTCGGCGGCGGCGCGGCCAACGACGGCACCCTGCGCATCGTGCGGACCAACGTCAACGAGAACACCGCAGGACGGGCCGGAGGCGTCGCCAACTTCACCGCTTCCTTCGGCACCAGTTCGACGACCATCACCAACAGCAACGTCAACAACAACTCGTCCACCCTCGCCCCCGGCGGTGTCCTCAACACCGGCGGCATCGTCAACCTGATCAACTCCCGGGTCCGCGGCAACGCCCCCACCAACTGCGCGGGCAGCGACGTCCCCGTCCCGAACTGCTCGGGCTGAGCCACGGCCGAACCGCCCCAGGACAGGGAACGGGCCCGGACGCACAGGGCGTCCGGGCCCGTCGGGGCGGTGCGGGGAAGAGCCGGCTCAGAACAGGCCCTTGTACCCCTGCCAGCCGGTGGCGATCCGCGTACGGCCGCCGAAGGAGCCCTTGCCGTTGCCGCTGTTGCGCCAGAGGGCGCCGGAGGTGTCGCGGGCGACGAGGTCGGCGCGGCCGTCCCCGGTGATGTCGCCGACGCCCACGATCACGTTGTACGACGAGCCCCAGTTGTCGAAGACCTTCACCCGGCTCTCGAGCCTGCCGGTCCCGGTGCCGTCGTAGCGCCACACGTCGTTCGACCTGTCCTGCGCCAGCAGGTCGCCGCGGCCGTCGCCGTCGAGGTCGCCCGCGCCCACGATCTTCTTGTAGGCCGTCCACTTGGACCCGATCTTCACCCGGGCGGCGAGCTTGCCCGTGCTGGTCGCCGTGTACAGGTAGAGGTCGCCGGTGGAGGCCTGGCGGGCGATCAGGTCGGCCCGGCCGTCACCGCTGAGGTCCCCGGGCGAGGTCAGCACGTCGTACTGGTTCCAGCCCGTGCCCAGCGAGGTGTACGCGGTGGCGGGCGTCGGCGCCGACCCGCACGCGGGCCGGTAGGCGCGCAGGGCTCCGCTGCTGAACCGCACCAGCACGTCGTTGCAGCGGTCGCCGTTCAGGTCGCCGAAGGGCACCGCCTTCACGGTCGTCGGCCACCCGGAGCCCGTCAGCTTCCCGGTGAACGTGCCCTTCCCCGTGCCGTACTGGTACGTCAGCCCGCCCGAGCCGTTCAGCGTCAGCAGCTCGCCGAAGCCGTCCGACCCGACGAAGTCGCGGTGGACCGCGGCGGCGCCGGTGACCTTGACCGAGCCGGTCCTGGTCAGCGCCGCGCCCTGCCCGTCCGCGGGGGTGACGGTCAGCTTCCAGGTGTAGGAGCCGTTCGCCACCAGCCGGCCCGAGCCGTCCTTGCCGTTCCAGGCGGGGCTCACCACACCGGGTGCCAGGCCGCCGGAGAGCGTGCGCACGGCCCTGCCGGCCCGGTCGGCGATCACCAGGGTCCAGGAGGCCGCGGGCTTGTTCAGCCACCACTTCGGGCTCCACGACACGGCGCCGCCCTTGACGTCCACCGAGGCGGCGACGGTGGCGTCCCGCTGGACCAGGGCCGAGACGGGGACGTCGCTCGCGGTCAGCCGGACGGAGTTGTCGGACCGGAGCTGGGCGATCACCCCGGTGTACGGGTCGACGTCCCAGGCGTTGCCCTCGAAGGCCCCCGCGGTGTGCGTCACGGGCGTCCCGCCGCGCACGTCGATCACCTTGAGCTGACCGGCCTCGGCCGTCGCGACGAAGCCGTCGCCGAGCTGCGCCGGTGCCGGGAACGAGCCGTCCGCGAGCTTCAGGTTCCGCTTGGTGACGGTGTCGTAGACCCCCGTGCCCTCCGAGTCGCGGACGCAGTTCCACAGCAGCCACCGGCCGACCGCCTGGAAGTCGTTCAGCAGACAGCCGCGCCCGAACCACACGGACTCGCCCTGCTTGCCGGTGAGCAGGTCGTACGCGTCCACTCCGTCATGGCCGGACATCACCCACACGGTGGTGCCCCAGATCGCCGCCACACCTTCCGTCGTCGTGAACACCGTGCGCCCGGAGTCGACGTCGACGACCCGGGTCTCCGCCTTGCCCGTGCTGTCGTACGGCCTGGTCAGGGCGGCGAAGCGGCCCTCCGCCGCGACCGCGGTCTGATAGGTGCGGGAGCCGTCGATCCGGGTGCCGGGCAGCGACCGGCCCGCCCGGAGGAGCTGGGGCTGGTCGCCGGGCTCCGTGCCGAAGCCGTGGAGGACCGTCCGGCCGTCGCCGGTGTCGAGGACATACGGACGGCCCGCCGTGTAGTTCTCCGTCACGATGCGGCCGCGGGTGACGGCGGCCCCCGCCGTGGGGGAGTCGGCCACGCCGGTCTCCCGGGTGCGCAGATACGTCCAGTCACCCACGGGGTCCTGCTCGACGGTCGTCAGCCGGCCCTGCGCGAGCGTCAGACGGGAGACCGTGTGGGCGGCCTGCCGGGGGTACGCGTCCGCGATCCGGCGCACGGTGACCCCGCCGCCCGCGGCGGCCTCGACGAGGGAGACGCCCCAGTGGTCCGGGTCGGCGCCGCCCGCCACCAGGAGCCCGCCGTCCGGAGTGGCCACGGCCTGCCGTGACGTCCGGGCCAGCAGCGTCCGCGGTGCCGAGCCGTCGAGCGGGACGGCCTCGACGCGCGAGACCGCGCGATAGGTGTCCCGCCGGCCCAGGGAGGAGTCGTACCGGGACACGATCACGTTGTCGCCGACCATGCCCAGCACCTGCATGATGTCGCCGACCGCGACCTTCCGCAGGGCGGCGGCCGGGTTCTGGCGGGAGGCGACGTACAGGGTGCCGTCGTAGTACCACACCAGGTGGGTGGGGCTGAGCGCGACCAGGTGGTACCACGCCTGCACGGTGTACGGCAGGGCGGTGAAGCGCGCCTGCTCGAGGTCGAGCCACCCGGTGACGTAGTCGTCGCCCTTGCGGTACTGCACCACCTGTCCGCGCGCGTCGCCCAGCCCGGCGGCGGACTGCGTGTAGACGCCGGAGGGCACGCCCTCCACCGGGCGGTCCGAGACGGAGCCGTCGTCCCGGGCGTCCAGCAGGTGCCACTGGGAGTCGCCCGGGGTCCCCGTCGTGGTGACGACCGTCGACCCGAGCGTGCTGAAGTAGAAGTGCCCGTCGGGCAGCGCGACCGTACCGGTCTGACCGGACGTCATGTTCCGCAGCGTCACGACCCTGGCGGAGCTGTCGAAGTGCGCGACGACGTCCGAACCGGCGCCGGCGCTCGTGACGCCGTACGCGTCCGTGCCCGAGGCGTCGACGACCGTGTCGACCCCGTCGTACGTCGTCCACAGCTGGCCGCGGCCCTCCTCGTACCGGAGGAATCCCGAGGGCCCCGCGCTCAGCAGACCCGTCCGCGGGACCGGGGACGTGGTGGCCGGCACGACCACCTCTCCGGTGACCGGCGCCGCGTGCGCGCCGCCCAGGGCCAGCACGTCGAGGCCGACGGCCAGGGTGAAGGAAACAGCGACGGCGGTGGCGCCTCGTGCGAGCGCACGTCTGCCCATGCGGGATCTCTCCGGACGGTAGGCGAAGGCGTGGAGAGACGTGTGCGCGGGCCGTCGCACCGCAGGTCACGGACATGCGATGCGGATGACGCTCGGGCACCCCCCCAGGCGAGTGGCCGGAGCATAGCACTTTACCTGTGCATGACCTGTCCTTGCCCTGAGCGGGGCGAGGGGCGCTGTCAGTCCCCACCACTACCGTTCCGGCCGTACGCAACCGGCAGGGAGGGGAGCTCGATGGGTGCCAGTGGGTGGGACTACGTGACCGAGTACGACGGGGATGCCGCGGCGGCCCTGGAGGCCCTGCACGCCAGGGTCTTCCAGGAGGAGTACGGCGACGGCTCGGAGTACCGGAGCCTGGAGGAGCTGTACGCGGACGAGGACTTCATGGCGGAGGAGGGCACCCACACGATCCTCGACATCGACAGGGTCGTCGCCACGGACGATCCGCCCAAGAAGCTCCGTGCCTCCGACTACAGCACCCTGCGCCCGCTGGCGCTCGACCGCGTGGTCCACCACTTCGGCACGGACCGGCCCACGGTCGAGCAGTACGAGAGGCTCGCCGCCGCCGCCGGCGCGACCGCGAGCCACGAGGAGCACGAGCGGAGCCTGTTCGGCGAGTGCCGGATGCGATGGACCGGCTACTACGTCGTCCTCCACTCCGACGGCAAGCCCACCCACCTGGGAATCTTCGGCTTCTCGGGCGACTAGGGCCGGTCCGGCGACCTGGCAGCGCCAATGTTGGCGACGTATTTTTCTATGTACATCACCAACGTTGCGCGGGAGGCGCCGATGTCTGTGACCCAGATCGACATCGATGACGACGCCCTGGAACGGGCCATGGCTCTGGCCAAGGTCAGGACCAAGAAGGAGGCGGTCGATCTCGCGCTGCACTTCTACGCGGAACAGCAGGAACGTGCGGCGCGCATCAGCCGTCACTTCGAGCGTGCGCGTGAATGGGGCGCCGTCGAGGACGCCGAGCGTCTGCACAGGGCGGAGAAGCACAGCAGGTGATCTACTTGCTCGACACGTCCGCGCTGGTCCGGCTGCTCCGGGACCCGAAACTGCAAGTGGCCCGGTACGACGCGATCGACGCCGGGGCCGTCGCATCCTGTTACCCGCAGCGAGCCGAGTTCCTGTGCAGCGCCAGGAACGGCCGCGAGTACGACGAGATCGCGGAGATGTTCGACGACCTCTTTCCCGATGTGGCGGTGCCGAAGAACGCGGGGCGTTGGATCAGCGCGGTGCAACACCGTATGGCCCGGGCCGGGGAGCATCGCGGCGCCTCCGCGGTGGACCTCGTCATCGCCGCCACCACCGCGCACCACGGCCTCGCCGTCCTCCACGACGACGCCGACCACCGCGCCATCGCGCGGCATGCGTCCGACCTGCTCGAGCACAACGTCCACGACGTCGCCTGAGGTGCCTTTCCCCACAGGTCGTGGACACTGTGACAAGGCTCTCCGGGATCGAAGTCCCGCCCGTCGAAGAGGACTTCGGCAGCACGCGTCGCCGCCGGGCACGTCCGGGAGACCCGGTGAGTGACAGCAAACAGGCCCGGGTCTGTGACCTGGGTCTTCTTCGTGGAGCGGGCGACGAGAATCGAACTCGCGCTCTCGGCTTGGGAAGCTGCGGGTATTCAGGATTGCTTCATGGCTGACCTGTGGGTGAGCAGTGTCGAGGCGTGGTGGGCGGTCGACTGGTTCCCCGGTGTTCCCCGTCATTCCCCGCGTGATCTGGCACGGATTTGGCACGCCTGTCGTCGATGGTTGTGCTTCAGCAGTCGTAGCGGTGGGCGTAGGGGAGTTCGGGGCACTGGCGGCAGAGGAACACGTAGATGCCGCCGAGGTCTCCCATGACCATCTCCAGGTCTTCCTCCGGCGTGACGCTGAGCAGATGTTCCATACGGTGGCCGCTATCGCAAGATGGCCAGTCCGGTGGCTGGTCCCAGGCCGGATAGCCGCCGACCTTGTTCTGCAGCGCACACGCCAACTGGGTGTACTCCATGCCGAAGCGCTCTTCCAGCTCCTCGATGCGGGGCTGCAAGGTCTGACGAAGTTTCCGTGGCAGGTCCCAGTTCGGGTACTCCACCACTGAGGTGGGGGACACCGTGCACGGATTGGGCATGAACTCTTCTTCGTACTCGCCTTCCTGGGGGGCGGGTATCGCCTGGAGCCGGCCGGTGGTGAGCACGTCTGCCTCGTTGCGCCAGTACAGCCTCGGAAGAGCGGCGCACGCTTGGTCGTGAGGATGGATCAACGGGCACCAGACCAGCTGGAGTACGTCCATGCCTTCAGGGAACGGCAGCTCGGGTACGTCACGCGCGAAGAGCTGGACCACCGGGACCATAGGAACCGTCCCGGCCGGCGTCTTCTCGTTGGGCCAGGCCCAGTGCCCTGATTGCCTGCAGGAGGGCCAGGGTTCATCGGCGGGCCAGAGCACCCAGCGGCCCAAGCCACGCTGTCGGCCGTCGACCGGAGCAAGCTACGACGGCCTAAACGTATCGAAGGCACCTTGCACGATGACCTCTTCGTCCCGAAGCAAGTTGCACGGGGGCGCCGCCTTGGGGCGGTGTGCTCCTCACCTGCGGCGATGGTCCGCAGACGTCCGTGCTCGTCCGCCGGTGTCCGTCGGCGTTGTCACGCAGTCAGACACGCACTGCTCAACGGTCAACCACGTACAAGATCGTTGTCAGTGGCTGCGCTTGTGGTGGCGCTGCGGTGCGTGGGCGTAGGGTGCCCGCTACCCGTAATGATCAACGCTGCGCTCTGGAGTTCTTCGTGCGAATACGGCCATTGGCGGCCTTCACTGTCATTGCCCTGGCCGGCGGGACGGCCGTGTGCGTGCAGCCCGCCGTCGCGGCCCCGGACACCCTTTACGTGAACAACGCAACTCGGGCCAACTGCTCAGACGCCGGGTCTGGCACCCAGGATCAGCCCTACTGCACTCTGCAGACCGCCGCGGCGGCCGTACAGCCGGGACAGACCGTCGAGGTCGCGGGCGGTACGTACAAGGGCGAGGTGGACATCACACGGTCGGGTACCCCGGATGCGCCGATCACCTTTACTGCGGCCAAGAGGGGGGCGGCGTTCGCCCATGGCGACCCTCACGCGTTTACGGTCTCAGGAGCACACGACGTTGTCATCCGCGGCTTCTCCATGTCCAGCAATGCCGAGGACGTAGTCGTCACCGATTCGAGCCGCATCACGATCGACCAGAACCGGGTCCCCAGTATCGACATCCAGGGCACCGGGAGCCGAACCCCCGGCATCAGGATCACCGGTCAGAGCAGTGACGTTACGGTCAGCCGCAACCAGATGCACGGCTCCGCGGCGGAGGAGGTCATTGTCGCGCCCGGCGTCACCGGTACGGTGATCACGACCAACTGGCTCAGCGGCTACGGGGGCAGCGCCGTACTTGCGACGGACGCGCCGGGCACTGTGGTGACCAGCAACAGCATCTCCGGCGACTGCACTCCCCAGATCGCACTGGCTGGCGCCTCGACAGGTTCCACCCTCGAGAACAACATCCTGGCGGATGGCATCGGCGACGACAAACTGTGTGCGTCGGCCCCCGCAGCACACGCGAAGATCTCGATTTCGTCGGACTCGGCCCCGCAGACCATCAGTGACTACAACCTGATCCAGCCGCCGGGGTCCGGCGCCGCACCGTACGACTGGGCCGGAGTCTCGTACGCCGACCCTGAATCGCTGCTGGCGGCGACCGGCCAGGGCGGCCACGACCTCGTGGCGCAGCCAGACTTGTCGTCGGACACTAGTCCGGCCCGTGACTCGGCTGATGCCGACGCTCCCGGCGAGTTGCCCACCGACATGTACGGATACACCTCTGTCGACGACCCGCTCGTGGCGGACACGGGGGCGGGAACCGTCATTTTCCGGGATCGCGGCGCCGGCGAGTTCCAGGACCCGTACAACATCAGCTCGGTCACGGTCACTCCGGATCAGGGGCCGTACCCGCTGCCGGTCACGGCGACCGCCGTGGAGCTGAACCCGTGGTCCACGCCGGTGGAGTCCTACACCTTTGACTTCGGTGACGGCAGCGCACCGGTGGTCACCACCACGCCGAGCGCACGGCACACCTACACCGCGCGGCCTGCCGACGGCAGCTACTACAGGGTGAGCGTGATCGCCACGACCGCCACCCGGACGCTAGTGCCCCGGATCGGTTACGTCTTGGTCAACGAGCCCGCTCCGTTGGTACCGGCGCTGAAGCTGACCACACCTCCCTCTGCCATCGGCTCGCTGACCGTTACGGCGGACACCTCCGCCTCGACCGATGCGTGGGCCATCACCAACCGCAAGATCGACTTCGGTGACGGCAGCGTGCCCGTCGACGAGGGCACCGCCACCACGGACACCCACACCTACGCCAAGCCCGGCACCTACACGGTCAGGCTCACCGAGACGGACTGGACCGGCAACACCGCGTCCACGACCACCTCGATGACCGTCCCGACGGTCCGCTTCAGCACGGCCCTGTCGCTGACCACCAAGGCCTCCTCGTATGCGTACGGCGCGACGGCGACGGTCACTGCGCACCTCGGCGCGACGTACAGCAACCGCACCGTCTCGATCTACGCTCAGCCGTACGGCGGTACGAAGACGCTGGTCAAGACGGGCACGGTGGACAGCCACGGCAACCTGGCGGCCTCGTACAAGGTCACCCGGAACACCGTCTTCACCACCGCCTTCTCCGGCGACCTCGAGTACGCCCCGGCGACGGCGTCCAGGACCGCCTACGGCTATGCGAGGGTGACGGAGTCGCAGTCGGGCTACTACACCAGCACCTACTACGGCAGCACCCGCTACCGCGTCTACCACCGCACCGCGAAGGCCCAGTTCAACGCCGCGGTCACGCCCAACAAGGCCCGCCAGTGCCTGATCTTCCGGCTGCAGAAGTACTACAGCGGCGCCTGGCACACCCAGTCCACCTCCTCCTGCCGCACCCTGAGCTCCACAAGCACCGGATACCTGAAGCTGACCCTCACCAGCGGCGCGATCAACGGCAAATACCGGATGGCCGCCGAATACGCCCACAGCACCAAGGACAACACCAACCTCAACACCTGGAGCTCCTGGCAGTACTTCACCGTCAGGAAGTAAGCGAGGCAATCCCGGCTCTGCCGGGACCGGAACGACGTGAAGTCTGACTGGGCTGCCCGAACGAGAACACAGGGTGGGGGCCGGACGGGAGACCGTCCGGCCCCCCTTCATGTCAGGCTCGGAGCGAGCTGCACTCCACGCTTTCGAGGGTCTGCGATCGCTTCCTCCCCAGAGACTGCCGCGATGCCAGCGACAGGTGCGGACACCGGCTGGGTCGCCCACGCGGTCGGCGTAGCGACTTTGGGCGGGATCTGGCACGCGACAACTGATCACGATGGAAAGCAGAAAGGCCCGGGTCTGTGACCTGGGCCTTCTTCGTGGAGCGGGTGACGAGAATCGAACTCGCGCTCTCAGCTTGGGAAGCTGATGTTCTACCATTAAACTACACCCGCGTAAGACGCCGATTGATCCGGTGTCCGAATGCTCGCTCACTGTACCTCATGCCAGGCCCCCGGCGCTGAAGCCGTGGGGCCTGTGTGCTTCCGGGGGAGGTGGCAGGGCTGTGGGCAACGGGAGTTGGGGCGTACCGTGGAGGGGCGGGTGAGGGCCCCGGCAGGGCGGAGTGCCGTCTGGAGTGGCGTCCCTTTCATCCCGTATTGTGGATTTCGTCGTCAGCATCCCAGCCAGACGCGGCTCTTTGGGGAAGGACTCCAGGACTTGATGGAGCGCACCGTCGTCCGTTGTGCCGATGGGCACGTGTTCAACACCACTTCGTTCCCGATGCAGCAGGCCGGGCGACTCGGTCCCGGGCGGCTCGTCCGGTGCCCGCGCTGCGCGCGGCTGCGCAGCTCCGTGCCCGTCGGCCTCGTGCCTCAGCGGCGGTAGTGGCAGCGGCCGTTGCCGCGACCGTGCGGCCGTGGCGGCGCTCGTGGGTGTCGGCAGCCGGCCGGCGACGTGACGGCCGGAACGGATCGTGAGGGCAGGCGCGCGGAGACGCCACGATGGTGGTGGGTCCGCGCGCCTTGCGTATCCTCGGGACGTGCTTCTCTCAGACAAGGACATTCGGGCCGAGATCGACGCCGGGCGGGTACGGATCGATCCCTACGACGAATCCATGGTGCAGCCGTCCAGCATCGACGTACGCCTCGACCGGTTCTTCCGGGTGTTCGAGAACCACCGGTACCCCCACATCGACCCCTCCGTCGAGCAGGCCGACCTGACCCGGCTGGTGGAGCCCGAGGGCGACGAGCCGTTCATCCTCCATCCCGGGGAGTTCGTGCTCGCCAGCACGTACGAGGTCATCACGCTGCCCGACGATCTCGCGTCCCGGCTCGAGGGCAAGAGCTCGCTGGGGCGGCTCGGCCTCGTCACCCACTCCACCGCGGGGTTCATCGACCCCGGGTTCTCGGGTCACGTGACGCTGGAGCTGTCCAACCTCGCGACCCTTCCCATCAAGCTGTGGCCGGGCATGAAGATCGGGCAGCTGTGCATGTTCCGGCTCAGCTCGCCCGCCGAGTCCCCGTACGGCAGTGAGCGCTACGGCTCGCGGTACCAGGGGCAGCGCGGTCCCACCGCCTCCCGCTCCTTCATCGACTTCCACCGGACGCAGGTATGAGCGTCGCGGACGAGCGGGAGAACCTGACCTACGAGCAGTTCGGCGTCGCCGTCCGCGAGCTCGCGCAGACGATCGCCGACGACGGGTTCGAGCCGGACATCGTGCTCTCCATCGCCCGCGGGGGCGTCTTCGTGGCCGGCGGTCTCGCCTACGCCCTCGACTGCAAGAACCTCCACCTCGTGAACGTCGAGTTCTACACCGGTGTGGGCCGGACGCTGGAGATGCCGGTCATGCTGGCGCCCGTACCGAACGCGATCGACTTCACCGACAAGAAGGTGCTGATCGCCGACGACGTCGCCGACACCGGCAAGACCCTCAAGCTCGTGCACGACTTCTGCGTCGAGCATGTCGCCGAGGTGCGCTCCGCGGTGATCTACGAGAAGCCGCAGTCGCTCGTCCGCTGCGAGTACGTGTGGAAGCGCACGGACGCGTGGATCAACTTCCCGTGGAGCGTTCTGCCCCCTGTCCACAGGTCGGGAGAGGCCGCCCGGCCGAACCGGGAAGCGCTCTGACCCGGTCCCGCCCCGGCGGGACGACCGAGACGCGAGAAGGGGCTCACCGTCCGTGTGGACGGTGAGCCCCTTCTTTCAGGTGCCGGTGGGGCCGGACGCTAGAACGTGCCCAGCTTCACGATCGACAGCAGCGCGACGAGCTGGATCGCCGACGCGCCCAGCGCCTTGGGCCAGGGCAGGTCGTGGGAGCGGCGGACCATCATGGTCAGCAGCGCTCCGGCGGCCACCCAGGTCGCCCAGCCCACGGCCTGGACGAAGGTCGCGTTGCCGCCGAAGAACATGGCCAGCAGCAGTCGCGGCGCGTCCGTGAGGGACATGACCAGCATCGACAGGCCCACGGTGGGCTGCCAGGCGCCGTCGCCGCCGAGCTGGCGGGCCAGGGTGTGGGTGACCACGCCGAGGACGAAGGCGCTGACCACCATCGCGACCGACGTCATCAGGACGATCGGGATGGCGTTGGAGAGGGTGGCGTTGATCGCGTCCTCGCGGGCGCCGTCGAAGCCGAAGACCGCGAGCAGGCCGTAGAGGAACGTCACGATCAGGGCCGGGGCCCACATCGTGTAGTCGCGCATCCGCAGGAAGGTCTGGTCGGGGGCGGTCACGATGCCCCTCAGCAGCGCCTTCCAGTGCAGCGGCGGGCCGACCGGGGCCGAGGGCTGCGCGGCGCCCGCGTGGTAGGTGCCGCCCTGGTTGTAGGAGGCGTGCTCGTCGATGGAGAACGCCTGGGTGTGCCCCGGCTGGTTCGCCGCGTACGGGTCGTGCGGGGCGCCGTACGGGTCGGCCGCGCCGAAGTACTCCGGCTCGCCGCCGCCCTGGCCGCCCTGCGGCCACTGGGCCCCGCCGGAGCCGCCGTGCGGCGGCTGCTGGCTGCCCCGGTACTGCGGTTGCTGCGGGTACGGCTGCGGAGCCGACGGGTAGCCGTAGGACGGCGGTCCCTGGGGTGCCTGCTGCCCGTACGGAGGGTTGTGCGGTCGCGCTTGCGGGGCGCGGTCGTCCCGGCCGCCGCGTCCGTTCCTGAATCCAGCCACGCCTTCGAACGTACCTGGTCCCGGAGGGTGAGGGGCGGGGACGGGGGTTCAGGGCCGGGCTTTGCTGCCGAGCTGTGACATCCCCTAAGGGGGGTCCCGGGGGCTTTTCCGAGGGGTCGGGAGGTTTCGCGCGCGGGACCGGCGGGGCGCGGCGGAGGTGTCCTCCGTCCGAGTGACGGCACGTGAGGCGCGTGACGGCACGTGGGGCGCGTACGGCATGTGGGGCGCGTACGGCACCTGAGGACCGTACGGCGGGTGCGCGTGGCGTGTGCGCCGACGCCCCCTGCCCGGCAGGCGGGTCAGGGGGCGTCGGCGGGTGGGAACGGCGGTGTTACTTCACCGGCTCCGGCTCGGGCTCGCTCTCCGACTGCGACTCGCCCGCCGGGGGCTCGTCCGCGACCGGCGTCCTGACGGACTCGAGGAGCAGCTGGGCGACGTCCACGACCTGGACGGACTCCTTGGCCTTGCCCTCGTTCTTCTTGCCGTTGACCGAGTCGGTCAGCATGACGAGGCAGAACGGGCAGGCGGTGGAGACGATGTCCGGGTTCAGCGAAAGGGCCTCGTCGACGCGCTCGTTGTTGATGCGCTTGCCGATCCGCTCCTCCATCCACATCCGCGCGCCGCCGGCGCCGCAGCAGAAGCCGCGCTCCTTGTGGCGGTGCATCTCCTGCTGGCGCAGGCCCGGGACGGCGGTCATGATCTCGCGCGGGGGCGTGTAGATCTTGTTGTGGCGGCCCAGGTAGCAGGGGTCGTGGTAGGTGATGATGCCCTCGACCGGGGTGACCGGGACCAGCTTGCCCTCGTCCACCAGGTGCTGGAGCAGCTGGGTGTGGTGGATGACCTCGTAGTCGCCGCCGAGCTGCGGGTACTCGTTGCCGATGGTGTTGAGGCAGTGCGGGCAGGTTGCGACGATCTTCTTGGCCGACCTGGGCTTCTTCGTCGACTCGTCCTCGTCGTCCTCGCCGAACGCCATGTTCAGCGCGGCGACGTTCTCCATGCCGAGCTCCTGGAAGAGGGGCTCGTTGCCGAGGCGGCGGGCGGAGTCACCGGTGCACTTCTCGTCGCCGCCCATGATCGCGAACTTGACGCCCGCGATGTTGAGGAGTTCGGCGAACGCCTTCGTGGTCTTCTTGGCCCGGTCCTCCAGCGCGCCCGCGCAGCCGACCCAGTACAGGTACTCGACCTCGGTGAGGTCCTCGATGTCGCGGCCGACGACCGGCACCTCGAAGTCGAGTTCCTTCGTCCACTCCAGGCGCTGCTTCTTGGCCAGGCCCCAGGGGTTGCCCTTCTTCTCCAGGTTCTTGAGCATCGTGCCCGCCTCGGAGGGGAAGCTGGACTCGATCATGACCTGGTAGCGGCGCATGTCGACGATGTGGTCGACGTGCTCGATGTCCACCGGGCACTGCTCGACGCAGGCGCCGCAGGTGGTGCAGGACCACAGGACGTCCGGGTCGATGACGCCGTTCTCCTCCGCGGTGCCGATGAGCGGGCGCTCGGCCTCGGCGAGGGCGGCGGCGGGCACGCCCGCCAGCTGCTCCTCGGACGCCTTCTCGTCGCCCTCCGTCGTCTTGCCGCCGCCGGCCAGCAGGTAGGGGGCCTTGGCGTGCGCGTGGTCGCGCAGCGACATGATCAGCAGCTTCGGGGAGAGCGGCTTGCCGGTGTTCCAGGCCGGGCACTGCGACTGGCAGCGTCCGCACTCGGTGCAGGTGGAGAAGTCGAGCAGGCCCTTCCAGGAGAACTGCTCGACCTGGGAGACGCCGAAGACGTCGTCGTCACCGGGGTCGGTGAAGTCGATCGGCTTGCCGCCGGAGGTCATCGGCTGGAGTGCGCCCAGGGCCGTGCCGCCGGTCGCGTCCCGCTTGAACCAGATGTTCGGGAAGCCCAGGAAGCGGTGCCAGGCGACGCCCATGTTGGTGTTCAGCGACACCACGATCATCCAGATGAAGGAGACGCTGATCTTGATCATGGCGACCAGGTAGACCAGGTTCTGGAGGGTGGCGACGCTCAGGCCCTTGAAGGCCAGGACCAGCGGGTACGAGGCGAAGTAGCCGGCCTCGTAGCCGTCGACGTGGTGGATGGCGCCCTCGAGGCCGCGCAGGGTGTAGATGGCCAGGCCGATGGTGAGGATGACGTACTCGACGAAGTACGCCTGGCCCGACTTGGAGCCCGCGAAGCGGGACTTGCGGCCCGGTCGCGAGGGCAGGTTCAGCAGCCGGATCGCCATCAGGACGACGATGCCCAGGATGGTCATCACGCCGATGAACTCGGTGTACATCTCGAACGGCAGGAAGTCGCCGATGACCGGCAGCGTCCAGTCGGCCTGGAAGAGCTGTCCGAAGGCCTGCGCCAGGGTCGGCGGCAGCGTCAGGAAGCCGACGGCCACGAACCAGTGGGCGAAGCCCACGATGCCCCACCGGTTCATCCGGGTGTGGCCGAGGAACTCCCGGACCAGCGTCACGCTGCGCTGGTAGGGGTTGTCGGTCCGGCTTCCGGCGGGCACGGGCTGTCCCAGCTTGAAGTACCGGACGAACTGGCCGACGGCGCGTGCGAGCAGCGCCACGCCGACCACGGTCAGGACCAGCGACACGATGATCGCGGCGAGTTGCATTTCGGGGCTCCTCGGGCCTGCGAGGGATTCTCGTTCGAGATTACTAAGCGGTAACTTATGCAGTCCGTCTGAGACTACCCGCATCCTCCGCCGCACTGTAGTCAGCCGCTCGGTGATCTGTGTCGCTGAGGCTTGCCTCACGGTCCGGGTCGCGGAGCCGGTCGGGGGCGGTCCGGAGCGGTCGCGATCCGATCGTGTTACTCGTACCAAATTGGTACATTTACCTCTAACTTATATCCGTGCTCTACGGGATCGCCGCCGCCACCGCCGCCCTCCTCCTCGCCGCCGTCCTCACGGCGCTGCTCCGGGCCCCCGCCCGCCGGCGCGGGGTGGTCGACCGACGGCGGCAGCGGCCGTTGCCGCTGCTGGGCGGAGTGGCGGTGGTGGTGGCCACCTGTGCCGTCGCGGCGGTGGGCGACTGGACGGGGGTCGCGCCGCTCGGCACCGGGATCGGACAGCTGCTCGGCGCGGGCGCCGCGGTCGCCGCGCTCGGGCTGGTCGCCGACGTGTGGCGGCTGAAGACGCGGTTCATCGTCGTCGGTACGGCCGTGGCGGCGGCCTGTGTCGTGCCGTACCCGGAGACGGGTGTGGCGGCCGGGCTGTCGGCCGTGGGCTGGATCGTGTGCGTGACGGTCGCCTTCAAGGGGCTCGACCACGCCGACGGGCTGGTGGGCACCGTCGGGGTCGTCACCGCCTTCGGGGCGGGCGCCTGCGCCGCCGCCGAGGTCATGGACGGGCTCGCGGTGCTGCTCAGCGTGCTGGCCGCCGCGCTGACCGGCTTCCTCATGCACAACTGGCATCCCGCGCGGGTCGGCCTCGGCGCCTGCGGTTCGCTGTTCACCGGTTTCGTGCTCGCCGCGGCCGCCGTGCAGGTCCGCGCCGGGTACGGGTTCGGCTCCAGCGTGGGCGTGCTGTTCGCGCTCACCGCGGTCGCCGTCGCCGACGCCGTCCTCGTGGTCCTGGCGCGGCGGATCGCCGGGCGCCCGCTGCTGCGCCGCGGGCCCGACCATCTCGGCCACCGGCTGCGCCGGCTCGGGCTCACCCCGCAGGGGGCGACCGTGGTGCTCGGTGCCGCGGCGTTCCCGGCGGTGCTCGTCGGGGTGCTGGTGCACACCGGATGGATCGGCGCGCAGGCCGCGCTCTGGGTGGCGGTGGTGGCGCTGATCGGTGTGTGGGGGGTACTTCGATTTCCGGTGAACGGGTCGCGACGCCCCGCATCCACGCAGGTCAGAGCCCAGTTGCGTGTAAGGAACGGATAAGAGTTGAGCCTCCACGGCTCAGCTCTGTTGACCGCGGGGTGGTGGTCGTGCACACTTGAGTCCGTTCCACTCAAGTCAGCTGGAGGAAATCACCATGGCACGTGCGGTCGGCATCGACCTGGGCACGACTAACTCCGTCGTCAGCGTTCTGGAGGGCGGCGAGCCCACCGTCATCACCAACGCCGAGGGTGCCAGGACCACGCCGTCCGTCGTCGCCTTCGCGAAGAACGGTGAGGTGCTGGTCGGCGAGGTCGCCAAGCGCCAGGCGGTCACGAACGTGGACCGGACCATCCGCTCGGTGAAGCGCCACATGGGCACCGACTGGAAGATCGAGCTCGACGGGAAGCACTTCAACCCGCAGCAGATGAGCGCGTTCATCCTGCAGAAGCTGAAGCGCGACGCCGAGGCGTACCTGGGCGAGAAGGTGGCCGACGCGGTCATCACCGTCCCGGCGTACTTCAACGACTCCGAGCGCCAGGCGACGAAGGAAGCCGGTGAGATCGCCGGTCTCAACGTCCTTCGTATCGTCAACGAGCCCACCGCGGCCGCGCTCGCGTACGGCCTCGACAAGGACGACCAGACGATCCTCGTCTTCGACCTCGGTGGCGGCACCTTCGACGTGTCCCTCCTGGAGATCGGCGACGGCGTCGTCGAGGTGAAGGCCACCAACGGTGACAACCACCTCGGTGGTGACGACTGGGACCAGCGCGTCGTCGACTACCTGGTGCAGCAGTTCCGCTCCGGTCACGGCGTGGACCTCGCCAAGGACAAGATGGCCCTGCAGCGTCTGCGCGAGGCCGCCGAGAAGGCCAAGATCGAGCTGTCCTCGTCCACCGAGACCTCGATCAACCTGCCCTACATCACGGCCTCCGCCGAGGGCCCGCTGCACCTGGACGAGAAGCTCACGCGCGCCCAGTTCCAGCAGCTGACCGCCGAC
Organism: Streptomyces sp. NPDC104096; assembly: GCF_055584385.1. Lineage (NCBI taxonomy): Bacteria > Bacillati > Actinomycetota > Actinomycetes > Kitasatosporales > Streptomycetaceae > Streptomyces > Streptomyces sp. NPDC104096. The sequence continues at coordinate 399,301 of NZ_JBVJMD010000002.1, forward strand.
CTGCTGGAGCGCTGCAAGACGCCGTTCCACAACGTCATCAAGGACGCCGGCATCCAGCTGTCCGAGATCGACCACGTCGTCCTCGTCGGCGGCTCGACCCGTATGCCCGCCGTCGCCGAGCTCGTCAAGGAGCTGACCGGCGGCAACGAGGCCAACAAGGGCGTGAACCCGGACGAGGTCGTCGCCATCGGCGCCGCGCTCCAGGCCGGTGTCCTCAAGGGTGAGGTCAAGGACGTCCTGCTCCTCGACGTGACCCCGCTGTCCCTCGGCATCGAGACCAAGGGCGGCATCATGACCAAGCTCATCGAGCGGAACACGACGATCCCGACCAAGCGGTCCGAGATCTTCACCACCGCCGAGGACAACCAGCCGTCCGTGCAGATCCAGGTCTACCAGGGCGAGCGCGAGATCGCGGCGTACAACAAGAAGCTCGGCATGTTCGAGCTGACCGGTCTGCCGCCGGCCCCGCGCAGCGTGCCGCAGATCGAGGTCGCCTTCGACATCGACGCCAACGGCATCATGCACGTCACGGCCAAGGACCTCGGCACCGGCAAGGAGCAGAAGATGACCGTCACCGGCGGCTCCTCGCTGCCGAAGGACGAGGTCGACCGCATGCGCCAGGAGGCCGAGAAGTACGCGGAGGAGGACCACGCCCGCCGCGAGGCGGCCGAGGCCCGCAACCAGGGCGAGCAGCTCGTCTACCAGACGGAGAAGTTCCTCAAGGACAACGAGGACAAGGTCCCGGGCGAGATCAAGACCGAGGTCGAGGCCTCCGTCGAGGAGCTGAAGGCCGCGCTCAAGGGCGAGGACTCCGCCCAGATCCGCACCGCCACGGAGAAGGTCGCCGCCGTCTCGCAGAAGCTGGGCCAGGCGATGTACGCCGACGCCCAGGCCGGGCAGGCCGCCGGTGGCGCGTCCGCCGGTGCCGGTGAGGCCCGCGCCGACGACGACGTCGTGGACGCCGAGATCGTCGACGACGAGCGCCGGGACGGTGTCGCGTGACGGAGGAGACCCCGGGCTTTGAAGAGAAGCCCGACGTCCCCTCCGGCGCCACCTCTGACGACGCCGAGCCGACGGCCGCCGCTCCCTCCGCGGAGGAGGCGGCGGCCCCGGCCGGGGACGCGAACCGGACCGCGGCCCTGGTGGCCCAGCTGGACCAGGTGCGCACGGCGCTCGGCGAGCGCACGACGGACCTCCAGCGGCTCCAGGCCGAGTACCAGAACTACCGTCGCCGGGTCGAGCGGGACCGGATCGCGGTCCGGGAGATCGCCATCGCGAACCTCCTGACCGAGCTCCTGCCCGTGCTCGACGACATCGGGCGCGCGCGGGACCACGGCGAGCTGGTCGGCGGGTTCAAGTCCGTCGCGGAGTCGCTGGAGACCGTCGCGGCGAAGATGGGTCTGCAGCAGTTCGGCAAGGAGGGCGAGCCCTTCGACCCGACGATCCACGAGGCCCTGATGCACAGTTACGCACCGGACGTCACCGAGACGACGTGCGTGGCGATTCTGCAGCCCGGGTATCGGTTCGGCGAGCGCACCATCCGCCCCGCGCGGGTGGCGGTGGCCGAGCCCCAGCCGGGGGCGCAGACGGTCAAGGCCGAGGACTCGGCCGAGACGGGTGACGACAAGGAGAGCGGTGGCCCGGACGAGGGCTGACGCTCAGACACGGAAGCGGAAGGAGGGGCGTCGGGGATGAGCACCAAGGACTTCATCGAGAAGGACTACTACAAGGTTCTCGGCGTCCCCAAGGACGCGACCGAGGCCGAGATCAAGAAGGCGTACCGGAAGCTCGCCCGCGAGTTCCACCCGGACGCCAACAAGGGCAACGACAAGGCCGAGGAGCGGTTCAAGGAGATCTCCGAGGCGAACGACGTCCTCGGCGACCCCAAGAAGCGCAAGGAGTACGACGAGGCCCGCGCCCTCTTCGGTGCCGGCGGGTTCCGCCCGGGACCGGGCGCGGGCGGCGGCAACTTCAACTTCGACCTGGGCGACCTCTTCGGCGGCGGCCCGCAGGGCGGCGGTGGTGCCGGCGGCTTCGGCGGCGGCATCGGCGACGTCTTCGGGGGCCTGTTCAACCGGGGTGGCGCGGGCACCGGCACGCGCACCCAGCCCCGGCGCGGACAGGACATCGACACCGAGGTCACGCTCAGCTTCACGGAGGCGATCGAGGGCGCGACGGTCCCGTTGCGGATGACCTCGCAGCAGGCGTGCAAGGCCTGTTCCGGCACCGGCGACAAGAACGGCACCCCGCGGGTGTGCCCGACCTGCGTCGGCACCGGACAGGTGGCGCGGGGCTCCGGCGGCGGCTTCTCGCTGACGGACCCCTGCCCGGACTGCAAGGGGCGCGGCCTGATCGCCGAGCACCCCTGCATGGAGTGCAAGGGCAGCGGCCGTGCCAAGTCCTCGCGCACCATGCAGGTCCGCATCCCGGCGGGCGTCACCGACGGGCAGCGGATCCGGCTGCGCGGCAAGGGCGCGCCCGGTGAGCGGGGCGGGCCGGCGGGCGACCTGTATGTCGTCGTGCACGTCGACGCGCACCCGGTGTTCGGCCGCAAGGACGACAACCTCACCGTCACCGTCCCGGTGACGTTCACGGAGGCGGCACTCGGCGGCGAGGTGCGGGTCCCGACCCTCGGTGGTCCGCCGGTGACGCTGAAGCTCCCCCCGGGCACCCCCAACGGGCGCACCATGCGCGCCCGTGGCAGGGGGGCGGTCCGCAAGGACGGCACCCGCGGCGACCTGTTGGTCACCGTCGAGGTGAGTGTTCCGAAGGATCTGTCGGGGAATGCTCGTGACGCACTGGAGGCGTATCGCGAGGCGACCGCGGGGGAGGACCCGCGGGCGGAGCTGTTCGAGGCCGCGAAGGGAGCTTGAGCGTGATGGACGGCCGTCGGCGCAACCCGTACGAACTGAACGAGGAGACCCCGGTCTACGTCATCTCGGTGGCGGCCCAGCTCTCCGGTCTGCATCCGCAGACGCTGCGTCAGTACGACCGTCTGGGTCTGGTCTCCCCCGACCGCACGGCCGGACGGGGCCGGCGCTACTCGGCCCGCGACATCGAACTGCTGCGCACCGTCCAGCAGTTGTCGCAGGACGAGGGCATCAACCTGGCCGGTATCAAGCGGATCATCGAACTGGAGAACCAGGTCGCGGCGCTCCAGTCCCGCGTGGCGGAGATGGAGGCGGCGCTGGAGGGCGCGGCGGCCGCGATGCGACAGCGTGAGGCCGCGGTGCACGCCTCCTACCGGCGGGACCTGGTCCCGTACCAGGAGGTCCAGCAGACCAGCGCGCTGGTGGTGTGGCGGCCGAAGCGGCCGGGGTCCTCCGACTGAGGGCCGCGACGCGGGGGTACGGCGCGACGGCACGTGTGTGAAGGGGCCCGGGAGACCTCCCGGGCCCCTTCGCGTGCGGCCGGTGGCGGGCCCCGGCGGACGCCGACACCCTTCGTGATCATGGTTCGACGGAGCGGCGATGGATTGTGTGAAACTTTACTTTTCCATGAACTTCCCATGGGTGAAGGGACCGTAAAAGGGCGTTTGGCGAAGAATGGGCAGGGCGTTCACGACCGACTGTGAGCGAAGCGGAGCATGATGTTGCTATCTCGTTAAGTGCCTCGGCTTGACGGCGACCGTTGTTGACGCGTTGGCTTTTCAGACACCTGGGTCACCATGCCGTACCCATGTCCGGATCGCACTTGAAGTGAGCCCCCGAATGCGCCGTATCGCCATAGCCGTGGCCGCGTCCACCATGACCCTCTCGTTGGCAGGCTGCGGCATGCTCGACGCATCGGGGGACGCCGCAGAAGCGAGCCCGACGAAGGGCAACGACGTCACGGTGGGCATCCTGATGCCGGAGAAGACGAACACGCGCTACGCGGACTTCGACTATCCGATCATCAAGGCGAAGGTCGCCTCCCTGACCAACAACCAGGGCCGGACCGCGTACGCCAACGCCGCCGCCGACGCGGACGTGCAGGCGACCCAGATGCAGAAGATGATCGACGACAAGGTCGACATCATCCTGCTGGACGCCGTCGACTCGCACTCCATCGCGGGCATGGTGAAGAAGGCCAAGGACGCGGGCATCCCCGTCATCGCCTACGACCGTCTGGCCGAGGGCCCGATCGACGCGTACATCTCCTTCGACAACGAGCTCGTCGGCGAGGTGCAGGGCCGCACGCTGGCCGAGCAGGTGGACAACTCCTCCGGCAAGATCGTCATGGTCAACGGTTCGCCCACCGACCCGAACGCCAAGCAGTTCAAGGCGGGCGCGCTCGCCGAGCTCGACGGCAAGGTGGTCATCGCCGACACCTGGGACACCAAGGACTGGAACCCCGACGTGGCCCAGGCCAAGATGACCAAGGCGATCGAGCGGATCGGCAAGGGCAACATCGCCGGCGTCTACGCGGCCAACGACGGTATGGCCGGCGGTGTCATCAAGGCCTTCAAGGCCGCGGGTGTCACCAACATGCCGCCGATCACCGGCCAGGACGCGGAGCTGGCGGGTGTCCAGCGGATCGTCGCCGGTCAGCAGTACATGAGCGTCTACAAGTCGTACCCGGAGGAGGCCGAGGCCGCCGCGCAGATGGCCGTCGCCAAGATCCAGGGTCACGACATCCAGTTCGACGCCCTGACCCGCGACAAGGTCGACAGCCCCACGAACAAGAACATCCCCTCGCTGCTGGTGAGCGTGGTCGCGCTGACCCAGGACAACATCAAGGACACCGTCGTCGCGGACGGCATCTACAAGGTGTCCGACATCTGCACGGCCGACTACAAGGCGGCCTGCTCCGCCCTCGGGCTCAAGTAGGGCTCGGCGCCGCACGGGCCGGGTGACGGCTCACGGGCCGGGTGACGGCTCACGGGCCGGCCGCCTCACCGCCCCACGCACGGCTCACCAGCCCACGAGTGGCTTCATCGGGATGAGCACGCCCTCCGGGGCGTGCTCCACCGGACGGCTGTCCATGAAGCCCGCCCGGTCGCGGTCGCCCGAGACGCGCACGCCCGTGACCTTCGCGTCGCGCGGCACGTCGTACCAGATCTCGACCTCGACGAGATCGTGGCCGCCGATCTCGACCTGGTCGTGCTGGCGTCGTACCGCCATCGCGAAGGTGTCCGCCCGTCCGCGCCGGCCGGCGACGCCCTCCAGGCGCTGCCGCGCCACCACGTACGTGTGGAACTCGGGGTCCTTGTTCTCCACCCGCAGCCGGACCGCGCAGAACTGACCGTCCGGTTGCGCCTCACTGTGCGACCCCGAGACGGCCGTGAGGCCACAACGCAGGGACAGCAGGGTGAACGTGAGGTGTCCGTCCTTGTGGGCCCTGGAGGGCCGTTGGACGGCCGCGGAGGCCGACGGGCCCGCCGGACCCCCGCCACCCGCGTCGCAGCCCGTGACGGGCAGCGTCAGCGCGGCCAGCGTCGTCCACATCAGTGCCTTCGGCAGGCGCCCTCTCGGCATACGGGAAGTGTCGGGCCGTCGGGGCCGAAAAGGGAGGGGGCGGACACGACGGGAAGGCGTGGGCGTCCGTCACCCGGGGGAGTGGATTCCGCCGAGTACCGGCCGGGTACGGAACACCACCGTCAGCTTGTGGCGATGCCATGAGCGGAGGTAGGCGGAAAGCGGGGCGAACCGGCTGTTTCCCACGGTCGGGCCGAGGGAAGCCGTGTTGCGGAGCAGGTAGGGTCCGCGCATAGTGGCGCCTGCGGAAGAGGCTGGAACCGGGGGTGGGACGGGCGATGGCCGGGCACGGGACGGAGCAGCATCCACACGGTGCCGACCGACTGTGCGAGGCCGGGGATCGGGTGTATTCCCGGGCCGTACGGCGCGGGCGGGTGCGCCGTCGTGACGCCGATCCGGTGCCCTGCCTCCTGGAACTGGCCCTGCTGCACCCGGACCCCGACGACATGGACTGGCTGGTGCCGACCGCGCCGCAGGAGGTCATGACGCGGCTGCTGCGCGCGGTGCACGACGAGGTCAGCGCGAGCCGGCACCGGGTGGGCGCGGCGGTCGCGGCCGTCGAGTGGTACGCGGGCCTGGGCGGCCGGCTGCCGTCCTCCGGCACCGAGGGCAGCTCGATCCGCGTCCTGGAGGGCCTGTCCCGGATCCAGACGGCGATGGACGAGGCGACCGAGGCCTGCACGACGGAGGTGCTGACGGTGCAGCCGGGCGGCATCCGCCGCGAGGCCGAGCTGTCCGAGGGGCTGCACCGGGCGCTGACGCTGCGCGGGCGCGGGGTGCGGATGCGCGACCTGTACAACCATGTGGCCCGGCACGGGCAGGGCCTGCTCAACTACCTGGAGCTGATGGGCGACACGGTCGAGGCGCGCACCCTCGACGAGGTCGTCGACCGGCTCATCCTGTTCGACCGCACGGTCGCCTTCATCCCCGCCAACGCCGATCACACCATGGCCCTGGAGCTCAGACACCCGGCCCTGGTCGGCTACTTCGCCACGGTCTTCGAGCGGTTCTGGCGGCTGGCGATCCCGCTCACCGCCCCGTTGCCCGACACCGGCATCGAGGGCATCTCGCACCGCGAGCAGTCCATCGCGGCGCTGCTCGCGGAGGGGCACCAGGACGCGGTGATCGCGGAGCGCCTCGGCATCAGCGTCCGCACCTGCCGGGCGCACATCGCGCGGCTGTCGGAGACGCTGGGCGCGGCGAGCCGCACCCAACTGGGCGTCAGGATCGCCCAGGTCGGCCTGGACAGCTCCGCGCCCACCCCCGGTGCGCCGCAGGTCGCCCTGCCCGATCAGGGGTCCCCGACCGCCCTTTGAGGGGGCCGGGCGAGGGCGCCCCGGGTCACGCCCCGCCGTCGTCGGCCACGCCCGGGTGGTCCTGGTTGAGGATCCCCGACTGGGCTATCAGATAGCCGAGTTGGGCACGGCTGCCGCTGCCCAGGGCGGTGGCCAGTTTGGCTATGTGGGCCCGGCAGGTGCGTACGTTCATGCCCAGCCGGCGCGCGATGGCCTCGTCCACATGGCCCTCCACGAGAAGCTTGGCGATGGAGTGCTGGATGTCGGTGATGCCGTCCGGGGCGGTCTCGTAGGGGGCTCCGGCGCTCAGCGGCACCGCGCGGTTCCACATGAACTCGAACACCTTGACCAGGTAGCTGACCAGACCGGGGTGGCGCAGTTCCAGGGCGACCTGCCGGTCCTCGCGGACCGGGATGAAGGCCACGGTCTCGTCGCAGATGATCAGCCGCTCGACGAGTTCGTCGATGGTGCGGTACTCCGCCTTGCCGTCGGCGAACTGGTCGACGTAGGCGAGTCTTTCGGGGCTGTAGCGCGCGGTGTGCTGGTACAGGGTGCGGATGCGCACCCCGCGTTCGATCAGCGGCCGGTCGCGCTCCAGTCCCTCGATGAGCCGGCGTTCCGGGTGGCGGGCGCTCGGCTGGACCGTGAGCACCTCGTGCCGGCACTGGGCGGTGGCCAGGTCGAGTGCCGCGTTGATCCGGTCGAGTCCCTCCAGCACCCGGACGGAGTCCGTGGCCGCCGTCACCTGGGCGCTCAGGGCCATGAACGGCTCGAAGGCCCCGGCCAGGTCGGTGGACAGCCGCCGCCGCTCGCTGATCTCGCGCTCTATGGCGTTCAGACGCTGGGCCAGGACGACCGAGGGGGGAACCGGCAGCAGCCAGTTCGATTCGTCGGGGTCGGGGTGCAGCAGGGCGAACTCCATCAGACACGGAGCGGCCGCCACCTCGGCGCGGGCGATACGCCCCGTGCGCAGGGCGTTCGCGTAGAGGCGTCCGCCGTCCTCGCACAATTCCGTCAAGGCGTGGGGATGCGTCTCGTTAGTCCGATTCGTTGCCAAATCTCCACCCCCCAGGGTCCTGAACATGCAGGAACATGATGCATTGATTGTGTGGCCATGACGTGCCCGAATGAGCCATCGTCTTACTCGACGGGGGAAGAGGGGACCTTCAAGTGAGGACGAAGCCGACTATGCGTAAGAGAATGCTTCGCTCGGTGCTTGTCGCCGCCTTCTCCGCCGTTGTGGCCTTCGGAACGCTGAGTGGCCTCTCTGGTGCGAAGGGTGACGCACGGGCGGACACCGTCTGGTCAGTGCCCGGTGCCCACGACGCGGCCGGCGACGGCGACACCGTCGTCACACCGAATGACACCGTGTGGAGTTGACGTGACCACCCCACCCGACGACCGCTCCTTCCGACGCGAGATGGCCACCGCCTACCGCTCCGGCTGGCACTTCATCGACCTGGTCACCGCCATCCCCCACAGCGGCGACTCGCTGATGGTGACCGTCTTCGGTGAGCCGGTCGTCGTCACGCGGGACGAGGACGAGGACGTACGGGCGTACCGGTGCCTGCGGCGGCCTCGCGGTGCGCCGCAGCCCGTGCGGTGTGCCATCCGGTACGGAATGATCTTTGTGAACCTGGATCGGCGGGACCACCGGCTTGCGGAGCCGGACGTTCCTGACATCAGGACCATCTCGGCCACCCCCCGCAGTGCCTGACGCGATTCCCCCGTCGTAAAAGATCGCGCAGGTACTTCCCCCCGCAGCGGCGTCACCGTGACCTGAACACGGTGACGCCGCTGCAGTTTTGCGGGACATTTCCGGGAATCGACGTGTTCCACGGGTGACCGAAAAGGATCGTCCGCCGGTGCTCCCCCGGCGTCCGTCCCGCCTCCTCAGCCCCGCCCCATCGCCCGGGTCAGCTCGATCTCGATCACGACGCGGGACGGGTTGGGCGCGGGCACCCGCTCGTAGCGCTCGGCGTAACGCCGCTCCGCCTCCGCGATCCGCTCCGGATCGGTGCGCACGAAGGCCCGGCCCTCCAGCGTGGCCCAGCGGCGGCCGTCGACCTGGCACACCGCCACGGGCGCGCCCGCCGCCCCCGCGGCACTCACGTGCGCCACCTTCGCGCTCGCCTTGTTCGTGATCACCCGAGCCAATCGTGCCTCGGGGTCGTATGTCACTCCGACGGGTACGACGTGCGGGGTGCCGTCCTGGCGTGTCGTCGTCAGCGTGCACAGGTGCCGTTCCCGCCAGAAGGCGAGATACGACCGGTCCGGGCTGCCCGGGTTCTGCGGATATGCGGCCATGCCCGGAAATTTAGTCCCCCGCGAGCTCCCAGTCGCTTCTTGAGCGGAATAGACTCAACTTTGTGTACGTTGGTTGAGTCAGGACCGGGAGACGTGGGCAGTACGCCGACGCTGGGAGGAGAACGCGAACGTGGACGCCGAGCTGACCAACAGGAGCCGGGACGCGATCAACGCGGCCGGCAGCCGGGCCGTGTCCGAGGGCCATCCGGACCTCACCCCCGCCCATCTGCTGCTCGCGCTGCTCGCGGGGCAGGACAACGAGAACATCATCGACCTGCTGGCCGCCGTCGGCGCGGACCAGGCCACCGTGCGCGCCGACGCCGAGCGGGCGCTGGCCCAGCTGCCCAGCGTGACCGGCTCCACCGTCGCGCCCCCGCAGCCCAACCGCGAACTGCTCGCCGTCCTCGCCGACGCCCAGCGGCGCGCCAAGGACCTCGGCGACGACTACGTCTCCACCGAGCACCTGCTGATCGGGACCGCCGCGAAGGGCGGCGCGGCCGGCGAGGTGCTCTCCCGGCGAGGGGCCGGGGCGGACCAGCTCCAGGAGGCCTTCCGCAAGTCGAGAGGAGGGCGCCGGGTGACCACCGCGGACCCCGAGGGGCAGTACAAGGCGCTGGAGAAGTTCGGGACCGACTTCACCGCCGCCGCGCGGGAGGGCAGGCTCGACCCCGTCATCGGACGGGACCACGAGATCCGGCGGGTCGTGCAGGTGCTGTCCCGCCGCACCAAGAACAACCCGGTGCTCATCGGCGAGCCCGGCGTCGGCAAGACCGCCGTCGTGGAGGGGCTCGCGCAGCGGATCGTGAAGGGGGACGTGCCCGAGTCCCTGAAGAACAAGCGGCTGGTCGCGCTGGACCTCGGGGCCATGGTGGCCGGGGCGAAGTACCGGGGCGAGTTCGAGGAGCGGCTGAAGACGGTCCTCGCCGAGATCAAGGACTCCGACGGGCAGGTCATCACCTTCATCGACGAGCTGCACACCGTCGTGGGCGCGGGCGCCGGCGGCGACTCGGCCATGGACGCGGGCAACATGCTCAAGCCCATGCTCGCCCGCGGTGAGCTGCGCATGGTGGGCGCCACCACGCTGGACGAGTACCGGGAGCGGATCGAGAAGGACCCGGCCCTGGAACGGCGGTTCCAGCAGGTGCTGGTCGCCGAGCCGACCGTCGAGGACACCATCGCCATCCTGCGCGGGCTCAAGGGACGCTACGAGGCCCACCACAAGGTCCAGATCGCCGACAGCGCGCTGGTCGCGGCGGCCACCCTGTCCGACCGGTACATCACCTCCCGCTTCCTGCCCGACAAGGCCATCGACCTGGTCGACGAGGCGGCCTCCCGGCTGCGCATGGAGATCGATTCGTCCCCGGTCGAGATCGACGAGCTCCAGCGGGTCGTGGACCGGCTGAAGATGGAGGAGCTGGCGATCGGCAAGGAGACCGACGCCGCCAGCCGGGAACGGCTGGAGAAGCTGCGCCGCGACCTCGCCGACAAGGAGGAGGAGCTGCGGGGGCTCACCGCCCGCTGGGAGAAGGAGAAGCAGTCCCTCAACCGGGTCGGCGAACTGAAGGAGCGGCTCGACGGCCTGCGCGGCCAGGCCGAACGGGCCCAGCGCGACGGCGACTTCGACACCGCCTCCAAGCTGCTGTACGGCGAGATCCCGGCCCTGGAGCGCGACCTGGAGGCCGCGTCCGAGGCCGAGGAGGAGGTCTCCCGGGACACCATGGTCAAGGAGGAGGTCGGCTCCGACGACATCGCGGACGTCGTCGCCTCCTGGACCGGGATCCCGGCGGGCCGTCTGCTGGAGGGCGAGACGCAGAAGCTGCTGCGCATGGAGGACGAGCTCGGCAAGCGGCTCATCGGTCAGTCCGAGGCCGTACGGGCCGTCTCCGACGCGGTGCGGCGCAGCCGCGCGGGCATCTCCGACCCGGACCGGCCCACCGGCTCCTTCCTCTTCCTCGGCCCGACCGGGGTCGGCAAGACCGAGCTGGCCAAGGCGCTGGCGGACTTCCTCTTCGACGACGAGCGGGCGATGATCCGCATCGACATGTCGGAGTACGGCGAGAAGCACAGCGTGGCCCGGCTGGTCGGCGCCCCGCCCGGCTACGTCGGCTACGAGGAGGGCGGCCAGCTCACCGAGGCGGTCCGCCGCCGTCCGTACAGCGTCGTGCTGCTGGACGAGGTGGAGAAGGCGCACCCCGAGGTCTTCGACGTCCTGCTCCAGGTCCTCGACGACGGCCGGCTGACCGACGGCCAGGGCCGGACGGTCGACTTCCGCAACGTCATCCTGGTGCTCACCTCCAACCTGGGCAGCCAGTTCCTGGTGGACCCGACGGTGGGTGAGGCGGAGAAGAAGCAGCAGGTGCTGGAGGTGGTCCGGGCGTCCTTCAAGCCGGAGTTCCTCAACCGGCTCGACGACCTGGTGGTCTTCTCGGCCCTGTCCAAGGAGGAGCTGGGCCGGATCGCCCGCCTCCAGATCGACCGGCTCGCCCGGCGGCTGGCCGAGCGGCGGCTGACCCTGGAGATCACCGACGAGGCCCTGGCCTGGCTCGCCGACGAGGGCAACGACCCCGCCTACGGCGCCCGGCCGCTGCGCCGGCTGGTCCAGACGGCCATCGGCGACCGGCTGGCCAGGGAGATCCTGTCCGGCGAGGTCAAGGACGGCGACACGGTCCGCGTGGACGCCTTCGGCGACGGGCTGATCGTGGGTCCGGCGACCGGCAAGACGCTGTGACGCACGGGCGGCACCGCGCCCGACGCGGTGCCGTCCGGTACGGCGGCGGACGGACCGCCGCGACAGGCCCGTCCGGGGTTGCCACTCCCCGTGCCGGATGGGAGAGGATGGCAGCATCCGTACGAAGGGAAATTCACGGTGACCATCGACCCGTCCTCGATTCCGAACTTCGGGGGCCAGCCCGAGCCGCAGCCGCAGGGACCGGCGGGCCCCGTCGTCCCGGATCAGGACCTCGTGAAGCAGCTCCTCGACCAGATGGAGCTGAAGTACGTCGTGGACGAGGAGGGCGACCTCGCGGCGCCCTGGGAGCAGTTCCGTACGTACTTCATGTTCCGTGGCGAGGCCGACCAGCAGGTGTTCTCGGTGCGGACCTTCTACGACCGTCCGCACAAGATCGACGAGAAGCCCCAGCTGCTGGAGTCCATCGACGACTGGAACCGTCGCACGCTGTGGCCCAAGGTCTACACGCACACGCACGACGACGGCACGGTCCGTCTCATCGGCGAGGCCCAGATGCTGATCGGCACCGGGGTCGCCCTCGAGCACTTCGTGTCGTCGACGGTGAGCTGGGTGCGGGCCGCCATCGAGTTCGACAAGTGGCTCGTGGAGCAGCTCGGCCTGGAGCAGGACGTCAACGACACGGAGGAGCCCGAGGAAGGCGAGGAGTAGTCCGCCTCCGGGTCCTCGGGGCGGGGCAGCCCGTCCCCGGGTCCTACAGCGGTGCGTGCGCGATCGCTACCAGGTACGCGCCGTAGACGAACGAGAGCCCGGCCAGGGCGCCGACCACCGCGGTCGCGTGCCAGGGCCGGGCTCTCGCCGTACGCACCAGGGCCCGCGCGGGTGGCAGCAGCAGCGGGAAGGCGGGCAGCAGGAAGCGCGGCTTGCACTCGAAGAAGCCCGCGCCGCCGAGGGCGACCACCATCAGGGCGCTGGTGTAGACGACCAGGGGGAGCGGGGGCCGGTCCAGGAGCAGCAGGACGTACAGGAGCACCGCCGCCGCGACGATCACCAGCGACATCGGGAAGACGAACCGGGCCTTGTACAGCAGGAGGATCCGGGTGAACCGCAGTGCGTCGTGGCCGAGGTCGAAGCGGGACCCCCAGCCCGCCTGCACCGTGAAGTAGCCGCCGAACAGGTCCCCGGTCCGCCGGCCCACCCACAGGAGGTACGCGCTCCAGCCGAGCGGGGCGAGCACCACGCCCGCCCACAGCCCGGGGGAGACCCGGCCGAGCCGGCGGCGCTCGTGCCAGACCTCGCAGGCGGCCGCCGCGACGACGGCCGCCGCCACCGCGCAGCCGTTGGGCCGGGACAGTCCCGCGAGCGCGGCCAGCGAGCCGGCCCACAGCCAGCGGCGGGTGAGGACCGCGTACAGCGACCAGGCGGCGAACGCCGTGAGCAGCGGCTCGGTGTACGCCATCGACAGCACGACCGAGTGCGGGAGCAGTCCCCACAGCAGCACCAGCGTGCAGGCGACGGCCCGGCCGTGCAGCAGGGCGCCGCACCGGTAGATCCCGCAGGCCGCGGCGACGGCCGCCAGCCACGACACCAGCAGGCCCGCCCCGCCCCCGCCGAGCGGGCTGAGCGCCGTCACCCCGCGCACGAGGGCCGGGTAGAGCGGGAAGAACGCCAGGTCGCTCTGGACGACGCCCGGCTGCGGATACAGGACGCGGCCGTAGCCGTTCGCGGCGATGCCCAGGTACCACAGGGAGTCCCAGGACCGTCCGAGCAGGGCGAGCGGCTGCTTGTCCCAGGTCCAGGCGGTCGTGGCGAGCACGGCGGCACCGGCCAGCCGCGCGGCCACGAACAGGCCCACGGCGACGCCGACCCCCGGCGGCGGGAGTGTCCGGGGGTCCGGCAGCCGGGGGCGGGGCAGCCGCGGACGGGCCCGGCCCCGTCGTTCGGGCTCCGGCACCGCGAGGCGGAGCGTGGTGGCGCTGGTGTGAGTCACACCCGCACCTTGCAAGAGCGCCGCAGGGGTGCGCGAGCAGGGCGCGGCCGGACGGGTGCGCTCGCCCGCCGCCCGGCGCGGCGGCGTGACCCGGGGGTCCGGACGTGCTGTCGCCCGGCCCGCGGGGCGTCAGGCCGCCAGGGACTTCAGGCGCCGCACCGCCTCCTCCAGCACCTCGGTCTTCTTGCAGAACGCGAAGCGGACGAAGGGGGCGCCGGCCTCGCGGTGGTCGTAGAAGACCGCGTTCGGGATGGCGACCACCCCGGCCCGCTCCGGCAGGGCGCGGCAGAAGGCGAAGCCGTCGCTCTCGCCGAGCGGGCGGACGTCGGTGGTGACGAAGTAGGTGCCGGCCGGCCGGAAGACCTCGAAGCCCGCCTCGGCGAGACCGGAAGCCAGCAGGTCGCGCTTGGCCAGCAGGTCCGCGCGCAGGGCGTGGAAGTAGGAGTCGGGCAGCGACAGCGCCTCGGCGACCGCGTACTGGAACGGTCCGGCCGACACGTACGTCAGGAACTGCTTCGCCGAGCGCACCGCCGTGACCAGGCCGGTCGGCGCGGTGATCCAGCCGACCTTCCAGCCGGTGAAGGAGAAGGTCTTGCCGGCCGACCCGATCGTGACCGTGCGCTCGCGCATCCCGGGGAAACCGGCGAGCGGCAGGTGCTCGGCCCCGTCGAAGACGAGGTGCTCGTACACCTCGTCGGTGACCACCAGCAGATCGCGCTCCACGGCCAGCTCCGCGATCGCCGTCAGCTCCTCGCGGGTGAGGACCGTGCCGGTCGGGTTGTGCGGGGTGTTGACCAGCAGCAGACGGGTGCGGTCGGTGACCGCGGCGCGCAGCTCGTCGAGGTCCAGGCGGAACGCGCCGTCGTGGGGGCGCAGGGTGACCGGCACCCGGGTGCCGCCCGCCATCGCGACGCAGGCCGCGTAGGAGTCGTAGTAGGGCTCCAGGGCGATCACCTCGTCGCCCGGCTCCAGCAGGGCGAGCAGGGCCGCGGCGATGGCCTCCGTGGCGCCGGCCGTGACCAGGACCTCGGTGTCGGGGTCGTAGGACAGGCCGTAACGGCGCTGCTGGTGCGCGGCGACGGCGGTGCGCAGCTCGGGGATGCCGGGGCCCGGCGGGTACTGGTTGCCGAGGCCGTCGCGCAGCGCGCGCACCGCGGCCTCCCTGACCTCCTCGGGACCGTCCGTGTCGGGGAAGCCCTGGCCCAGGTTGATCGCCCCGGTCCGCACGGCCAGCGCCGACATCTCGGCGAAGATCGTCGTCCCGAACTCGGCGAGCCGGCGGTTGAGGAAGGGGCGTGCGCTGGAGGTCATGCGGGCCATCCTGCGCCGAATCTCCGGAGTTGTTCAACTCACCTTCGCCGAAGGTTCCCTGTGTCGGTGGACGGCCGGCTGTCACATGCCTGTGACGCAAGATCGACGAGTCCGGCACGAGTGATCTTTAGCGTTGTTCTCGCCGGTCGGAGAGGTCGGCACGGCCGAAGCAACGTCGCCAGGAGCAGATATGCGCACCGCACTCCGCACCACCCTCGCCGCCCTCGCCCTCGTCGGGACGGCCGCGGCTTCCGTCGTCTCGGCCGGTGCCACCGCCAGTGCCGCCACCCCGGCCGCGCCGTCGGCGGGCAGCGCCTGTGTCGCGGCCAAGACCGTCCCCTCCGTCTTCGGCGGGATGAAGGTCCAGCTGGTCAACAGCGCGCACAGCGGCGCGTCCGCCAAGCTCCTGGACTCCAAGGGTCACGTCGTCGCGACCGTCGACCAGAGCAAGCCCACGGACCTGGCCGACGGCCTGAGGATCACCGGAGTGCTCGGCGCCAAGCCCGTCTTCGGGCAGCGCAGCGAGGGCGGGCCGACCCCCTGGCGCAGCACCGCCTTCCCGGCCCTGTCCGCCGACTGCACCCTGAGCGGCAAGCTCGTGCGCACCCTGCGCCTCGACTCCCGTACGACCGCGCAGATCTTCAAGGTCTCCGCCGGCCACTACCAGGCCCGCGTCTTCCGGGACGGCAGGCTGGTGCGTTTCCTCGACGCCCACGGCCGCTCCGGCGCCGCCCTGTACGGCAGCCGCACGCTGGTGCTGAACCCGGACGGCACGACCGCCACCTGGACCGGGTCCGAGACCGCGCCCGCGCCCCGGCTCGGCCGCTACAAGCTGGTCAACGGCGCGACCGTGAAGATCGTCAAGCGCGACGGCGTGTACGGGGCGCAGCTGACCACCGGCCACGGCACGTTCCCCGTCTCGTGGGCCAAGGGCCGCCCGGTCGTCCTCCAGGACGACGTCACCCTGGTCGTCCTGGGCCCCGACGGCACCCTCAGCAGCCACATCCACGGCCGGTCCGTCCAGAAGGCCCCGGTCTACCTGGGCGCCTGACGGCCCTGAGGTGCGAACAGCCCCTGATCTGCACTCCGGTGCAGGTCAGGGGCCTTTTTCTCGGTCGGACCCTCAGAAGTTGCTCAACTCTGCTTTGGCGGCGGAGGCGACCGGGCATCCCCAGTCCACGCAAGGCACGAGGCGCCCACGGGGGGCCGCTTCGGGGGAATCGGAAGGAGGGTGACGCCATGGTCTTCGGCATCATCCTGGCGGTCGCCGTGGTCCTGTTCGTGGGTGCCGCCGCGTCCGCGGCGCGCAGGGACGGCGCGCGGGCGTACGGCGGCGGCCGTCGGCGCGGCGGCGGCAGCGGCGGCAGCGGCAGCAGCTGGTGGGCCGGCGGGGGAGACTCCGGCTCGTCCTCGGGCGGTCACTCCGGTGGCCACTCGGGTGGCCATTCAGGCGGGCATTCGGGTGGTCACTCGTGCGGGGGCGGGTCGTCCTGCGGGGGCGGCTCCTCCTGCGGCGGCGGGTCGTCCTGCGGCGGCGGGGGCGGATGCGGCGGAGGCAGCTGACACGGGGCAGCCGAGCTCCAGCAGGGGGAGCCGTATCCGACGGACAGGGTCCGGACATTCGTTCGGGCCCTGTCACGCGCGGGTGTGCGCCGTGGGGCTCCGGCGCACGCCGTGGTTGAACAGTTGAGCTGTCGGGCCCTCTGAGGGATGGAAACCCCACGAAGTTGGGTAAAAACGCTGTGGCAGCACCACAGTTCATGATTCCCTCTAAACCACCGTCGCAGCCCCTCGGACGTCTTGCGCGGACACCCCTCCCGACCGGGCTGACCGGGTCGAATTCCCGCCGTCGACCGGTGCCGACCGGAGTCGGCCGGGGGGCGACCGGGGTGCGCCGGACCAACACCCCCTTTTTCTTTGCGTGCTTGCGGAGCCGATCCATGCTCACGACCCTGAACACCTCCTACACCGACACGCGCGCGGCGGACCTCGCCTGGGCCCTGGGGCGCGAGCCGCTCCCCGCCCTGGCCACACTCGACCTCGAACTGGACGGTGCCAAGCTCCAGTTGAGACTGCTCGGCGCGTCCCACCAGGTGCTGGTGGAGCAGGAGCAGGGCCGCTGTTCGGAGACGGTGGCCTGCATCCCCGGCAGCAGCACACCCCTCCCGCTCGGCGTCGCCAAACGGGTGGACGACTGGGAGTACGAGTTCGCCGCGCGCGTCGAGGTCCTCTCGCCGGGCTCGTTCGCGGGCCGCGCCCAGGAACTGCTGGCCCTCGTCTGCGACCACCCGAACGGCCTCGCGGGCGTCTTCCCCGGCAGCCCGCACGCGTTCACGGCCATGCTCGCCCAGCGCCACGACGGTCATGTGCACTGGCGCACCTGGCACGCCTACCCGCAGGACGGCCAGTTGGTGGCGACCCGGACCCGGGTCGGGATGCGGGCCCCGGCGGGCCGGTGCGGCCGGCTCAGCCGGTCCGGGGTCTGACGCCGGTAAACACAAGGCACTCGAACAGCGCGGATTTCCACACGTGTGGGTGACGAAGCGTACCGGGATCGTCACGTAACGTCGCAGTTGTGATCGATTCGCACGCCCCCGCCCCGCCCGGCACCTCGCCGTCCTGGGGCGGCCCCGCGCGGCTGCCGGTCCGGCCGGGCACCGGACGGTTCCTGGTCCTCGCGGGTGTCTTCGTCTGCGCCGCCTGCGGGCTGGTGTACGAGCTCGAACTCGTCGCCCTGGCCTCGTACTTGATCGGCGACTCGGTCACCCAGGCCTCGGTCGTGCTGTCCGTCATGGTCTTCGCGATGGGCATCGGCTCCCTCGCCGCCAAACGGCTGCGCCGGCACGCGGCCGCCGGTTTCTGCGCGGTCGAGGCGGCGCTCGCCCTCGTCGGCGGCAGCAGCGCCATGGCCCTGTACGCGGTGTTCGCCTGGACCGGCGACTGGGGCGGTCTGTGGGTCGACGGCCCGCGCTGCCTGCTGGTCGTCTTCTCCCTCGTCATCGGCCTGCTGATCGGCGCCGAGGTGCCGCTGCTGATGGAGCTGATCCAGCGCATCCACCGGCAGGACGCGGGCGGCGCGGTGGCCGACCTGTTCGCGGCCGACTACGTCGGTGCCCTGGTCGGCGGCCTCGCCTTCCCCTTCCTGCTGCTGCCCGTCCTGGGCCAGCTCACCGGCGTCCTGTGCACCGGCACGGTGAACGTGCTGGCCGGCGGCGCCCTCGTCCTCGGGCTGTTCCGCCGGGACCTGACCCGCCGCGCCCGCTGGGTGCTGCTGGTCGCCAACCTCGTCGTGCTCGGCGTCCTCGGCACGGCCGCCGTACTCGTCGGCGACTTCGAACAGGCGGCACGGCGCGCGGTGTACGGCGACGACGTACGGGTGGCGGTGCGCACCGAGGTGCAGGAGGTGGTGCTCACCGGCGGGGTCCACGGCCGTCCCGTCAGCCTCTTCCTCGACGGCCGGCTGCGGGTCGACGGACGTGGCGAGCGGCGCTACCACGAAGCCCTGGTCCACCCCGCGATGAACGGCCCGCACACGCGCGTGCTCATCCTCGGCGGCGGCGACGGACTCGCCGCCCGCGAAGTGCTGCGCCTCCCCGGGGTGCGCCGGGTCGACATCGTCGAACTCGACGCGGGCGTGGTGCGGTTGGCGCGCTCCGACCCGGCACTGTCCGCGCTGAACGGCCATGTGTACGGCGACCCGCGGGTGCATGTGACGACGGCCGACCCCTTCCGCTGGCTGCGCCAGGCCCCGCGCGGGGCGTACGACGTCGTCGTCTCGGATCTGCCGGACCCGGCCGTCACCGCCAGCACGAAGCTGTACTCGCTGGAGTTCTACGGGCTGACCCGCCGCGTCCTGGCGAGCGGCGGCCGGCTGGTGGTGCACGCCGGGCAGGTCTCGTGCCGTCGGCGCGCCTTCTGGACGGTGGACTCCACCGTGCGGGCCGCGGGTCTGCGCACCGCCCCCTACCGGGTGGCGGATCGCGACGACGGCTCCGGGGCGGGTCCCGGCCGGTCCGCCACCGCCGGCCGCGCGCCACGCGACTGGGGCTTCGTCCTGGCGCGGGCCGACGCCCGTCCGGTCCTGGGCCTGGACCGGGACGAGCGCCCGCCCCGCACCCTGACCGCGGCGGGGCTCGCGGCGGACGCGCGGGCCGCGGACCGGACCCGGGTCCGGGGGCTGCCGGCCTCGACGCTGGTCCATCCGCGTTACTGAATCGCCCCGGTACGCGCGGACCACTCCGGCCGAGCGGGAGGTATTCGGGGCGGCCCCTGGGTAGGCTCCGACGACATGGAGCATGAGGTTTTCGTTCCGGTTCCCGCCGAGCGGCTCAGGGCGACGCTGGCCGACCCCGCGCGGGTCGCCCGCGCGGTCCCCGGGCTCCAGCAGGACGTCGGCGGCGAGCCCGGCAGTGGACGGCTGAAGGTCCGGATCGGAAGCCACAGCATCACCTACCGGGGCTCCGTCCGGGTCTCGGGACGCGCGGACGGCTCGTACGCCGTCGAGGGCGAGGCGGCCGAGGCGCGCGGCCCGGGGGCGGTGACGTTCGCCCTCGTCCTGCGGGTGACCGACACGGACGGCGGTGCCACCCTGGCCTTCGGCGGCACGGCCGCGGCGGACGGCCGGGTCACCGAACTGCCCAGGACGGCGGTCGACGCGGCCGTGACCCGGCTGCTGAACCGTTTCGCGGAGGGTCTGGGGGCGGAGGAGGCGGACGAGACGGCCGGGACGGGCCCGGTGGACGAGGCGAGCAGAGCGGAGCCCGGCGCGGTGGCGCCGCAGGAGCCGACCGCCGAGCCGGTGGAGCCCGTCCGGTCGGAGCACCCCGTGGAGCCCGAGGAACCAGGGGAACCCACGGAGCCCGAGGAAGTCGCGGCGCCCGTGGAGCCCGAAGAGGCCGTGGAACCCGTGGCGCCCCTGGAACCCGTGGCGCCCCTGGAACCCGTGACGCCGCCCATGGACTCCATGGAGCCTCCCGCCGAGGCCGCGCACGCCCGGCGGACGATGATCGGGCGGAGCGCGGAGGAGGTGGACCACGCGCCGCCGCGCGGGCGGTACGCGCCCGTGCCCGCGCCGCAGACCATCGCCCCGAACTCCACCCTCCGCTGGGCCGCGCCCGCGGCGGCCCTGGTGGTGGCCTCCGCCATCGTGGTCGGCCGGGCCCTGCGCAAGCGACGCTGAGCGCCGAGCGGCCGGGTGCGCGACGACCCGTGCCCCGGCGGCCCCCTTGATCCGCCCAGTAGGGTCGTTCCGTGAGTAACGAAGAGATCACGCTGACCGCGGGAGACGCGGAAGTCGTAGTACAGCCGGGCAACGGCGGCCGGATCGGCGGGCTCCGCATCGGCGGCGTCGAACTGCTCCGGCAGGGGGAGCGGTTCGGCTGCTTCCCGATGGTCCCCTGGTGCGGGCGGATCCGCGGCGGAGCGTTCCGGGACGGAGGCACCCTCCACCAGATGCCGCTCAACTCCCCGCCGCACGCCATCCACGGCACCGCCCGCGACGGCGCCTGGCGGGTGGCGCGCAAGGCGGCGGACGAGGCCGTCATCACGTACGACCTGGTCGAGCCCTGGCCCTTCACCGGCCGGGTCACCCAGGCGGTCGCCCTGACCCCGGACGCCCTCACGCTCACCATGTCGGTGGAGACGTACGCGTCCTCCTTCCCGGCGCAGATCGGCTGGCACCCCTGGTTCCACCGCAACCTCGGCGGCCAGGACGTCCGGGTCGCCTTCGAACCGGCCTGGCAGGAGGAGCGCGGCGAGGACCATCTGCCGACCGGGAACCGCGTCGAGCCCCGGCCGGGCCCCTGGGACGACTGCTTCGGCATGCCCGGCGGGGTCGACGTCACGCTCACCTGGCCGGAGCAGCTGGAGCTGAAGGTGACCAGCCCCGAGGAGTGGGTGGTCGTGTACGACGAGCAGGAGGCCGCGGTGTGCGTCGAGCCGCAGACCGGTCCGCCGAACGGGCTCAACACCCTCCCGCGCCTGGTCACCCCGCTGGAGCCGCTGGAGGCCACCACCACCTGGAGCTGGCGGCGCAGCTGAGAGTTCCGGACGCAAGTGGGGTCCGATCAGCGGGCGGTGTCCGGTGCGTGTGATCGCAAGGACCTTCCGGCAACGCGGCGAGCGCGCGTGCCGGGCGCCGCCCGCCGGGCCTCGCTTTCGTCCGGAGCTCTAAGCTGGCTGGCATGACGGACGTACGTGGCGAGCTGTTGCAGCAGATCAAGGACAAGGCCGTGGTGCACGGCAAGGTGACCCTCTCCTCGGGTCTGGAGGGCGACTACTACGTCGACCTGCGCCGCATCACCCTGGACGGAGCGGCCGCCCCGCTGGTCGGCCAGGTGCTGCTGGACCTGACGGCGGACCTCGACTTCGACGCGGTCGGCGGTCTGACCATGGGCGCCGACCCGGTGGCCGCGGCCATGCTGCACGCGGCCGCCGCGCGCGGACGCAAGCTGGACGCCTTCGTCGTCCGCAAGGCCGCGAAGGCGCACGGTCTGCAACGGCGGGTCGAGGGTCCGGAGATCGCCGGGCGGCGCGTGCTGGTCGTCGAGGACACCTCCACCACCGGCGGCTCCCCGCTCACCGCGGTCGAGGCCGTGCGCGAGGCCGGTGCCGAGGTGGTCGCCGTGGCGACCATCGTCGACCGGGCGACCGGCGCCGCCGAGAAGATCGAGGCGGGCGCGGGCGTGCCCTACCGCTTCGCGTTCTCCAAGGACGAGCTGGGTCTGGACTGAGATCCGGCTTTCCGTTCGACCGTCGTACGGGGTTGTCCACAGGGTGTTCGACGGTCGGACGGAAGTTGTCCACAGGGCGGGACGCGCTGCACCCAGCATCGGCCCAGGTCTGGAAAGATGTCGCCGACGACGACGTCACACCCAAGGTCTAGGTCAGGGCCGTAAACGCAGAACCCCACCCGCACATACAAGGAGCGGACAGATGCCCATCGCAACCCCCGAGGTCTACAACGAGATGCTCGACCGGGCGAAGGCAGGCAAGTTCGCCTACCCGGCCATCAACGTCACCTCGAGCCAGACCCTGAACGCGGCTCTGCGCGGCTTCGCCGAGGCGGAGAGCGACGGCATCATCCAGATCTCGACCGGCGGTGCCGAGTTCCTCGGCGGTCAGTACAGCAAGGACATGGTCACCGGCGCGGTGGCCCTGGCCGAGTACGCGCACATCCTCGCCGAGAAGTACCCGGTCACGGTCGCGCTGCACACCGACCACTGCCCGAAGGACAAGCTCGACGGGTACGTGCGTCCGCTGATCGCCGTCTCCGAGGAGCGCGTCAAGGCCGGCCGCAACCCGCTGTTCCAGTCCCACATGTGGGACGGCTCGGCGGAGACCCTCGCCGACAACCTGGCCATCGCCCAGGAGCTGCTGGAGAAGGCCCGCGCCGCGAACATCATCCTCGAGGTCGAGATCACCCCGACCGGCGGCGAGGAGGACGGCGTCTCCCACGAGATCAACGACTCCCTCTACACCACCGTCGACGACGCGATCCGCACGGTCGAGGCGCTGGGCCTGGGCGAGAAGGGCCGCTACCTGCTGGCCGCGTCGTTCGGCAACGTGCACGGTGTGTACAAGCCGGGCAACGTCGTCCTGCGCCCGGAGCTCCTCAAGGAGCTGAACGACGGCGTGGCCGCCAAGTTCGGCAAGGCGTCCCCGTTCGACTTCGTCTTCCACGGCGGTTCCGGCTCCTCCGAGGAGGAGATCGCCACCGCGCTGGAGAACGGCGTCGTGAAGATGAACATCGACACGGACACGCAGTACGCGTTCACCCGCCCCGTGGTCGACCACATGTTCCGCAACTACGACGGTGTGCTGAAGGTCGACGGCGAGGTCGGCTCCAAGTCCACCTACGACCCGCGCACCTGGGGCAAGCTGGCCGAGGCGTCGATGGCCAAGCGCGTCGTCGAGGCCACGCAGAACCTGCGCTCGGCGGGCACCCGCATCAAGTAGCCGGCGTTCCCCGGCGGGACCCGCGGGTCCCGCCGGGGGTGGCCCGGGGGCGGCCGCGGAGGGATGATCTCTCCATGGCTGTCCCCGCACAGCACGTTCCCGCCGTCAGGATCTCCAGCCCCACCGGCCGCTGGATCCTGCTCACCACGGTCCTCGGATCCAGCATGGCCATGCTGGACTCGACCGTCGTCAACGTCGCGCTGCCCACCATCGGCCGCGACCTGGACGCCGACCTCGCCGCCCTCCAGTGGACCGTCAACGCGTACATGGTGACGCTGGCCGGGCTGATCCTGCTCGGCGGCTCCCTCGGCGACCACTACGGCCGGCGCAAGATCTTCGTCCTCGGCGTGGTCTGGTTCGCCGCCGCGTCGCTCCTGTGCGGTCTCGCCCCGAACAGCGGCGTCCTCATCACCGCCCGCGCCCTCCAGGGGATCGGCGGCGCCCTGCTGACCCCGGGCTCGCTCGCCCTGATCCAGGCGTCCTTCCACCCCGACGACCGGGGCCGGGCGGTCGGTCTGTGGTCCGGCTTCGGCGGCATCGGCGCGGCCGTCGGCCCGTTCCTGGGCGGCTGGCTGGTGGACGGGCCGGGCTGGCGCTGGGTGTTCCTCCTCAACGTCCCCCTGGCGCTGGTCTGCGCCCCCGTCGCCGTACGCCATGTCCCCGAGTCCTCCGACGGGCGCGCGCACGGCCGCTTCGACGTGCCCGGCGCGGTGCTCGGCGCCCTCGCGCTCGCCCTCGTGACGTACGCCCTGGTCGAGGCGAGCAGCGGCTCCCTCGCCGTGGCGCTCAGCGCGGTCCTGGGCGTGCTCGCGGCGGTCGCCTTCGTGTACGTCGAGAAGCGCAGCCCCGACCCGATGCTGCCGCCGGACATCTTCGCGTCCCGCCAGTTCACGGCCGTCAACCTGGTCACCCTGTGCGTGTACGCGGCCTTCGGCGGCTTCTTCTTCCTCACCGCGCTCCAGCTCCAGGTCGTGGTCGGCTACTCGGCCCTCGGCGCCGGTACGGCACTGCTGCCGACCACCGCCCTGATGCTGCTGCTGTCCGCCCGCTCGGGCGAGCTGGGCGAGCGGATCGGCCCGCGCATCCCGCTCACCGTCGGCCCGCTGCTGTGCGCGGCGGGGATGCTGCTGATGCTGCGCGTCGGACCGGGCGCCGCTTACGTCACGGACGTGCTGCCCGCGCTGCTCGTCCTCGGCCTCGGCATGGTCGCGCTCGTCGCCCCGCTGACCGCCACCGTGCTCGCCTCCGTGGAGACCGCGCGGGCGGGCCTGGCCAGCGGGGTCAACAACGCGGCGGCCCGCGCGGCCGGGCTGGTCGCGGTGGCCGCGCTGCCGCTGCTGGCCGGGATGGGGCCGGAGGCCTACCGCTCGGCGGACGCCTTCGACGCCGCGTTCCGGCGGGCGATGCCGCTGTGCGCGGGCGTGCTGGTGGTCGGGGCGGCGATCGCGTTCACGACCGTGCGCCGCCCGGCCCCGGACTGCCGCCGCCCCGAGTGCCGTACGCACGGCTGCGTGACCTCGCCGCCGGTGGAACCGAGCCGCCCCCGGACGGGAACGGCCGGTCCGGGCGGACCCGGCAGGGCGGCCGGGCCCTAGAACTTCCCGCGCTGCTCCAGTTGGACGACGGTGCCGTCGGCGTCCTGCCGGTAGCCGAAGACGAGCGGACCGCCCGGCTGGGCGGCCGCGCCGTCGAGCCGGTCGAGGAAGGCCTGGACGCCGATGGGCCTGTTCGCGGCGGAGTCGTGGAACGGCTCGCCGACCCGGATCCTCGCGCTCTCGGCGAGCCGGATGCCGTGCTTCGGGCCGATCGTCTGCCAGACCGGGGTGCCGGGCGTCCGGCAGGTCCAGCGTCCCTCCTGCACGGTCAGCCGGATGACGTCCTGGGCGATCGTGTGCCCGAACACCCGGACGTCGACATGACCCCGGTCCCCGGCGCAGGCGGGGTCGGACGAACCGGTCGAGCCGCTGGAGCCCGGCCCGCCGGAGGCGTCGGCGGCGGGGGTGCGCGTGGCGGTGGCGGAGGGCGCGGAGGCCGGTCCGGCGGCGTCGGCGCCGTCCGGGCGGCAGGCGGTCGCCGCCGGCGTCGTGGCCGCGGCGAGTACGCCGAGCAGGACGCGTCGGCGAGCGCGGGCGGCGTTCGGCGTGGACATCCGGAACCCCCGTTGATGTGCGCATGATCGACTGGGCGGTCAGGCAGGAGCGTGCACCCGGAGGCACCCGTTCGGCAGAGCCGTACGCAACCGTTACCGATCAAGGACAATGCAGCAGACTGGAGTCCATGACGATGCACGAGAACCTCCTCGGTGGTCCGCCCCCGACCCACCTCCCCGACGAGCCCGAGCCGCGCGAGCTGCTCGCCGCCGGCACCGCACCCGCCGATGTCGCCGCCAAGTACCCGACGTCCTCGCTGGCCTGGGCCCGGCTGGCGGACGACGCGTACGAGCGCGAGAGCGTCGTGGAGTCGTACGCCTACGCCCGTACGGGCTACCACCGCGGTCTGGACGCCCTGCGCCGCAACGGCTGGAAGGGACACGGACCGGTCCCCTGGGAGCACGAGCCGAACCGCGGCTTCCTGCGCGCCCTGCACGCCCTCGCCCGCGCCGCACAGGCGATCGGTGAGCAGGCGGAGTACGAGCGCTGCTCGCAGTTCCTGAAGGACTCCTCGCCGACGGCGGCCCAGACGCTCGGCTAGGGCTCCCGGCTCTCATGGGGCAGGGCCCGCCTGTGACCAGGCGGGCCTTGCTCTTTCGCGGGACGATCGCGGAGGATGCCCGTTGGGGACCGGGGCCCCCGTGTCGACAATGGCAGGGGCGGACCGCTACCCGGAGTACACAACAGGAGACAGCGATGTCCCACGAGGCTCGCCAGGCTCAAGAGCCCGAGACCCCGCATCTCGACTTCGCAGGCACGACGCCGTACGAGGACTACGTCAAGGCGGACGTGCTCACCCACCTCCAGCACACCCTCTCGGACGATCCCGGAGAGATGGTCTTCCTGGTCACGACCCAGGTCATGGAGCTGTGGTTC
This sequence comes from Streptomyces sp. NPDC104096, assembly GCF_055584385.1. Taxonomy (NCBI): domain Bacteria; kingdom Bacillati; phylum Actinomycetota; class Actinomycetes; order Kitasatosporales; family Streptomycetaceae; genus Streptomyces; species Streptomyces sp. NPDC104096. The sequence goes on from NZ_JBVJMD010000002.1 coordinate 425,328, forward strand.
ACCGTCGTCGTCCACGAGTGGGAGACCGCCGCGCGGGCCCTGCGCGAGGACCGGGTGCCGGTGGCGATCGACGCGCTGAAGCGGTCCGTACGCGAGCTGGAGGCGCTGAACGCCTCCTGGAGGCCGCTCGGACAGCTCACCCCGGCCCAGTTCAACTCCTACCGCGCGGCCCTCGGCGAGGGCTCCGGTTTCCAGTCGGCGATGTACCGGCGGATGGAGTTCCTGCTCGGCGAGAAGTCCGCGTCGATGCTGGTCCCGCACCGCGGCGCGCCGCGCGTGCACGCCGAGCTGGAGAAGGCGCTGCACGAGCCGAGCCTGTACGACGAGGTGCTGCGCCTCCTCGTCCGCCGCGGGCACGCCGTCCCGGCCGCCGTCCTGGAGCGGGACGTCACCCTGCGCTACGAGCCGTCCCCGGAGGTCGAGGCGGTCTGGACGGCCGTCTACTCGGGTGACGCCGGCGACGAGGTCGCCCGGCTGGGCGAGGCGCTCACGGACGTCGCCGAACTGGTGTGGCGCTGGCGCAACGACCACCTCGTCGCCACCCGGCGCGCGATGGGAGCCAAGGCCGGCACCGGCGGCTCGGCCGGGGTGGCCTGGCTGGAGAAGCGTGCCCGCAAGAACGTTTTCCCCGAGCTGTGGACGGCGAGGTCCCATGTCTGAGACGACCGGTACCACCGAGTACGCGGCGCGCGCGCGGAAGCTCGACGCCGTCGACGAACTGGCCTCCAAGCGCGCGGAGTTCGTCCTCGACGAGACCGTCTACCTGGACGGCAACTCGCTGGGCGCGCTGTCCGTGGCCGTCCCCGGCCGGATGGCGGACGTGGTCGGCCGCCAGTGGGGCGAACTGCGCATCCGCTCCTGGACCGAGGGCGGCTGGTGGACCGCGCCCGAGCGGATCGGCGACCTGATCGCCCCGCTCGTGGGCGCGGCACCGGGGCAGATCGTGGTCGGCGACTCCACCAGCGTCAACGTCTTCAAGGCCCTGGTGGCGGCGGTGCGGATGGCCGGGGAGGGGCGGGACGAGATCCTCGTCGACGCCACCACCTTCCCCTCGGACGGCTACATCGCCGAGTCGGCGGCCCGGATGACCGGTCGCACCCTGCGCCCGGTGGCCCCGGCCGAGGTGCCGGGCGCGCTGTCCGGCCGTACCGCCGCGGTGCTCCTCAACCACGTCGACTACCGCACGGGCCGGCTGCACGACCTGCCCGGCCTCACCGCCGCGGCGCACTCGGCGGGCGCGCTCGCCGTCTGGGACCTGTGCCACAGCGCGGGCGCGCTGCCGGTGGGCCTGGACGAGCACGGGGTGGACCTCGCGGTCGGCTGCACCTACAAGTACCTCAACGGCGGCCCGGGTTCACCGGCGTACCTCTATGTGCGCCACGACCTCCAGGACCGTTTCGACTCCCCGCTGCCCGGCTGGAACTCGCACGCCGAGCCCTTCGGCATGCGCGGCGCCTACGAGCCCGCCGCGGGTGCGGTGCGGGGCCGGGTGGGCACCCCGGACATCCTGTCGATGCTCGCGCTGGAGGCGGCCCTCGAGGTCTGGGACGGTGTCACCGTCGAGGCGGTGCGCGCCAAGTCCCTGGCCCTGACGGACTTCTTCCTGGAGTGCGTCGACGCGTACGTGCCCGAGGGGCGCGTGCTGTCGGTGACCCCGGAGGCGCACGAGGAGCGGGGCAGCCAGGTGGCGCTGCGCTGCGACGGTGCCGGTGAGGTCATGAAGCGGCTGATCGAGCGCGGGGTCGTCGGCGACTTCCGGCACCCGGACGTCCTGCGGTTCGGCTTCACGCCCCTGTACGTCGGCTTCGCGGACGCGGAGCGGGCGGCACGCGTGCTGGCCGAGGTGCTGGACGAGGTGCTCGCGCAGAGCTAGTGCCGCGACAGGCGACAGGCGACAGGCGACAGGCGACAGGCGACAGGCAGCGGGCCGTTGTGCGGCACCTCGCCCGGGGTGTTTCCCGGGCGGGGCGCCGGACCGGTCCCCGGGGTCGGACGAAGTGCGGGCCCGAGCTCTCACCGAGGGTGACATCTGTGTGTCCGCCCATGTCGCTGGCCTGATACCGTCCCCGCAAACGGCCGAATCCCCTCGGTGTGCCCGGTCCCGGCCGGCAAGTCCGTTTCGTCGCTGAGAGGTTGGAGCATGCCGGACGACGCAGCAGCCCCTGACGCCGCGGCAGCGGCCCGTGCCGCCGCGGAAGAGGAGTCGGCCTTCTCGCACCCCGCCGTCGACCCCGACCGCACGGCCGCGTACGGCGACCACCCCGACCAGGTGATCGACTTCTACCTCCCGCGCACGGACACCGCCGGCGACGCCTCCGCCCCCCTGGTCGTCCTGCTGCACGGCGGTGCCTGGCGCGCCCCGTACGACCGGCGGCACATCACCCCGTTCGCGGACTTCCTCGCCCGCCGGGGCTTCGCCGTGGCCAACGTCGAGTACCGACGCGGTTCCGCGGTCCCCGCGCAGGACGGCACCGCCCCGGTCGCCGGGCGCTGGCCGGACACCTTCGACGACGTGGCCGCCGCGCTGGACGCCCTCCCCGCGCTCGTCCGGGAGGCCCTCCCGCAGGCGGACCCGCGCCGTACGGTCGTCGTCGGTCACTCGGCGGGCGGTCAGCTCGCCCTGTGGGCGGCGGCCCGGCACGTCCTGCCGGCCGACGCCCCCTGGCGGCTCGACGGCCCCGCCCCGCTGCGCGGGGTGGTCGCCCTCGCCCCGATCGCCGACTTCGCGGTCTCCGGGAAGCTGGCGGTGTGCGGGGGCGCGGCGGGACAACTCCTGGGCGGCGAGGAGCACTTCGGCATACGGCAGCCGTACGCCGATCCGGCGCTGCTGCTCCCCACCGGCATCGCGACCACCCTCGTCCAGGGCCGCGACGACCTCGACGTCCCGCAGGCGGTCGCCGAGGCGTTCGCGGACGCGGCGGCGAAGGCCGGCGAGGTGGTGGGACTGACGCTGCTGGCCGAGGTCGGCCACTTCCCGCTGATCGACCCGGCGGCGGACGCCTGCGCGGTGGTGGCGGAGGAGATCGCCCAACTGGCCTGGTGAACAGCGGGCTTGACGAAGCGTCGAGCCAGGGCGCGACGGTCCGTCGGGGCGGTGGCGTGACCGTCCGACGACGTGCCGGCCCGCGCCCGGCCGCACCTCCGAACGGTGTCCCGTAGTACCCGTAGTACCTGAGAACCATGCCGCGGAAGCGTTCCCCGGCGGGACGCGGACGACGCGCGCGGATCCGTAACTTCCCCTCCACACCAGCCCGAAGGCCGGACGGCCGGACCACGGGGCGGACCGGGAGGGGGCGGCCATGGGCCGTGACACGGAGACGGCGGACACCGGGGGAGGGCCCGCCCCGGGCGCGACGGCCGGGTGGACGGCCGCCCGGCGGCACCCGGGCCGATGGCGGCGCGGTCTGCTGGCCGCTCTCGTCGCCGCGGCCGTGGTGGTGCCGCTCTCCGCCGCCGCCCGGCCGGAGATCCCCGCCCCGCCCCCCGCCGCCCTCGGCCGGGTGACGGCGGCCTCGCTCGACGAGGTGTACGCCGCCAACCGGGACGACGCCGCCGAGGCGGCCCGCATGGCCGCCGCCCACGGCGACCGTCGCCGGGCCGCCGCCGACCGTGCCCTGGCCGGACCCGACCGGCACCTCCTCGCCTTCGACGGGCGCGGCACCGGCCTGGTGACGGAGGTCGTCGGCGACCTGGCAGGGGCGGACCGGGTGGCGGTCCTGGTCCCGGGCTCCGACACCTCCCTCGACACCTACGGACGCTTCCGCGCGACCGCCGTGGTCCTGCGCGCGGAGCTCGCCCGGCAGGTCCCGCAGGGCACCCGGACCGCGGTCGTGGCCTGGCTCGGCTACCGCACGCCGGGCACGGTCAGCGCCGCGGTCACCACCACGGGCCGCGCCGAGCAGGCGGCCCCGCGGCTGCGGGCGTTCGTACGGCAGCTGCGCGCGCTCGCCGGCCCCGGGGCGCACCTCTCCCTGCTCTGCCACTCCTACGGCTCGGTCGTCTGCGGCCGGGCCGCCGCAGGCCTGGACGTCGACGACATCGTGCTGGTCGGCAGCCCCGGCACCGGCGCCGGATCCGTGAGCGGGCTGCGCACCCGGGCCCGGGTGTGGGCGGCCCGCGGCGCCGACGACTGGGTGGCCGAGGTCCCGCACCTCAGCACCGACCTGTTCGGCACGACCGTCGGCTTCGGCACCGACCCGGTGTCCCCGGTCTTCGGCGCCCGCCTCTTCGCGGCGGGCCCCGGCGGCCACAGCGCCTACTTCACCCCGGGCTCGGTCTCCCTCGCCAACCTGACCCGGATCGTCCTGGGCGAGACCTCGGAGGTGACCCGTGACTGACTCCGCCCGCACGCCCTTACGGCGAGCGCCCGGCCCGCGTGACGCGCTCGACGGCATACGGCGGGGCGCCGACCGGATCGACCGCTCGACCCCCGCGTCGCGCGACCGGGCCGTCGACGCCCTGCGCGCCTTCGCCATCCTCGGTGTCGTCCTCGGCCACTGGCTGGTGACGGCGCTCGTCGCGGACGGCGGGGCACTGCACACGGCGAGCCCGCTCCAGCACATGCCCTGGCTGGCCCCCGTCTCCTGGGCCTTCCAGACGCTCGCGGTCTTCTTCCTGGTCGGCGGGCACGTGGCGACCAGGAGCCACGCCCGTGCCCGCGCCGACGGCGTGACCTACGGGCGGTGGCTGCGCGCCCGGCTGTCCCGGCTGCTGGGCCCGGTGGCCGCCGTGCTGGGCCTGTGGACGGTGGTCACGCTCGCCCTCCTGCCGGCCGGCGCGGACACCGGCACGGTCCGCACCCTGGTCGAACTGGCGCTCTCCCCGCTGTGGTTCCTCGTGGTCTTCGCCTGCCTGACCGCGCTCACCCCGCTGGTCGCCCGGCTCGACCCGCTGTGGCCGCTGGCCGTCGTCCTGCACGTGGACCTGGTCCGCTTCGGCCTCGGCGGGCCGTCCTGGCTCGGCTGGGTGAACGTGGCCGCCGGCTGGCTGGTGCCCTTCGCCCTGGGCGCCGCCTGGACCCGCGGCGAGCTGGAGCGGCCGCGCGCGGGCTGGGTGCTGCTCACCGGCGGAGCGGTGGCGACGGCGCTGCTCGTGGCCTTCGCGGGCTACCCGGCGTCGATGGTCGGCGTGCCGGGCGCCGAGGTCTCCAACCTCGACCCGCCGACCCTGGCCGCGGTGACCTTCGGTCTGGCCCAGTGCGGTCTGGCGCTGCTGCTGCGCGACCGGCTGCGCCACGCGATGCGGCGGCCGACGGCCTGGGCGGCGGTGGCGCTGGTCAACCTCTCCGCGATGACCGTCTTCCTCTGGCACCAGACGGCCCTGATGGCGGCCACGGCCACCGCGCTGACCGTGGGGCGGCTGCCCGGCCTGCACACCCCGCCCGACGGCCTGGGTTGGGTGGCGGCCCGGCTGGCCTGGCTGCCGGCCTTCGCCCTCGCCCTGGCCCTGTGCTGGACCGCGTTCCGCCGCCACGAACGGGGCACCCGTCGCCCGCCCTCGCGGGTCGGACCCGGCGCGCCCCGCCGGCGACCGGCCTCGCCCCCTGCCCGCAGAGCCTGACAGCCGCGGCCCCTGATCCCCGTGGCGCCGACACCCGTAGTACCTGAGACGGACCCGCAAGGACCCCTCTCACTGGTGACGACCGCGCCGCCCCCTGCGCCTACGGTTCTGAACGTGACCGACACGACCCAGACGCAGCCGACGCCCCCGGAGGGCGCGGACGAGACCTTCAGCGCGATCAAGCCGCGCAGCCCGGAGTTCCGGTTGGCCGCCGACGCCGTGCGCGGGATGCGGCAGGACCTCTTCCACGACGCCTTCGCCTACCGCTCGCTGCCCCGGCTGGGCCCCGACCGCAAGCTGATCCGGCGGCTGTCCGGCCGGGCGCGCGAGTACGCGGCCTGGGCCCCGCACGCGACGGTGGCGTTCGGCGGCCTGCTCGCGATGACGGCCGCCACGGCCTCGTTCGGCGGGAGCACCGTGACCGGCCTGCTGTGCGGCCTCCTCGCCGTGGCCCCGGTCGCGCTGACGCTGGTCCGGCCGGTCGGCGCCTTCTGGCTGTCGCTGGCGTCGACCCTGGTGGTGAGCGTGCTGAGCTGGCCGTGGGGCGACCGGCCGTGGACGCAGTGCAGCGCCATCTCCCATCTGGTGGTCCTCACGGTCGTGGCCGTCCGGACCCGGCCGCGCACGGCGGCCTGGATGTGGCTGTTCACGGCGGGCTACGGCGCCTTCGCGGAGGCGCTCTTCGGCGTCGGGCCCTTCGGCAGCAGCGACACCGCCCCCGTGCTGGTCCTCTCCGCGCTGATCCTGCTCGTGGTCACGGTCTGGCACATCCGCCGGGACGCCGAGGAGGTGGTGAGCGCCCAGCAGACGGTGACCGCGCACGAGCGGTCCCGGCGCACCCTGCTGGAGGAGCGCACCACGATCGCCCGCGAGCTGCACGACGTGGTCGCCCACCACATGTCGGTGGTCGCCATCCAGGCGGAGGCCGCGCCCTACCGGGTGGAGAACCCGCCGCCGGAGCTGGAGCGCGCCTTCGCCGTCATCCGGGAGAACGCGGTGGCCGCGCTGACCGAGCTGCGCCGGGTGCTGGGCGTCGTGCGCGCCGAGGACTACGAGGCGCCGGAGGCCCCGCAGCCCACGCTCGCCGACCTGGACGCGCTGCTGGCCAACGTGCGGGAGGCGGGGCCGGAGGTGGCGAAGGTGGTGACCGGCGCGGTCCGTGAACTCCCGCAGGGCGTGGAGCTGTCGGCGTACCGCATCGTCCAGGAGGCGCTGAGCAACACCCTGCGGCACGCGCCGGGGTCCGACGCCCGGGTCGAGATCGGCTACGTGCTCGGCGGGCTGGGGCTGCGCATAGTCAACGGGCCGGTGCCCGACCCGTCGTCGGTGAAGCCCTCGCCCGGCGCCGGGCACGGCGTCACCGGGATGCGCGAGCGCGTCGCCATGCTGAACGGCGAGATGACGGCCGGCCCGACGGACGAGGGCGGCTACGAGGTGACCGTGTTCCTGCCGGTGACCACGGCCGGCGCGGGGATCGAGAGCGACGCATGACCATCCGGGTACTGGTCGCGGACGACCAGATGATGGTGCGCGAGGGCTTCTCCGTCCTGCTGAACGCGATGCCGGACATCGAGGTCGTCGGCGAGGCCGTCAACGGGCGGGAGGCGGTCGAGCGGGTGCGGGAACTGGCCCCGGACGTCGTGCTGATGGACATCCGGATGCCCGAGGTGAACGGCATCGAGGCGACCCGGGAGATCGTCGCGTCGGACGGCACGGCGAAGGTGCTGGTGCTGACGACGTTCGACCTCGACGAGTACGTCTACCAGGCGCTGCGGGCGGGAGCCTCCGGCTTTCTGCTGAAGGACGCGTCGGCGCGGCAGCTCGCGGACGGGGTCAGGGTGGTGGCCTCCGGCGAGGCGCTGCTGGCGCCCTCGGTGACCCGGCGGCTGATCACCGAGTTCTCGAAGCTGTCCGGGGGCCCGCGGCTCACCCCCGCGGCGCAGGCGGCCCACGGGGACCTGACCGAGCGGGAGACGGAGGTGCTGGTGCTGATCGCCCAGGGCCTGTCGAACGCGGAGATCGCCGGCCGGCTGGTGGTCGCCGAGTCCACGGTCAAGACGCATGTCAGCCGCATCCTGGTGAAACTGGGCCTGCGGGACCGCACCCAGGCGGCGGTGTTCGCCTACGAGGCCCGGCTGGTCACCCCGGGCTGAGCCGGGCCGGTCACCCGGGAACGGCCGCCGGGCCCGGCGGCCGCTCCCGGCCGGAGGAGGCACCCCTGGTCGGACGGGGGGTCATGGGGCTAGCGTCCGTGCATGGCAGCTGCTTCCGACCTCGCTTTCGATCCCTGGGACGCCGCGTTCGTCGCCGACCCCTACCCGGCCTACGCCGAGCTGCGCGCCCTGGGCCGTGTGATCCACTACGAGCCCACCGACCAGTGGCTGGTCCCGCACCACGCGGACGTCTCGGCGCTGCTGCGCGACCGGCGGCTGGGCCGGACGTACCAGCACCGTTTCACCCACGAGGAGTTCGGCCGCGGCGCACCGGCGCCGGAGCACGAGCCGTTCCACACCCTCAACGACCACGGCATGCTCGACCTGGAGCCGCCGGACCACACCCGGATCCGGCGCCTGGTGTCGAAGGCGTTCACCCCGCGCACGGTGGAGCGGCTGAAGCCGTACGTGGAGGGGCTGGCGGGCGAGCTGGTGTCCGCCCTGGTGGAGGCGGGCGGCGGCGATCTGCTGACGGACGTCGCCGAGCCGCTGCCGGTCGCGGTGATCGCGGAGATGCTGGGCATCCCCGAGTCGGACCGGGCCCAGTTGCGGCCCTGGTCGGCGGACATCTGCGGGATGTACGAGCTGAGCCCGTCGCAGGACACGGCGGCGCGGGCGGTACGGGCGTCGGTCGAGTTCTCCGGCTATCTGCGGGAGCTGATCGCGGCCCGGCGCGAGGACCCCGGCGAGGACCTGATCTCCGGCCTGATCGCGGCGCACGACGAGGGCGACCGGCTGACCGAGCAGGAGATGATCTCGACGGCGGTCCTGCTGCTGAACGCGGGCCACGAGGCCACGGTGAACGCCACGGTCAACGGCTGGTGGGCGCTGTTCCGCAATCCCGGCGCGCTCGCCGCGCTGCGGGCCGACCACGCCCTGATCCCGTCCGCCGTCGAGGAACTGATGCGGTACGACACCCCGCTCCAGCTCTTCGAGCGCTGGGTGCTGGACGAGATCGAGATCGACGGGCAGGTCATCCCCCGGGGTGCGGAGATCGCCATGCTCTTCGGCTCCGCCAACCACGACCCGGCGGTCTTCGCCGACCCGGACCGGCTGGACCTGACCCGCCCGGACAACCCGCACATCTCCTTCAGCGCGGGCATCCACTACTGCATCGGCGCCCCGCTGGCCCGTATCGAGCTGGCGGCCTCCATGGCGGCGCTGCTGGAGCGGGCCCCGACGCTGAGCCCGGCGGCGGAGCCGAAGCGGAAGCCGAACTTCGTGATCCGGGGACTCGACGGCTTGAGCGTCACGGTCTGACCCGCCGGGTCCCGGCCCGGCCCGACCGCGCGGGGCCGGGCCGGGGCCCGGGTGCTCACGGAAGCGCCGGGGCCCGGAGTCGCGGGCCCCGGGCGCCGGGCCCCGCCTCAGGTCGTCAGCTCGTCATGTCCCGGCGGCCGAGGCCCACCAGCCCGCCGCCCACCAGTGCCGCCGCCAGGCCGGTCAGGGTCAGCACCGGCCCCCAGGCCATCTCCCCGCCCGGCAGCTTCGGCAGATGGCCGAAGGGCGAGAGGTCGAGCACGAGCTGCGGGGCGTCGAGGGCCGGGCCCACCCAGCCGATCAGCAGCACCGCGCCGGCCACGCCCCAGGCGGCCGCCGCCGCGCGCGGCGTCACCCCGTACAGCAGGACCGCGAGGCCGCCGACGACCCACACCGCGGGGAGCTGCGCCAGGCAGGCGCCCAGGATCGGGCCGGCCTTCGCGCCGTAGCCGACGGTGAAGCCCAGTCCCGCGAGGACCATGATCAGGACGGATCCGCCGAAGGCGATCGACAGATGGCCGCCGGCCCAGCGCAGTCGGCCCACGGCGTTCGCCAGCACCGGTTCCGCCCGCCCCGAGGTCTCCTCGCCGTGCAGCCGCAGCACGGAGGCGACCACGTACAGGGCCGCGACCAGGCCGAGCATGCCGATCATCGAGGCGAGGAAGGTGTCGGCGAGGGCGTTGTGGCCGCCCATCCGCTCGAAGATCTCGCGGGCCTTCTCGTTCCCCTCGACCAGGTCGGCCGCCCCGTCCGTCAGGCCGCCGTAGACGACGCCTGCGACGAAGAAGCCGATGCTCCAGCCGAGCACGCTGCCGCGTTGCAGCCGCCAGGCCAGCGCGCCCGCGCCGGTCAGCCGGCCGGCCGCAGGGCCGGGCCGGGTCGGCAGGAAGCTCATGCCGACGTCCCGGCGTCCGGCCAGCAGGTAGGCCGCCGCCCCCTGGAGCAGGACCGCCGCCACGAGCAGGGCCAGCACCCACCACCGCTCACCGGCGAAGGCGCGCAGGTTCTCCAGCCAGCCGAGCGGGGACAGCCAGGTCAGCACCGACGAGCCGCCCCCGGCGCCCGCGTCCGTCGCGGAGTCGCCCGCCGCGCGCAGCACGAAGGCGGCCCCGAGCACCCCCGCGGTCAGACCGCGGGCCAGCCGTGCGCTCTCGGTGAGCTGGGCGACGATCGCCGCCATGGTGGCGAAGACCATCCCGACGGCCCCCAGGCCGAGCCCGAAGGCCAGCGCCCCCGCCGCCCCCTGCCCGGCCAGCCCGGCCGTGACCAGCAGGGCGAGTACGGCGTTGGCGATCGCCGCGGCGAGCAGCGCCGCCGTCAGCGGGGCCCGTCGGCCCACCATGCCCGAGGCGACCAGTTCGTGGCGGCCGCTCTCCTCCTCGTCCCGGGTGTGCCGTACGACGACGAGCAGGCTCGTCACGGCGGCCAGGGCGCCCGCGTAGACGCCCACGCGCCAGGCGGTCAGGGCGCCGACGGAGTCGTCGAAGACCGGTCCGACCAGGGCGCGCAGGGAGGAGTTGGCGGCCATCTGGTGCATGAGGTCGGCGCGCTGGGCCGCGGTGCCGTACAGGCTCTTGAGCGTGTTCGGCATGGAGAGGACCATCAGCGAGTTGACCGCCACCCAGACCGGGATCAGCACCCGGTCGCGGCGCAGCGCGAAGCGCAGCAGGGTCCCGGTGCCCGCCAGTTGGCGATGGCCGCCGGGGCGTGCCGGACGGGTCGCGGACCGGGGCGGGGGCGCGGCCGTGGGCGTGTCGGTGACCCCGGTCATCGGGTCGCCCCGCTCTGCTCGCTCGCCCCGCTGTGCTCGCCCGCCCCGGCGGGCCCGTCCGCCTCGCCCTGCTCGCCCGGCTCGTCCTGGTAGTGGCGCAGGAACAGCTCCTCCAGGGTCGGCGGGGTCGAGGTCAGGGAGCGCACCCCCGCCTCGCTCAACGACCGCAGCACCGGGTTCAGTTTGTCCGTGTCGACCTGGAGCCGGACGCGTCGGCCCTGGATGTCGAGGTCGTGGACACCGGGCAGACCCGCCAGTCCGTCGGGCGGCCCGGCGAGTTCGGCGCTGACGCTGGTGCGGGTCAGATGGCGCAGGTCGGCGAGCGAGCCGCTCTCGACGGTGCGGCCGTTGCGGATGATGCTCACCCGGTCGCAGAGCTGCTCGACCTCGCTCAGCAGGTGCGAGGAGAGCAGCACCGTCCGGCCGCGGTCGCGCTCCTCCTCCACGCAGCGCCGGAAGACCTCCTCCATCAGGGGGTCGAGGCCCGAGGTGGGCTCGTCCAGGATCAGCAGGTCGACGTCCGAGGCGAAGGCGGCGATCAGGGCGACCTTCTGCCGGTTGCCCTTCGAGTACGTGCGCCCCTTCTTGGTGGGGTCGAACTCGAACCGCTCGACCAGTTCCGTCCGGCGCCGCGGGTCGAGGCCGCCGCGCAGTCTGCCGTAGAGGTCGATGACCTCGCCGCCGGAGAGGTTGCGCCACAGGGTCACGTCACCGGGGACGTACGCGATCCGGCGGTGTGCCTCGACCGCGTCCGCCCAGGGGTCGCGGCCGAGGATCCGCGCGATGCCCGAGTCGGCGCGCAGCAGGCCGAGCAGGACGCGGATGGTGGTGGACTTGCCGGCGCCGTTGGGGCCGAGGAATCCGTGGACCTCGCCGGTCTCGACGTGGAGGTCGAGTCCGTCGAGGGCGTGGGTCTTCCCGAACGACTTGTGGAGGCCGGAGACCTCGATCGCGGGGTTTGCCGTCGTCATGTTTCGGAACGTACGCTTCTTTCAGAAATTTGTGAAGTTAAGGAAGTGTATAAATCGTCGAATAGGATGTGGGCATGACGGAACCAACCGGGGCCCAACGGGACATGGAAGCCGTGTCGAAGTTCGTCGAATCCTTCGCGGCGCAGCTCGTCGAGGCGGGGATGCAGCGCATGCCCGCCCGCGTCTTCGCCGCGCTCCTGTCCTCCGACGAGGGCGCGCTGACCTCCACCGAGCTGGGGGAACAGCTGCGGATCAGTCCCGCGGCGGTCTCCGGGGCGGTGCGTTACCTGGCGCAGCAGCACATGGTGTCCCGGGAGCGCGAGCCCGGCTCGCGGCGGGAGCGGTACCGGGTGCACAGCAACCAGTGGTACGAGGCGCTCACCAACCGCGAGACCGTCCTCAGGCGGTGGGAAGGGGCGTTGCGGGAGGGGGTCGCGAGCCTCGGGGAGGAGACCCCGGCCGGACGCCGGATGGCCGAGACCCTCGCCTTCTTCGAGTTCGTCGACGGCGAGATCGCGGCCATGATGGAGCGGTGGCGGGCGCACCGCGAGCAGACCTTCGGGACCCCGGGGGCGTAGGGGCATCGGGAGACGGAGGCGCAGGGGTGCGGCCGTGCGGCTGTCCTACCCCACCGGCAGCGTCAGCCCCAGCCCCTCCTCCCACACCGTCCAGGTGCGCCTGCGGACCGGTCCCGCGACGCCCGCGTCCGCCCGGTAGCGGAAGTCCGCCCCGGACACGGTGACCAGCCGGCCCCGGGCCAGCAGCGGCGCCGCCTCCGAGCCCACCGACGACGGGCGCACCTCCACCGCGGCCACTCCGGCACCGTCCGGCGCCACCGACACCGCCTCCACCGGCTGGTCCAGGTCGACCAGGGTCACCCCGTCGACCTCCACCCGCAGCCGGGACGGCCCCTGCCGGGGCGCGGCGGGCGCGGACGGGGCCCGGTGCGGCCGGGCCGGCACCAGGGTCCGTACGAAGGACTGGCAGGTCCGCAGCCAGGGGTGCGCCGGGTCGGCCGGGGCCCCCTCGGGGACCAGGAACATCGGGACCGGCGGGATCCGCAGCGCCCCCAGCACCACTCCGTCGCTGTCGTCGACCAGCAGGTCCAGCCGGCGCGGGGCGCCGTCCAGCACCGCGCGTGCCGCCGCCACGGTCCCGGTGGGCACCCCCAGCGAACGGGCCACCGAGAGCGCGCTGCCCACCGGCACCATCGACAGCACGCATCCGGCCAGCTCCCGCTGCCGGTGCAAAAGGGACACCGCCCGTACGAGGGCGCCGTCGTCGCCGACGACGACCGGCCGGCGGGACCCTCGACGGGTCAGCGCGCGGGCGAACTCCTCGGGTCCGTCCGGCAGACAGACCTTCGTCGCCGCACCCGCGCTGAGCACGTCTTTCGCGATCCGTACGGCCTCGCCGTCCGTCTGCCGGGCGACCGGGTCGATGACCACCAGCAACGGGTCGGAAGTCGCCACCTCGGTCCTGCCTCGCTTCCTCGGGTAGCATCTTTGTGCAAGAGCCCCTTGCGCTATTGCGCCAGGGGCTTCGTCTATATCCGGGGCATCCGGGTCGACGGGTTGGCGGCCGACGACGGCCGCAGGCGGCCGACGAAGGTCGCCGGTTGTACACGGCACACAGGCGTGCCGCGTACGCCCCTGACCTTGGACATGCCCCGCCCGGAAGGGGTGTACGCGCGTGCCCGCACTTGTGCTGCTCGGTGCTCAGTGGGGTGACGAAGGCAAGGGAAAGGCGACGGACCTGCTGGGCGGATCCGTTGATTATGTGGTGCGCTACCAGGGCGGCAACAACGCCGGCCACACGGTGGTCGTGGGCGACCAGAAGTATGCCCTTCACCTCCTCCCTTCCGGAATCCTGTCCCCGGGGTGCATCCCCGTCATCGGCAACGGTGTCGTGGTCGACCCGTCGGTCCTGCTCTCCGAGCTGAGCGGTCTGAACGAGCGCGGCGTCGACACGTCCAAGCTTCTGATCAGCGGAAACGCTCACATCATCACGCCTTACAACGTCACCGTCGACAAGGTGACGGAACGCTTCCTCGGGAAGCGGAAGATCGGCACGACCGGTCGCGGCATCGGGCCGACCTACGCGGACAAGATCAACCGCGTGGGCATCCGGGTGCAGGACCTGTACGACGAGTCGATCCTGACCCAGAAGGTCGAGGCGGCTCTGGACGTCAAGAACCAGGTCCTCACCAAGCTCTACAACCGCCGCGCGATCGCCGTCGACCAGGTGGTCGAGGAGCTGCTGGGCTACGCGGACAAGCTCCAGCCGTACGTCGCCGACACCGTCCTCGTCCTCAACCAGGCGCTCGAGAACGACAAGGTGGTCCTCTTCGAGGGCGGCCAGGGCACGCTGCTGGACATCGACCACGGCACCTATCCCTTCGTCACCTCGTCCAACCCGACCGCGGGCGGCGCCTGCACGGGCGCGGGCGTGGGCCCGACGAAGATCAGCCGGGTCATCGGCATCCTCAAGGCCTACACGACCCGGGTCGGCGCGGGCCCGTTCCCGACCGAGCTGTTCGACGCGGACGGCGAGGCGCTGCGCCGGATCGGCGGCGAGCGCGGTGTCACCACCGGCCGCGACCGTCGCTGCGGCTGGTTCGACGCGGTCATCGCCCGCTACGCGACCCGTGTGAACGGTCTGACCGACTTCTTCCTCACCAAGCTCGACGTCCTCACCGGCTGGGAGGAGATCCCGGTCTGCGTCGCGTACGAGATCGACGGCAAGCGCGTCGAGGAACTGCCTTACTCGCAGAGCGACTTCCACCACGCGAAGCCGGTCTACGAGACGCTCCCCGGCTGGTCCGAGGACATCACCAAGGCGAAGTCGTTCTCCGACCTGCCGAAGAACGCCCAGGCGTACGTGAAGGCGCTGGAGGAGATGTCCGGCGCCCCGATCTCCGCGATCGGCGTGGGCCCGGGCCGGACCGAGACGATCGAGATCAACTCGTTCCTCTAGGACCGGTCGGCCGGCCGTGCCCGGTCCGTTCCTGAAACCCGCTGAGGGGCGCCCTTCCGGGCGCCCCTCAGCTCGTGTGCGGGCCGGTGCCGCGTCAGCTGAACACGATCATCGACCCCTGCGCCAGGCTCCGGGTCGCGGCCGCGTGCAGGCCCAGCCAGACGTGGCGTTCCCGGGCGAAGGGGCTCGGGTCGTACGGCGCCGGGGCGGCGGGCTGCTCCAGCTCCGTCGGGGTGGGCGGGGGTTCGGGGGTGAGGGGCGGGTTGGCCGCGTCGATGCCGATCACCGGGGCGACCAGCTCCAGTTCCCGCAGCAGGGACTGCGAGGAGCCCAGCGGGCCGCCGCCGGCCAGGAGGTCGTCGTCGGCCAGGGGGCGCGGGAAGTCCACCGGGACGTAGGCGCCCGCGTGGTCGTAGTGCCAGACCAGGTGCGACTGCTGGGCCGTCGCCTCGAACATCTCCAGGAGCTGCTCGTAGTCGCCGCCCAGGTCGTCCACCGGGGTCACCGGCAGGCCGCACACCTGGAGGAGGTAGGCGCGGCGCAGGAAGTGCAGGGCGTCGTAGTCGAAGCCCGCCACCGGTGCGACCTCGCCGGACAGCCCCGGCATGTACTGGTACACCGGCACCGGCGGCAGTCCGGCCTGGGCGAGCACCTTGTTGTACTGCGCGAGTTCCTCGGCGAACGGGTTGTCGGGCGTGTGGCACAAGACGTCGACGAGCGGTACCAGCCACAGGTCACAGGCCAAAGAGAGCTCCTCGCTCAACGTGTAGCACGGCGGTCAGGGAAGGGAAGAGTAGTCGGTCCGGCGGAGGTTCAGCTCCCCTTGTGCAGGTCCCATACCCATACCCCGCCGGTCCACCTACCGGGTCGGCCGACCAGCTTCTCCAGGGCCTGGCGCAGCGCGGTGTCGTTGGGCTGCGGGGCGAGGACGAGCGCGCCCGCCTTCCAGAAGGCGAAGTCCTGCGCGGCCTGCGCCTTCCAGTTGCCGCCGATCTCCGGGACCTTGCCCGAGTAGCGGATGTCCCGCAGCAGGCTGGAGGTCTCGCGCGGGGAGGCTCCGTAGATGCCGATGCGGTCCTCGCCGTAGGGGCCGTTGAAGTAGCCGCCGGGGAGCTTGAAGCCGAGGCCCGCGACCGTCTGCCAGTGCAGGGCCTCCGCGTTGCCGGGGTCGGGCAGCGGCACCGGGACCAGGCTCTCGCCGTCGCGGACGTACGACTTCCACAGGCCGTCCGCGATGAAGGCGGGGACGGCCACGCGGTCCGTCGACTTCAGCGGCGCGGGGACCACCGGGAGCAGGGCGAGCGAGACGGCCAGCAGCCCGGTGTAGACCGTGCCGATCCGGCGGATCGTGGCCAGCCGCTCGATCGCGAGCGCCAGGAGCATGCCGAGGACGGGGGCGCAGACCATCGCGAACCGGCCCTCGATGACCGACTCGAACAGCGGCATGTCCGACAGCAGGGCCCAGGGGCCGGGCAGGACCGTTTCGGTGAGCGGGACGCGGATCCTCGGACCCATCGACAGGACGGCCGCGGCCAGCGCCGTGAACGCCAGCGCCTTGACCAGGACCCGTTCCCACAGCCGTACGGTGATCGCGAAGGCGAGCAGGACCAGCGGCCAGCCGTAGAAGGCGTTCTGCTCGGTCGGGTTCAGGGAGAGGGCGTTCGCGCGCGCGGCGTCGCCCGCGATCAGGGAGCGTTCGGCGAAGGCGAGCAGGGCGAGCGGGCTGTTGCCCGCGCCGGTGCCGTGCAGGACGCTCTGATAGCTCTGCGGTCCGGCGAACTGCCAGGCCAGCGGGTAGCAGATGATCGGCAGACAGACCGCGGCGGCGATCGGCAGGCCGCGCAGCAGCGGCCGCCGGGCCGCCTTCGCCACGTCCCGGCGCAGCAGCCCGTAGGCGCCGGCGAACAGCAGCATCCCGACCGCCGCGAGCAGCAGCGGCTCCTCGCCGAGGAAGACCTGGTAGGCCGTCATCAGGCCGAGGACCACCGCGTCCCTGACCACCGCGGTGCCGGCGCACAGCCGCAGCGCGCGGTCGACGATCAGCGGGACCATGAACAGGATCACGAAGTTGGGGTGGGCGTTGGCGTGGCTGACCATCGGCGGCGCGAAGGCGGCCAGCGAGGCGCCGAGGAAGGCCGCCGGCCGCTGCCGTACGACCCGCTTGACGATCAGCCAGTACCAGGCGGCCGCGGTGGCGGCCAGGCCCAGGGTCATGCACAGGCTCAGCGCGAGCGCCGGGCCGAACAGCAGGGTGAGCGGGGCGAACGGCACCGACAGGCCCAGCATGACCGTGTTGGCCATGAGGTTGACGCCGTTCGGGAAGCCCTGGAGGTCGGTGAGGAGCGGGTCGCGCAGATGGGCGACGCTGTCGGCGGTCACCGCGAAGAACCATTCCCACTGGTTCTGGTCCTGGAGGGAGTCCGGGAGGTAGCGGTGGGCCGGGTCGAAGAAGCGGCCCGAGTACAGGGCCGTCGCCATGAGCAGGAAGAGCAGGACCGCGAAGGCGTCGGCGGGGCGCAGGGCGCGGAGCTTGAGGCGGCCCAGTTCGCCGAGGACCCGGACGTAGTCGAGGGGCCGCACCTTCGACCCGGACTGGTGGGACCAGCTCACCGGGACCTCGGCGAGCGGCCAGTCGGCGCGGCGGAAGTACTGGAGGACCTCGACGTCTATGCCCCAGCCGTCGAGGCGGGAGGCGGCGAAGGCGGCCCGCGCCCGGTCGCCGTCGAACAGCTTGAAGCCGCACTGGGTGTCGCGTATCCCGGGGACCGCGACGCTGCGTATCAGGAAGTTCCCGGCGCGGCCGAGCAGTTCGCGCAGCCGGTGCTGGCGGCTCCCGATCGTCGCGCCCGGCACCGAACGGGAGCCGACGGCCGCCGCGTCGCCCTCGCCGAGTGCCTTGTCGAGCTTCTCCAGCTCCTCGATCGGCGCCGCCAGGTCGGCGTCCGTGACCAGCACGCGCCGGCCGCGCGAGGCGGCCACGCCGATCCGCAGGGCGTGGCCCTTGCCCCGGTTGTGCGGGCTCGCGACCAGCTGGATCCGGGGGTCCCGGCGGGCGGTGACGATGTCCCGGGTGGTGTCGGTGGAGCCGTCGTCGGCGACCACGATCTCCCACTCGCCCCAGCGGCCCCCGGGCTCGCCCAGATAACGGGTGATCGCGTCGAGGGTGGGGCCGAGCCGCCGCTCCTCGTTGTAGGCGGGGACGACGACGGTCAGGTCGACGCGGTCTCCCCCGGCGCCGCTCATCCGTGCGCCTGTCGCTCGATGAGGACCAGGGAGTGCGCGTTGTACTCCTCGACGATCGCCCGGGCGGTGGTGGTGTCGTACTGGGCCAGGGCGTCGACCAGCCGGGTGTGGCCGGACCACAGCCGGCCGCGCAGATCGCCCTGGTGACGCAGGTGCTGCACCGCGCACACCCAGGACTGCACGCGCAGCCGGTTGAGGAAGTCGACGAGGTAGGGGTTGCCGAACAGGGCGCTGAGCTCCCGCCAGAACCGCAGGTCGTAGCCGATCAGCACGGCCAGGTCACCGGCGTCGGCGGCGCGCTGCGCCTCCTCGCCGCGGCGGCGCACGGCCGCGACGGCGGCGGCGACCCGCGGGTCCGACAGGTCCCGGAACCGTTTGTGGCCGGATTCGAGCGCGTGGAACATGCCTTCGGTGACCAGACCGCGGGCCTCGACGATGCCCCGGAAGTCCGCGACCGAGTACTCGTGGACGCGGAAACCGCGGTGCTGGTCGGCCTCCAGGAGGCCCTGCGCGGAGAGATCGACCAGTGCCTCGCGCACCGGGGTCGCGGAGACGCCGTACTGGTCGGCGATCTCCTTCACCGTGAACTCCTGCCCCGGCTGCAACCGACCGGCCAGCACCTCGTCACGAAGCGCGTCCGCGATCTGCTGGCGCAGGGTACTGCGGGTCACGGAGCCGTTGCCGCTGGGGCCGGGCATGGTCAGGGGGTCTCCCTCGTCGCGTGGCAGGTGGCGTGCTCGTCCGCAGCGCTCGTGCATGTATACGAGCACGCCACCTTACGCGTTCGGGTTCCCCGACCGTGGGGACCAGGCGTCACTCCGTGTGTTCGTCGGCCACCGACAGCGCGGCGTCCAGGGCGGCCAGACCCTCCTTCAGTTCCGCCTCGCTCGCGTTGCACGGCGGCACGAAGTGGGTCCGGTTCATGTTGACGAAGGGCCACACGCCGTTCTTCTTCGCGGCGGCGCCGAACGCGGCCATCGGCGCGTTCGCCTCACCGGCCGCGTTGTACGGCACCAGGGGTTCCCGGGTCTCCCGGTTCTTGACCAGGTCGAGCGCCCAGAACATGCCGACACCGCGCACCTCGCCGACGCTCGGGTGACGCTGCGCCAGCTCCCGCAGCCCCGGTCCGACGACGGACGCGCCCAGCGTCGCCGCGTTCTCGACGATGCCCTCCTCGGCCATCACATCGATCGTCGCGACGGCGGCCGCGCAGGCCAGCGGGTGACCGGAGTACGTCAGCCCGCCGGGGTAGGGCCGCCGGGCGAAGGTCTCCGCGATCGCACCGCTGATCGCGACCCCGCCGAGCGGCACGTAACCGGAGTTCACGCCCTTGGCGAAGGTCATCAGGTCCGGCACCACGCCGGCCAGGTCGGCAGCGAACCACTCACCGGTGCGCCCGAACCCGGACATGACCTCGTCCAGGACGAAGACGATCCCGTACTTGTCGCAGAGCTCGCGCACCCCGGCCAGATAGCCCGGCGGCGGCACCATGATCCCGGCCGTGCCCGGAATGCCCTCCAGGACGATCGCGGCGATCGTCGAGGGGCCCTCGAAGGCGATCGTCGTCTCCAGGTGCTCCAGCGCCCGCGCGCACTCCTGCTCCTCGGTCTCGGCGTAGAAGCGGGAGCGGTAGAGGAACGGCGCCCAGAAGTGCACGACCCCGGCCGAGCCGCTGTCGGAGGCCCAGCGGCGCGGGTCGCCGGTCATGTTGATCGCCTGCTGGGTGCCGCCGTGGTACGAGCGGTACGCCGAGAGCACCTTGGAGCGGCCGGTGTGCAGCCGGGCCATGCGCACGGCGTGCTCCACCGCGTCGGCGCCGCCGTTGGTGAAGAAGATCTTGTCCAGGTCGCCGGGGGTCCGCTCGGCGATCAGCCGGGCCGCCTCCGAGCGGGCCTCGACGGCGAAGGCCGGCGCGAACGTGGACAGGGTCGCGGCCTGTTCCTGGATCGCGGCGACGACCTTCGGGTGCTGGTAGCCGATGTTCGTGAAGACGAGTCCGCTGGTGAGATCGAGGTAGCGGTTGCCGTCGTAGTCCCAGAAGTACGACCCCTGCGCGCCGGCGACGGCGAGCGGGTCGATGAGCTCCTGGGCGGACCAGGAGTGGAAGACGTGCGCGCGGTCCGCGGCCTTCACGGCGGCGCCGGCCTGGGGGTCGGTCTGAGGCGTCATGGCGGCGAGCGTAAATGTCCGCCCCACGCGGGCGACAGCGGCGTCCTGTCTGCGGACGACCGCTTTTTGCGACAGGTTGTCCACGTGTACCGGCGACCGGGGCAGGCCGAGGGCCCGGTGCGGGCCGGCGGTCGTCCGGGGGGCCGCCCCCGGACGACTCGCCCGGGGACCGGATTATTCTCGCTGCATTGCTCACCTGTGGGGGGAAGGCGGCGCGGTCATGGAGAAGCTGAGGCCAGGGGATCCGCCGCAGATCGGCGCGTACCGGCTGCTGGCGCGGCTCGGGGCCGGCGGGATGGGCCAGGTGTACCTGGCGCGCTCGGACCGGGGGCGGACCGTCGCGGTGAAGCTGGTGCGCCGTGAGCTGGCCGAGCAGGAGGTGTTCCGGGCCAGGTTCCGCCAGGAGGTGCAGGCGGCGAGCCGGGTCGGCGGGCACTGGACGGCGCCGGTGCTGGACGCGGACACCGAGGCCGCCGTGCCGTGGGTGGCCACGAGCTATGTCGCCGGGCCGAGCCTCCAGCGGGTCGTCGGGCAGGACCACGGGGCCCTGCCCGAGCGGTCGGTGCGCGTCCTGGCCGCCGGGCTCGCCCAGGCGCTCGGGGACATCCACGCCGCCGGGATCGTCCACCGCGACCTCAAGCCGTCCAACGTGCTGGTGACCATAGACGGTCCGCGGGTCATCGACTTCGGGATCGCGCGGGCCCTGGAGACGCCGACCGAGAACGGGCTGACCCGCACCGGCTCGCTCGTCGGATCACCCGGCTTCATGGCCCCCGAGCAGGTGCGCGGCGACCGGGTCACGCCCGCGTGCGACGTGTTCTGCCTCGGCTCGCTGCTCGCGTACGCCGCGACCGGCGCGCTGCCCTTCGGGCCGGCGGACAGCGGGGTGCACGCCCAGATGTTCCGCATCGCCCAGGAGGAGCCCGACCTGACGGGTGTGCCCGAGGGCATCGCCGAACTCGTCCGCGCCTGTCTGAAGAAGGACCCGGCGGCCCGGCCCTCGCTCGCCGCGATCCTGGAGCGGACGGGCGCGCAGGACACCGTGGCGGGCGGCCGCTCGCGCGATCCCTGGCTGCCCGCGGTACTGGTGGCCCAACTCGGGCGGCACGCGATGCGGTTGCTGGAGACGGAGAACCCCGCGGACGCGACGCGACCGGGCGACGGGGAGGGGCGGGGAGGCGACGGAGGCCGGGGGAGCCCGGAGGCCCTGGAAGGGGCCGGTCCTGCGCAGGGAACCGGCGAGGGGGCCGACGAGGGGAGCATCCCCGCGCAGGGAACCGCTCCCGGCCAGGCTCCCGTCTTCGGTCCGGCTCCCGCCCCCGGGCACACTCCCGCCCCCGGGCACACTCCCGCCCCGGAGACCGGCTTTGGGCACACCCCCGCCCCGGAGGCCGCCCCCGAGCACGCGTCCGCCGCGGACGACGGCTCCCCCGCGGACGCGGGCTCCGGGAGACCGCCCGCGCCGGCCCCGGCACGACGGGCGGACCTGCCGGCCCCGGCCCCCGTCCACCCCGCCCACGGCCACCCCCAGCACCCGCAACAGCACCC
Source organism: Streptomyces sp. NPDC104096 (assembly GCF_055584385.1). Classification (NCBI taxonomy): domain Bacteria; kingdom Bacillati; phylum Actinomycetota; class Actinomycetes; order Kitasatosporales; family Streptomycetaceae; genus Streptomyces; species Streptomyces sp. NPDC104096. The sequence continues at coordinate 447,038 of NZ_JBVJMD010000002.1, forward strand.
CGCCCAGCACCCGGCCTACGGCCGGCTCCGGCACGGCGCGTCCGGGCCGCAGGGGCCGTACCACCCCTACGGCGACCCCGGCCCCGCACCCTCGTACAGCCTCCCGCCCGTCGGCGCGACCGTGTTCCACCAGCCCGGCGGCCCCCAGGAGGCGCAGCCGCGCGACGGCCGCTCCACGGCTCTCCTCGTCGTGATCGCCCTGGTCGTCGCGCTGGCCGCGGGCGGCTCGGTGTTCGCCCTGATGAGCGGGGGCGGGCGCCCCGGCACCGGCCCCACCGCCGCGCCGACCGCCGCCGCCCCCGCCTCGGCGCCTCCCACGGCCCCCGGCCCTTCCGGAAGCCGCCCGGCGAGTTCGGGGCCCGCCTCCGGGACGCCCGCCGACGGAGCCGTTCCCGAGGCGTACCTCGGCACCTGGGCCGCGACGATCGACAGCGCCGCCGGCCCGAACACCCGTCGGCTGACCATCCGGCAGGGCCGGGTGGGCGACGCGCTCCTCACGCTGGTCGCCGAAGGACCCGCGGGACAGGGCACGTACCACTGCGAGTTCACCGCGCACCTGACCCGGAAGCCGGGCGCGGACGGCCCGTTGGAGATCGGTCCGTCCACCGTGATCTCCGGCGAGCCGCGTTCGTCCTGCTCGCCGGGTGCGGCGACCGAGGTCACCCTGCTGCCGAGCGGCGGCCTGGAGCGCGTGAACACCAGCACGGGGGAGTCGCTGACGTACGTCAGAGGGTGAGCAAGTGCCCTCGCGCGCAGGCGTAGTTGAACGTACGGCGAACTTCGCAGGCGTGGCCTGGAATGCCCGTTCGCGCGGCCTTACGGTGACCGCACGATTTCGGCTCGGGGCAGCGGCGGGGGCACCCACGGTGGAGTGGCTGAGCGCAGAGAACGTCGTGGCCGTGGGGACCGCGGTCATCGGCATCGTCGCGTCGGGCGTCATGGTCTGGTACGAGCGCCGGGTGCCGCGCCGCAAGCGGATCGGCTACCGCGTGCAGATGGACAACCCGATCGGCGACGACGTCAGATCGGGCCGGGCCAACAGACGGCTGGGCCTGTTCGACGAGGCCCCGGGGATGGCGGACGCCACGCTCGTCCTGCTGCGGATAGAGAACGACGGTTCGCAGAGCATCGCCGACAACGACTACACCGGACGTGAACTGCACGGTCTGACCGCGGTGTTCACCGAGCGCACCATCCGGGGTGTCTCGGTCACCCAGCCGTCCGGGACCGACCACCTCATGGACCACTTCACCCCGGCCGCCGGGCTCGGCTACGAGGGCAACACCCTGCGCATCCCGCGCGTCCCGCTCAACCGCGGCGACCATTTCAAGCTGCTCGTGCTGCTCTCCGGCGGCGACGTGGGCTGCGAGATCCGGCTCAGCGGCGGCATCCGGGACGGGGAGGTGCACCCCAACCGCAGCGCGACCCCGGACGAGAAGCCGCCCCTGTTCAGCCGCGCGGCCCGGATGATCAGCATCATGCTCACGCTCAGCGTGCTGACCCTCGCCGGCATCGTCGTGTCCGGCGACGGGACCCCGCCGCCCATCGGCTGCGCGCACGGCACCCTGACGGTCACCGGCTCGACGGCCTTCGCCCCGGTGCTGAAGGAGGTCGCGCAGAAGTACCGGCAGGACTGCGAGGGTGCGACGGTGGTGGTCGACGCGCACGGGTCGACGGCGGGCATCCGGGACCTGGCGGCGGCCGGCGAGGACGGCAAGGGCGGCGAGGGCACGCCGTCCCTGATCGCCCTCTCCGACGGACCCAAGCCCGGCGGCATGCCCGAGCTGCGGGAGAACCGGATCGCGGTGTCGGTCTTCGCGCTCGTCGTCAACGACGACGTCCCGCTGAGGAACCTGTCGACCCGGGACGTACGGCGTCTTTACCGCGGCGAGATCACCAACTGGCGGCAGCTGGGCGGGCCGGACCTGGCCGTGCGCATGGTCAGCCGGGACGCCAACTCCGGGACCCGGCAGGTCTTCCAGCGCCGGGTGCTGGGCCGGGGCGAGATCGCGAACTCCTCCGTCGACTGCGTGCACAAGGACGACCGGACGGCGCCGGTGATCCGCTGCGAGCTGGACTCGACGGACCAGGTGCTGTCGACGGTCGCCGACCTGCCCGGCGCGATCGGCTACAGCGAGCTCAACGCGGCCGACCGCGCGCCGGGCCTGCACCATGTGGACCTCGACGCCGACCCGCCGTCCGTCGACGCCATCGAGCACGGCACGAGCGGCTACCCGTACCGGGAGATCGAGTACGCCTACACCTACGGCCGGCCCCCGGCCGACTCGCTGGCGTCGAGCTTCCTGACGTATCTCTCGCGCGGCAACGGCCAGGACGTGATCCGCACCCATGGGCACATACCGTGCTGGACGCCGGAGGGCATGAAACTCTGCGCGTAGCCGCACGGCCCCCGCTGTCGTTCCCGCGGGTTCAGCGGGGCTCGGGCGGGCGCTGCCGCGGCATGTTCGGCCGGGTCGGGCCCGGTGGCAGGGGGAAGCGGCCCGGTCCGGACCCGGCGTCCTGCCGGGGCACGGAGGCCATCGCCGACTGGATGCCCAGCGGCGCCGACCCGGTGCGGAACTCCACCATCCAGTCGGCGGTCTCCGTACGCACCAGCTCGGTCACGTCCTCCGAGAACCTCCGCAGCACGCCCAGGCAGCGTTCGGCGGCCTCGCCGGCGGTGCCCTCCGTCGGTCCCAGCACCTCCCGCACGCTCTCCGAGGCCCAGTCGAACTGGAGCAGCTGGAGCCGCCGCTGGACCGCCTGCGCGGTCGCCACGTCCCTTATCCATCCCGAGGTCACCCCGAAGAACCGGTCGACGCCCACGCACGCCCCCGCCAGCAGCAGCGCGAGATACCCCCAGGGCGCCGCCCCGCCGACGACCCCGGTGAAGTCCAGGAAGGGCAGCGCGGCCCCCGAGACCGCCCCGGCCGCGGCACCGGCGCGCAAGCCCCACGCGGCCCGCCGCTTGCCCACCCGGTCGGACAGGTACCAGGCCGCGGTCTCCAGCGCCCCGCGCTCCACCCACCGGTACAGCTCGTCCAGTCGCGCGGCGGGCTCGCCCCAGTCGCCGAGCGGGAACGTCCGCCCGGTCAGGTCGCCCGGCCGCGGCCCGGCCGGGCCCTCGCCCCGCCCGTCCTGAGGCGGACCCTCGGGCTGCATCTCCGGCTGACCCACCCGGCACTCCCTACTGATCCCGACCGATCACGTTGTGTGACGTACTGACATCCTCACATCGCGACACCGTGACGTCTGATGCTGATGCGCCGCACCCTTCCTACCGCCCAATGGGTGGCGAAGAGGCCGGTTTCAATGCTTTTCCGCCTGGAAGAGGGGCTTGATCAGGTATAGGACGGACAATCGTGTCACTCGAAAGAGTGCTAGGGCGATGCCTGCCTGGACCACGTAGGCTCGTGCCAGGCGAGGAAAACCTCGCCCCGACAGCCGTACGAAACCAGGAGCTGATCGTGATTCCCGGTGGTGGCCAGCCCAATATGCAGCAACTGCTCCAACAGGCCCAGAAGATGCAGCAGGACCTGGCGAGGGCGCAGGAGGAACTGGCGCGGACGGAGGTCGACGGTCAGTCGGGTGGCGGCCTGGTGCGGGCGACCGTGACGGGATCCGGCGAGCTGCGGGCGCTGAAGATCGACCCGAAGGCGGTGGACCCGGACGACACCGAGACCCTCGCCGACCTGGTCGTCGCGGCCGTCCAGGCGGCCAACGAGAACGCGCAGACGCTCCAGCAGCAGAAGCTCGGCCCGCTGGCCCAGGGGCTGGGCGGCGGCAGCGGCATCCCCGGCCTGCCGTTCTGACGTTCGAACCGAGTCGGGTCCGTACCGCCTTCCTCGAACGGGCGACGGCCAACTACGGTACGTACTGAAAGTCCTCGAAGAACCAGGAAGGGCAGTCCGTTGTACGAAGGCGTGGTCCAGGACCTCATCGACGAGCTGGGGCGGCTCCCCGGCGTCGGTCCCAAGAGCGCGCAGCGGATCGCCTTCCACATCCTCCAGGCGGAGCCGACGGACGTCCGTCGGCTCGCGCACGCCCTCCTCGAAGTGAAGGCGAAGGTCAGGTTCTGCGCGACCTGCGGCAATGTGGCGCAGGAGGAGCTGTGCGGGATCTGCCGCGACACCCGCCGCGACGCCACCGTCATCTGTGTGGTCGAGGAGCCCAAGGACGTCGTGGCCATCGAGCGCACCCGTGAGTTCCGCGGCCGCTACCACGTCCTGGGCGGCGCGATCAGCCCGATCGAGGGCGTGGGCCCGGACGACCTGCGGATACGGGAACTCCTGGCCCGCCTGGCCGACGGCGCGGTCACCGAGCTGATCCTGGCCACGGACCCGAATCTCGAGGGCGAGGCGACAGCGACGTATCTCGCCCGCATGATCAAGCCCATGGGCCTGAAGGTCACCCGCCTGGCCAGCGGCCTCCCGGTGGGTGGCGACCTGGAATACGCGGACGAGGTCACCCTCGGCCGCGCCTTCGAGGGGAGACGACTCCTAGATGTCTGACGCCACGCTGCACGCGATCGAGCCGAGTCCGGACGACTTCGCGGTCCAGATCGCGGACCAGATCGAGAGCTTCCTGGTAGCCGTCACCGAGGTCGCGAAGGGCGACGAGCCGGGCTCGACCGTCCCCTTCCTCCTGCTGGAGGTCTCCCAGCTGCTGCTGGCGGGCGGCCGGCTCGGCGCGCACGAGGACATCGTCCCCGACGAGCGCTACGAGCCCGACTCGGGCCCGGAGCCGGACGTGGACGACCTGCGCGAGAACCTGGCCCGCCTGCTGGACCCGGTCGACGTCTACTCGGAGGTCTTCGACCCCTACGAGCCCCGCAAGGCACCGGTCCCGGCCCGGATCTCCGACGACCTCGCGAACGTCATCACCGACCTGCGCCACGGCATGGCCCACTACCGCGCGGGCCGCATCACGGAGGCCCTGTGGTGGTGGCAGTTCTCCTACTTCTCCAACTGGGGCTCGACGGCCTCGGCCACGCTCAGGGCGCTGCACTCGGTGCTGGCCCACATCCGGCTGGACCAGCCCCTGGAGGAGCTGGACGGTCTGGACACGGACATGGACGTGAGCGACGACGCGCTGGAGATCGAGGCCGGCCGGGTCATGGCGGAGGAGATCGCGGGCCCGCTCGGGCTCGGTCCGGTCTCCTAGTGTTCCGAGTCGGGAATTCCATTCAGATGTGTAGGCTTGCCCTATGGCACGGATGGGGCGGCCGAAGGCCGAGTTGACGCTGTCGGACGAG